>NZ_JBYCZV010000026.1:0-47876 GCF_057586415.1 Nocardioides sp. SRI_004
GACGACCGGCACGACCGGGTCGCGGCGCGGCGCGGGATCGGCCGGCGGGTCCTCCTCGTCCTGCACGCCCGCGACGGCCGGCGGGGGCGTGCTCGGGTCGGCGCCCGCGGAGGCGGGGTCGGTGTCGTTGCCCGACGTGACGACCATGGTGACCCCGGCGGCCGCGGCCGCGACGGCAGCCGCGGCGGCGACGGCGATCGTGGTCGTCGTACTCGAGGAGCTGGAGCCGCCCGCGCCGCCACTGCCGGACGCACCGGCACCGGCGAGGCCGGTGACGCCGACGAGCCAGGCCAGGCCCTTGCCGGAGGCGGGCAGGGCACCGAGCAGGACGACCGGGAAGATCCAGGCAGCGAGCTTGCGGTTGACCCGGTCGACCTGGACGTAGGCGGCCAGGCACTCCTCGCAGGCCCCGACGTGGGCGGCGACCTTCTCCTCGGCGCGGGTGCTGAGGTCGCCACGGACGTACTGGCTGAGGCGGGCGCGGGTCCAGGCGCAGTCGGAGGCGGCCGCCTCGGCGACGACGTGCTGGTCGAGGTAGGCGCGGCGCAGGCCCTCGCGGGCGCGGTGGGCCAGCGAGGAGACGGCACCGGCCCGCATGCCGAGCAGGTCGGCGACCTCGCCCGGCTTGCGGCCCTCGACCTCGACGTGCCACAGGACCTTCTGCCACGACTCGGGCAGGGTCGCGAACGCGTGCGCCGCGGTGTCGGCCTCGAGGTCCTCGACCAGCTCCTCGGTCGGCGGCTGGGCGTCGTCGAAGAGCCACGGCTGGTCGGACACGGGCGCCTCGCGGGGGGCGCGCAGCGAGTCGCGGAAGCCGTTGCGGATGGTGACGTGGAGGTAGGCGCGGAAGTTGTCGCGCGGTCCGCGCCCGGCGCGGAGCTGGGCGAGGACGCGGGCGAACGACTCGGCGACGAGCTCCTCGGCCTGCTCGGCGCCGACCAGGATCGTCGCGAGCTTGCGGGCGTCGTCGACGTGGTCGCGGTAGAGCTGGTCGAAGTCGACGCTCCCGGGCGCACCCGAGGGCAGCACGTCGTCCGTGCTGTTCGCTGCGGCTCCGTCCGCGGTCACGATGTCTCCTGCTCTGCCGGCGCGCCCCCCAGGCGCAGAACGGCCCCCGTTGATCGTAGGCGCCATCGGGAACAACGGTGCCTCGGGAAAAAAGTTCGGGCAAATCCGCAAAACCGCGTGATGTTCCGTGCCGGGACCCGTCTGGGTGGGTGCAGGTGCCGCGGAAGGGACGGCACCTGCGGCCAGATCCCACCCAGCCGAGGACGTCGCATGAGCTCTCTCGCCACCCGCACCCAGGCGGCACCGACGCCGACGCCCGAGCTGCGCAACCAGTTCGCCAGCCACCCCGTGCCGGTGCAGGCCGGCACGACCCTGCGACGCATCCTCTTCGCGACGCTCGACCGTGCCGACCAGGTCGCGTCCGAGCACGTCGAGGTCTGGGAGCAGTTCGTGCGGATCCTGGAGCAGAACCAGAACGACCCACGCTCGACGGCCCGTTGCGCGGTGCTCGCCAACCTGGTGGCGCTGGTCGTCTTCGACGAGCCGGCCGACTACGCCGCGACGGTGGAGCTCGCGGCGCAGGTCGGGCAGCCGCGCCTCGCCCGGCTGCAGCACCGGGCGTCGGTCGCGCTGGAGACCGACCCGGCGATGCCGTGGACGACGACCGCCGTACGCCGCCTGGTCCGGTGGGACCTCGCTGCCCGGCTCGGCCGCCAGGTCCCGGCGGGGGTGGACGAGGACGTCGCGACCACGTGCGCCGTCATCGCGCAGAACCTCGTCTTCGAGGACATCGACCCGGAGCGCTCGTCCGGCGACCCGATCACCAGCGTCGCCCAGCTGCACGACCTCGTCGACCGCGGCTCGATCATCGAGTGGCGCAACCACCTCGGCGCGATCGCGGCGAGCCCGTGGGGCCCGTACGCCGACCAGCTGCTCGAGATCGGCCGCGCCTCCGACCGCCCGTCGGCCCTCGCGGCGATCGCCAGCTCGATCGAGCAGTGCCAGGAGTGGTGCCGCGACCGCGAGCGCGACCAGGTCGCCCGCGAGATCCGCCACCTGGTCGCGGTGAGCGGCTCCTCGCAGCGCGAGTTCGCCTCGCGCATCGGCACCTCGCCGTCCCGCCTGTCCACCTACGTCCGCGGCACGGTCACCCCGTCCGCGGCGATGCTGCTGCGCATCCAGCGGGCCTCCCGCATGCTGCAGCGCCAGTCCGGCCGCACGGTGCTCGCACCGCGTCGCTAGGACACCACCAGCCACCACGACGGGAGCGTGGCGGCCTGGTCGGGACCGCAGGGCTGGGGGGCTCGCGGTCCCGACCAGGAGTCGGGCGCTCCGGGCCCGGGCCTCCCGGGTCCGCCCGGGCCCGCACGGCGCAGTAACACGCTGTTCGCTCAACTACCCGCCACTTGTCGGCGCCCTGCGCGGCGTGTCGCCGGCGTGTCGTGCCGAGAAGCGCCGGGTAGTCGGGTGGACGGCGTGTTACTTCCCGCCGCGCCGGGCCGCCTGCCGACCCAGCTCCGCCTTCGCGAGGGCGTTCTTGTGGACCTCGTCGGGGCCGTCGGCGAAGCGCAGGGTGCGGATGCCGGCGTACATGTTGGCCAGCGGGAAGTCCTGCGACAGGCCGCCGGCGCCGTGCACCTGGATCGCCTTGTCGAGGATCCACTGCACGGTCTCGGGGGTGGCGATCTTGATGGCCTGGATCTCGGTGTGCGCGCCCTTGTTGCCGACGGTGTCCATCAGCCACGCGGTCTTGAGCACCAGCAGACGCAGCTGCTCGAGCTTGACCCGGGACTCCGCGATCCAGGTGCGCACCGTGCCCTGGTCGGCGATCGGGCGCCCGAACGCGACCCGCGACTCCGCCCGCTCGCACATCATCTCGATCGCGCGCTCAGCGATGCCGATCGAGCGCATGCAGTGATGGATCCGGCCCGGGCCCAGGCGGGCCTGGGCGATGCCGAAGCCGCCGCCCTCCTCGCCGATCAGGTTGCCCACCGGGACCCGGACGTCGGTGAAGCGGAGCTCGGCGTGGCCGCCGTGCTCGTGGTCGTCGTACCCGTAGACCTCCATGCCGCGCACGACCTCGAGGCCCGGGGTGTCGCGCGGGACGATCACCATCGACTGCTGGCGGTGCCGCTCGGCGGAGGGGTCGGTCTTGCCCATCACGATGAAGACCTTGCACTTCGGGCTCATCGCACCGGTGATCCACCACTTGCGGCCGTTGAGGACGTACTCGTCGCCGTCGCGCACGATCGACATCGCGATGTTGGTCGCGTCCGAGGAGGCGACGTCGGGCTCGGTCATCGCGAAGGCCGAGCGGATCTCGCCGTTCAGCAGCGGCTCCAGCCACTGCTGCTTCTGCGCCTCGGTGCCGAAGAGGTGCAGCACCTCCATGTTGCCGGTGTCGGGCGCGGCGCAGTTCATCGCGGCGGGCGCGAGGTGGATGCTGCGCCCGGAGATCTCCGCGAGCGCGGCGTACTGCAGGTTGGTGAGGCCGGCGCCCGCGACGCCGTCGTGCTCACCGGGGAGGAAGAGGTTCCACAGGCCACGACTGCGCGCCTCGGCCCGCAGCTCCTGGATGACCGGGGTGGAGTCCCAGTCCCAGCGGTCGTCGAGCTGCTCGAGCTGCTCGTGGAAGACCTTCTCAGCGGGGTGGACGACCTCGTCCATGAAGGCGAGCATCGTGGCCCGCAGCTCCTCGGTGCGGGCGTCGAATCCGAAGTCCATCGGTTACTTCTCCTTGATTGCGGTGAGTCCGGCGTCGAGCAGGGGGTGGATCGCGTCGCCGATGTCGGCGAAGCCCTCGCCCACGGTCTGGCCGGCGAGGTGGCGGTAGTGGATGCCCTCGAGGATGGCCGCCAGCTTGAAGGCGGCCAGGCCGAGGTACCACCCGAAGCGGGAGAGGTCGCGCCCGCTGCCGGCGGCGTACCGCGCGACGATCTCGTCCTCGGAGAGGAAGCCGGGCGCGAGCGACGCGTCGGTGACGGCCTCGCCGATCGAGGCGCCGAGGCGGTGGTAGGTCAGCATCAGCGCGAGGTCGGTCAGCGGGTCGCCGAGGGTGGCCATCTCCCAGTCGAGGACCGCCGTCGCCCGGTCGCTGTCGTCGACGAGGACGTTGTCGAGGCGGAAGTCGCCGTGCACGATGCCCGCGGCCGACTCGGTCGGGACGTCGGCGGCGAGCAGGGCGTGCAGCTCGTCGGCCGCCGGCAGGTCCCTCGTGTACGACGCCGCCAGCTGCTTGCGCCAGAGCGCGACCTGCCGGCCGAGGAAGCCCTCGGGCCGGCCGAAGTCCGCGAGCCCGACGGCCGCGGGGTCGATCGCGTGCAGTGCGGCGAGCGCGTCGACGAGCTGCGCGGAGATGGTCCGGGTGCGCTCCTCGCCGAGCGCGGCGAGCTCGGAGGCGCGGCGGTAGGGCGTGCCGGCGACGCGCTCCATCAGGTAGAACGGCGCGCCGAGGACGTCGGTGTCGTCGCAGAAGGCGTAGGTGCGCGGCACGGGCACGCCGGTTCCCTGGAGGGCCGACATGACGCGGTACTCCCGGCCCATGTCGTGGGCGGTGGCGAGGACGTGGCCGAGCGGGGGGCGCCGCAGGATCCAGCTCGTCGTACCGTCGGTGACGGTGTAGGTCAGGTTGGACTTGCCGCCCGCGATCAGCTCCGCCGTCAGGTCGGTGCCCGCGTCGGGGAGCACGCCCGGCAGCCAGCCGGCGAGGCGCCCGAGGTCGAGCCCGGGCAGGTCGGCGGCGCTCACACGCCACCGCCGAGCGTGATCCCGCCGTCGACGACGAGGGTCTGGCCGGTCATCCAGCCGGCGTCCGGGCTGAGCAGGAAGGCCACCACGCTGCCGATGTCCTCGGGCACGCCGAGCCGCTTGAGCGGGTAGGCGGCGGCGACCTCCTCCTCACGGCCCTCGTAGAGCGCCGTCGCGAAGCGGGTCTTGACCACCGCCGGCGCCACGGCGTTGACCCGGATGTCCGGGCCGAGCTCGACCGCGAGCTCCTGGGTGAGGTGGATCAGCATGGCCTTGCTGGCGCCGTAGAACGCGATGCCCGGCGCCGGGCGGAGGCCGGCGACGGAGGCGACGTTGACGATCGCGCCGCCGTGCTCGCCGAGCCACTGGCGGTGCATCTGCTGGGCCCACGCGATCGCGGCGACGCAGTTGGTGTCGACGATCTTGCGGGCGACCGCGAGGTCGATCTCCATCAGCGGCCCGTAGGTCGGGTTGATGCCGGTGTTGTTGACGAGGAGGTCGGCGCTGCCGAAGGTCGCGATCGCCCGCTCGACGACCTCGGCCTGGTGGTCGCCGTCGTCCGCGTGGCCGGCGACGCCGAGCGCGACCTCCGGTCCACCGAGGGCGTCGACCGCCTCGGCGAGCGCGCCCTCCTTGCGACCGGTCACCACGACCCGGGCGCCGTCGGCGACCAGCCGCTCCGCGATCGCCAGGCCGATCCCCCGGCTCGCGCCGGTGACGATCGCCGTCTTCCCCTCGAACCTCGTGCCCACGTGCCGTCCTCGCTCCTTCGGTTACTAAGCGCTTGCTTAGTGATAGCGTCCACTGTGCACGTGGCACCCCCGCCCCGTCAAGCAGCAGCCCGAGCACCGGCCCGAGCACCAGTCCGAGCACCAGTCCGAGCAGCGTCCCGAGGAGGTACGACGATGGCCTCACCGTCCCGCGCCGAGGCGACCCGCGCTCGGCTGCTCGCGGCAGCGGTGGCCGCCTTCTCCGAGAAGGGCTTCCACGGCACCACCACCCGCGACATCGCCGGGGCGGCCGGGATGAGCCCGGCCGCGGTCTACGTGCACCACAAGTCGAAGGAGGAGCTGCTCCACGTGATCTCCCGCGACGGCCACCAGGCCGCGCTGGACGTCGTACGGCAAGCACGGGCGACGACCTCCGACCCGGTCGAGCAGCTCGCCGCGGTCGCCCGCGGGTTCGCGATGTTCCACGTCGAGCACCACACGATCGCCCGCATCCTCAACTACGAGCTGGCCGCGCTGAGCCCGGAGCACCGCGCCGAGATCGACGTGCTGCGCACCGGCATCGACCGCGAGCTGCGCGACCTGGTCGCCACCGGCGTCGCGGCCGGCGCGTTCGACATCCCCGACCCGGCCCTGGCCGCGACGGCGCTGGCCTCGATGGGCATCGACATCGCCCGGTGGTACCGCGAGGACGGGGAGTGGAGTCCCGACCAGATCGGCGACTACTACGCCGACCTGGCGTTGCGACTGGCCGGTGCCGCTCCTCAGACGTCGAGCTGAAGGGGCCGGTGGTCGGAGACCTCCGGCGCCTCGACCACCCGGAAGTCCCGCACCGCCGCGGGATCGGAGACCAGCAGGTAGCTCGCGTGCCGCACCGGCTTGGGGTAGTTGCTGGTCCGGGTGTCAGCCGTCCCGACTAGGTCGGTCAGCCCGATCCCGGCCAGCACCGCAAAGGTCTCGCTGTCCGGCAGCACGTTGAGGTCGCCGCACACCACGACGAGGTCGCCCGGCTCGCGCATCGCGTCGACCAGCGCGCCGAGCCGCTCCGCCTGCGCGCGCCGCGCGGGGCTGTCGCCCTTCCCCGCGTCGTCGCGCAGGCCGTGCAGGTGCCCGAGCGTGACGAAGCGGCCGTCCTGCTCGAAGCGGGCCACCTGGGCGGCCCGGGGCCGGTTGCTGTGCGGCCAGGCGTCGCCGTGGTCGGTGTACCGACCGTGCACGTACGCCGACCGCGCCCCCACCACCAGCGTCGCCGGGCCCGCGAACAGGCCCAGCCCGAAGTGCTGCCGGTGCACCGCGCCGGTGTCGTCGGTCACCGGGCCGGAGTCGCTCACCGTGAACCAGCCGTCGTACGCCGGGAGGGCCGCCTCCACGTCGGCCATCAGGTCCGCCCGCTGGGGCAGCACCCGCGCGTCGTCCTCGAACCGCGTCCAGCCGCCGAGGTCGGGCGTCCGGGTCACCTCCTGCAGGCAGACCACGTCGGCCGCCGTCGTCGGCAGCCAGGCGACCAGGTCGTCGTACCGCGCTCCACCCCAGGCGTTCACCGACACGATGCGCACGCCGGGAACCCTACGGCCCGCTCAGCGACGGGCTGGGTCAGGGATGCGGTACGGCGGGCGGTGTGGCACCACGACCAGCTTCATGACACGGGGGCGTCGGCGATGATCCGGTCGTGCGAGACCCGCACGTGCAGGCGTTCGAGCGTGCGCACGTGCTCCCGACCTCGTTCGATCAGCCGGTCCAGGGTGTAGGGGTCGAGCCGCGCGTCGTCGTCCGCGGCGGCGCGCAGCACCTCGAACCCGGCCAGCTTGCCGCTCACCGCGAGCCGGAGCGTCTCCAGCTCGACGACATCGGTCAGCGGCGCCCGGGTGAAGAGGCGCCCGTTGGGCTTGAGCCGGCCGAGCAGCTCACCGGCACGGGCCGCCGTCGTACCGACGGCGCTGGGGCTCACGCCGACCGAGCGCATGATCTCGCGCAATGCCTCGCGGTCGGCCGCCACCTCGCCCGCGAGGTCGCGGATCTCGGCGGCGGCGTCGGGGTCGCGGTGGTTGCGGCCGACGCGCCGGAACGCATGCACCCCGGCCGTGGAGCCGACCCAGTGGTGCTGCAGATAGGCCTTCAACACCTCGTCGTTCACGGGGGAATCACTCCTCGGGGTCGATGGGACCCGGGAGGTACCCGCACCCGTCGATCGCACACGAAGGGAGGAGGCGGGCCTCAGCCGACGGTGCGGCCCTCGTGGCACTCGGCACAGGTCCACCACTGGACCAGCAGGCTGCCGTCGCGGCCGTAGGTGGCGGGTCCGAGCTCGTGCGGCGTGACCCGCTCGCAGGCGAGGCACTCGAGCTGCCTGCTCGCGCCGCCGGCAGGCGGGCGGTGCCGCTTCCTCGCCAGCTCGAGGGGGCTGGGCCCCTGCTCACCGGACCGGGACGCGGCCGGCTGGTCGGGCGAGGGCAGGGTCGATTCCATGGTCATGTCGCACACCTCTCCGGCGTGGACGATCACGCTCCCCCTCGACGGTAGGCGGGCGCACGGCCGACCGGTATCCGACGAGCGCCGACTTCCTATCCGCTGTGCGCAGGGCCCTCGCCGCGCAGCGTCGCACCCGGCGTCTCGCCGTAGGCGCGGCGGTAGGCCTGCCCGAAGTGGCCCTGGTGGAGGAAGCCCCAGCGGGTCGCGATCTCGGCGACGCCGACACTCCCGTCGCCCTCCACGAGCTCGCGCCGGACACGTGCCATCCGAACCTCGCGCAGGTAGGCCATCGGCGTGGTGTCGAGGTGGCGCCGGAAGGCCAGCTGCAGCGAACGGACGCTGACGTGGGCCCAGCCGGCGACCTGGGCCGGCGTGATGTCGAGGTCGGCGTTGTCCTCGATGAAGGCGACCGCGCGGCGCAGGGCGGCCGGGTGCGCGTCGCGGCTGTCCGTCGTACGGGCGTCGAGGCGAGCCGTGCTCGGGAACGCGGCGAGCACCTGGGCGGCCACATACCGGGCCGCGGCGCCGAGCAGGAGCGGGCTCGCCGCCGCCACGGGGTCGGACAGGACCGCCTGGTCGAGGTGGTCGATGGCAGCGCGGAGCCGCCGGGCGGCGTCGGCGCTGGTCGGCCGGTGGTCGAGCAGCTCGATGACCTCCCCGCCCGCGGGCGAGGCGACGTCGTTGAGGATCGCCGGGTCGATCATGGTCACCGTGTAGCTCGCGTGGTTGACCTTCCCGGCGTAGGGGCGGTCCGGCGGCGCCAGTGTGAACATCTCACCGGGTCCGAAGGCCTGGGCCTCGCTCCCGTCGGGGCCGTGGTCCTCGATCGCGCCGGACGTGACGTCGCACAGGCAGATCCGGCCGAGCGGCTCCACGTCGTACGACATCTCGAAGTCGAACACGACGCGATCGACGTTGATCGCCGCGGACGCCACGCGCGCGATGCGCGCGGCGGCCGTGCCCGTCGTGCTGGCGATCCGCATCGGCGCATAGCTGGCCGCGAGGAACTCCTCGGTCTGGCTCAGGTCAGAGCTCTCGAACAGCAGCATCGCCGCACCTCCCCCTCGATGCTCGAACGGGCGGGGCGCACTCCTCAACCAATGGCGTTGCCTTCCTCGCACTCCGTGCAGCGCCACCACTGCACGAGCACTCCACCGTCCGTGCCGACGGTCTGCTCGCCCACGACGTGGGGAGTCCTCCTGCCGCACGGGACGCACTCCAGCCGACGGCTCGGCACGCTCCCGGACGTCCCGGAGGCAGCGTCCACACCCAGCACGACGGCGACCTCCGGCGTCAGGACCCGGGTGACCGCGATGCTGGGCTCGACCACGACCAGACGCGCATCCTCGGCGGCGGCCCGGACGCGGCAGGCCAGCAGGCCCTTCGTCCCGGCGCAGTCCATGAAGGTCACGCGGTGGAGGTCCAGCAGGACCCGCGGAGGCCGGGCGTGCAGGCACGTGATGACCGCCGCGTCCAGCAGCTCACGGCCCTCGAGGTCGAGGTCACCGGCCACGTCGACGTACGCACCGTTCGGGTCGGCGCCGCGCGCGCGTACGGACGCGGAGAACGCGGGTGAACGGGGAGGTCTCATCGCCGATCCCTGGGCTAGTCGTTCGACCAAGAATGGTGACGCCCTGGGTGGCGAGACTCGGAGAATCCTCAGTACCCCGACGGTACGCCGCTCGCGCGCGGATCTCCAGAGCGCGACGGGTCGGCGTCGGTCAGGGCAGCTGGACGCAACCTCGTCACCACCCGCGGCGCAGGGCCAGGCTGGCCCAGTGCCCGAACCGGCGCCAGGCCGCGCGCCGCTCCCGCTGGTGCGCCCGCCAGGCCAGGTAGGCACGCCAGCCGCCGTGACGGGTGATGTCGCGGTCGGCCCGGGCGGCGTCGGCGGTGCAGAGGAAGCCGAGCACCTCGCTGCCGTCGGCGAGCTCCAGTGGTCCGAGGGCGAGCGGGGCAACGACCGTCGTGGCGAAACCACCGAGCTCGCGGGCGGGGAGACGCCACACCTCGACCTCGAGTCCCCGGCCCGGTGCGTGGGTCGGCCTGGGCAGCCGGGTCAGGCCAGGGCGCGGCAGGGGTCCGTCGACGAGGAACATCCGGTAGTCCCGCGCGGTGCGGGTGGTGCCCACCAGCGCGGCCCCCCGGGAGACCAGGGTGTCGTTGAGCGGTTGCCCGCTCAGGTGCGCACCGGCGACGGCGAGGAGCACGGTGTCCTGCTCGTCGTCGCCGTCCCCGGCCGACGCCACGAGCCCGAGGCCCGGCTCACCGCACCAGCGGGCGCCGAGCTCGGCGAGCAGGTCGTCGCCACCGGCCGGCGCGAGGAGCTGCACACCGAACGGGAGGCCGTCGGACCTGGACGGGCCGGGGACCGCGATCGCGCAGAGGTCCAGCAGGTTGGTCATGTTCGTGAACGTGCCCAGCCTGCTGTTGACCCCGACCGGGTCCCCGGCGACCTCGGCCAGCGTCGGGTGGCCGGGGGTCACCGGGAGCAGCAGGACGTCGACCTCGGCCCACGCGGCCTCGCTCTGCCGGGCCAGCTCGGCCAGCCGGGTGAGCCCGGCGAAGGCGTCGGCTGCGGTCAGGGAGGCGCCGTTGCGGACGATCGAGCGGACCGTCGGGTCGACGGCGTCGTCCTCGTCGAGCGCATCGCCGAAGGCGAGCCAGCGCTCGGCCAGCCACGGCCCGGAGTAGAGCAGCCGGGCGGCCTCCAGGAACGCGCCGACGTCGATGCGCCGCACCTCGCCGAGCGCCTCCGCCGCCGCGACCGCCTCCGCCCAGGCCGCGGCGTGCTCCGGGTCGAGGTCGAGCGGGAGGTCCGGCACGCCGATGGTGTACGACGCCGGGACCGCACGTTGCTCGAGCCGGCGCGAGTAGGGGTCCTCGGCGTCGTACCCGACCATCTGCTCGTACGCCGCCCGCGCGGTCGTGACGTCGCGGGCGAAGACGGTGACGCAGTCCAGGGTCCGGCAGGCCGGCACCACCCCGCGGGTGGAGACCAGGCCCTTGCTGGGCTTGATGCCGACGATCCCGTTGAAGGCCGCCGGGACGCGCCCGCTGCCGGCGGTGTCCGTGCCGAGGGCGAAGTCGACCTCGCCGCGGGCGACGGCGACCGCACTGCCCGAGCTCGACCCGCCGCTGACATGCTCGTCGGAGAGGACCGAGCTGCAGGCGCCGTACGGCGACCGGGTCCCGACGAGACCGGTGGCGTACTGGTCGAGGTTGGTCTTGCCGACGACCACGGCACCGGCACGGACCAGCCGGTCGACGACCGGTGCGTGCCCGGTGGCGGGGGTGGTGCGCCGCGGGTCCCCCGCCGTGGTCGGCACGCCGGTCACGTCGATGTTGTCCTTGACCGCGAAGCGCAGCCCGTGGAGCGGCCCGGGCAGCGCCGGGGCGGGGTCGACCCGCGAGATCCAGGTCGTCATGCGCCCCACCTCGCGCGCTCGGCCACGAAGGCGTCGCGCCGACGCGCCCGCAGCGGCGCGATCTCGTCGGCGTGCGCCAGCTCCAGGTCGCGCACCTCGCTGACGGAGAACGTGGCGGGTGCGGTGACCAGGTCCGTCCGGCCGGCCTTGATGTCGGCCCGGGCGTCGGCGAGCTCCTCCGCCAAGACCGGCACGAACCTGATCCGGTCGAACTGGCGCAGCAGCCACGGCTGGGGATCGCGCTCGGAGAGCCGCCAGACCGGGACCGTGCGGCCCACGAGCTGGTAGCCGCCGGGCCCCTCCATGCCGTACACGCAGAGGTAGATGCCGCCGATCCCGACCGCGTTCTGCGGGGTCCAGGTGCGGGCGGGGTTGTACTTCGTGGTGACCAGCCGGTGCCGCGGGTCGATCGGCACGGCGACCGGGGCTCCCAGGTAGACGTCGCCGAGGCCGACGACCAGGTAGGTCGCGGCGGCGACGATGTCGAACACCTCGTCCCGGGCGTCGAGGTCGTTGACGCGGCGGATGAACTCCACGTTGTCCGGGCTCCACGGGGCGTCGGGGTTCACGGTGGAGTAGCGGCGCATGGCCTCGTGCGCCTTCGGGTGGTCGAAGGCGATCGGCAGGGTCACCGAGCGGGCGTCGAGCACCGCCGTCGCCGGGTCGTCCAGGCCGGTGGCGAGCTCGCCGAGCAGGCCGGCGAGCCGGGCCAGCGGGAGGGCGGTCTGGTCGACGGCGACGAGGAGGGAGCGGACGCCCTCGACGATCTCCGCGACGCCGGCCGGCCGGTGCGCGCGCAGCGCGTTGGCCAGCAGGTGGATCCAGACCCGCACGGTCAGGTCGAACTCCATCGGCCCGGCCTCGACCAGCAGGTGCCGGTCGCCGGAGGGACGGATCGTGAAGGCCGGCTGGTGGCCGTCGGCGGGCCGCTCGACCAGGGCCGCGGGGCGCTCCGACCCGGCCGGTGTCGCCGACGAGGTCCGCTCGGGGGCGCTGGTGCTGCCGTGCAGGGTCTCGGGGTCGGCGGGGTAGCCGAGGTGGACGGTGCGGGCGGCGAGGGCGGCGGTCGCCTCCTCGGGCGTCACCGCCACGAGCCGGACCCGGTCGCCCGGCCGGAGCTGCCCGAGGATCCAGCGGTCCGCCTCGATGGTGACCGCCGGGACGACGAAGCCACCGAGCGACGGACCGTCGACGCCCACGATCACCGGCGTGTCCCCCGAGAGCATGATCCCGCCGACCGGGTACGCCGAGTCGTGCAGGTTCGAGGGGTGGAGGCCCGCCTCGCCGCCGTCGGTGCGCGACCACGACGGGGTCGGGCCGACCAGCCGGATCCCCGTGCGGTCGGCGCGGTGGTCGACCGTCCAGGTCGTCGCGAAGAACTCCTCCACGCCCTCGGGAGTCAGGTGGTCAGGGGCCCCGTGCGGACCGGGGATCACGCGCAGCGTCCACGTGTCACCCATCTCCGGGAGGCACACGACGCTGGGCGCCAGCTGGTTGTGCAGCGGCCCGAGCGGGACCACGTCACCCTCGACCAGGGCGCGTCCGTCGAGCCCGCCGAACCCACCGAGGACGAAGGTCGACCTGCTCCCCAGCACCCGCGGCACGTCCAGCCCGCCGGCCACGGCGACGTACCCGCGCATGCCTGGACCGTCGAGCGGGCCGACGTCGAGGACCGCCCCGGCGCGGAGCCACCGGACCTCGCCGGGAGACAGGAGCCGGCCGTCGATGGTCGCCTGCCGAGCGGCGCCCCCGACGCAGACCAGCCGGTCCTCGTCGGTGGTCAGGACAGGTCCGGTGACGACGCACTCCAGCCCGCCGACGTACGTCGGGTTGCCGACCGCTGCTGCCACCAGGGCGAAGGTGAGGTCGTCGAAGGCGCCCGACGGCGGTACGCCGACGTCCCAGTAGCCGGTGCGTCCCCGGCCGTCCTGCACGGTCGTCTGCACCCCGGGACGCAGGATCGTGAGCTTCCCCATCACGCCCACCGGCCGATCAGCCGGACGGGGGTGGGGTCCCAGCCGTTGCACGGGTTGTTGAGCTGCGGGCAGTTGCTGATCAGGACGAGGAGGTCCCGCGACGCCCGGAGCTCGACGTACTTCCCCGGCCCCGACAGCCCGTCGTCGAACTTCAGGGCGCCGTCGGGCTGGACGGGCACGTTCATGAAGAAGTTGATGTTGTGGCCGAGCTGGCGCTGCCCGATGCCCGCCGGGGCGCCGTACCGGAGGAAGGTCTGGCGGCAGGCGTGCTGGTGCCGGGTGTGCTCGCCGTACCGGATGACGTTGGACTCCTGGGCGCAGGCGCCGCCGATGGTGTCGTGGCGTCCGCAGGTGTCGTCGCTGATCACCGCGAGCTCGTCGAGCCGGGTCGAGAGCAGCCGGGAGCCGGTGGTGAGGTAGACCGCTCCCTGCTCGCGCACGGTGTCGAAGGCGGAGTAGCGGTTGTTGACGTCGTGGGCGTCGTACAGGAGCGTGTCGACGGCCTGGTTGCCGTGCAGGTCGACGATCCGTAGCGTCGCACCGGCCGGCAGCTCGAGGAGTGCTCCGTCGCCGGCGCCGACGACGGTGTCGATCCGGATCGTGTCGTCGATCGTCGCGGTCATGCCAGGACCCTCCGGCTCATCTCGAGCGAGCGGGCCGTCTCGTCGCGGAAAGCGATGCTCGGGTCGTCGGCCGCGACCGGTGCGGCCGGTCCGACGGCGACCTCGACCCCTGCCACCGGGTGGTCGAAGGTGGCGAGCGGGTGCTGGGCCGTGCTGAGCACGACGAGCAGGTCGACCTCGGTGCGCAGGGTGACGGTGTCGCCGGCGACCGTGTGCCCGGCCTGCCAGGCGAGCGAGGCAGCGGTGTCGTCGGCGATCGCGACCTTCGTGAACAGGTTGACGCACCCGTGCAGGTCGGCCTCGCCGAGGCCGTACTTCGCCAGCTCGAGCAGGAGCTCCGAGCGGGCCGGGCGTCGCCAGTCGTTCCGCTCGACCTGGTACGACGTCGGCGCGAAGCGGGCAAGGTGCGCCTCGTGCCCGAAGCCGGTGAGGCAGTCGTGCCAGGCCAGGGTGGAGTGGGTCACCGAGGCGAGGGCGAGCCCCCGGTCCGACATCAGGGTCATCGGCGGGCGGACGCACGCCGACATCTGGGCCTTGAGGGTGTCCGGGAGGTTGAGCCGGTCGAGGCGGTCGGCCGCGAACAGCAGCAGCGAGGCGTTGGCGTCGGGCCCGAGCGCGGTGATGGTGATCGAGCGGCCCGCGGGGACGGTGGCCGACCACGTGGCTCCGCCGGGCATCTCGTGGCGGTACGTCGTGCTCATGCCCCCTCCTCCACGAGGCCGGCGCCGAAGCTGGGCGCCCGCGCGGGCAGGGGCTGGCCGATCGCCTCGTGGTAGGCGCGGCGCTGGACGGCGTACGCGATCGCACCGCCGGCGGCGGTCACCGCGAGCGTCACCAGCGGGAGGTAGTGCAGGTACCAGCCCTCGCCGGCCGGGTCGTAGACCTCGGCGCGGGGCCAGGCGAGGTTGATCGTCATCAGGGCGCCGTAGACGACCGCGACGGCGTTGACGACGATCCCCCAGCGCCCGAGGGAGAGCAGCGGCCGGCCGTTCTCGTCGGTGCCCTCCGGGAGCGCCTCGCCCCGGAGGCGCCGGAGCAGCAGCGGCGCGGTCACCATGAGGTAGGCGATGTAGAGCAGCATGATGCAGACGCTCGCCAGGCCGAGGAAGAGGCCGGCGTTGCCGACGTTCACGAGCAGGCACAGCGCCGCGCCCACGCCGGGGACGACGGTCGCCAGCACCGGGGTGCCGGTCCGGGGCGACACCACGCGGAGTCGCGACGAGAAGGGCAGCACGTCGTCGCGCGCCATCGAGAAGATCATCCGGGCGGCCGCGGTCTGGATCGCGAGGGTGCAGACGCACACCGCGAAGGCGACGTCGAGGAGCAGCAGCTTGCCGACGGTCGTGTCGAGCTGGCTGGTGATGACGTACGGCAGGCCACCCAGGCCGAGGTCGTCGGCGCCGAGGCTCGGCGCGGCCATCAGCGCGGCGACGATGAGGAAGGCACCGGCGAGGCCCGACGCCGTCATGGCGCGCAGGATCGTGCGCGGCGTCGTCGCCCGCGGGTTGTGGGTCTCCTCGGCGAGCTCACCAGCGCTGTCGAACCCGACCAGGACGTACGCCGCCATCAGCGCGGAGATCAGCAGCGGGGCGACGTACCCGGTGCTCGCGTCGAGGTTGGTGGTGTGCAGCACGACGGACGGACCCCGCTCGGCGTGGCCGAACAGCAGGATCACGAGGAGGACGACACCGATCAGCTCGCAGGTGACACCCACCGAGTTCACGATCGCGGTCATCCGCACGCTGAGCGCGTTCAGCGTCGTCGTCGCGGCCAGGAGCAGGCAGCCGAGCAGGACGGCGTTGGCCGCACCGTCGCGCGAGGCGAGGGCCGTGTCGGTGCCGATCACCTGGAACCCGCTCCACACCGAGGGGAGCACCACCTGCAGCGCGATCGCCGCCGCCGCGACCGTGATGGTCTGCGCCAGGACCATCGTCCACCCGGCGGCCCACCCGACGACGGACCCGCCGAGGCGCCGCGCCCACTGGTAGATGGCGCCGGAGAGCGGGTAGCGGGCGGCCAGCTCGGCGAAGCAGAGCGCCACCATCAGCTGACCGGCGAAGACGGCCGGCCAGGTCCAGAAGAACGCCGTACCGCCGAAGCTGTAGCCCAGCCCGAAGAGCTGGAAGACGGTGGTCAGGATCGAGACGAACGAGAATCCGGCGGCGAAGGACGCGTAGGTCCCCACCCGCCTCGAGAGCTGTTGCCGGTACCCGAAGGTCCGGAGGTCGCTGGCCGCCACCTGGTCTGTCGAGATGCTCATTGCTGCCTCCGAGCTGTGAGCCCGGAATGCGCAGGGGCAACCCGGGGCCTGAGGCCTCCCGGGTTTTTGTCCCGCCGTGGAACGGAGCGTGCTGCCGGTGCTCCGCCTCCCCTCTCGGACCAGACCTCCCGACGAGCGGGAACGGAACCCTAGGGGCGCCCCACCTGTCGATCGGTGGGTCGGGAACAGTCAAGGCGGCGGATGTTTCCGCGGGTCGGGTCCGTCCGTGAACGATGTGTTACGGATGGCCCGGCCCACCGACCGGGCACCCGATCCCGGAAGTGACGAAAGCGCCTGTGGGAATTCGAGCCCCAAACCTTCTGATCCGTCGTCAGACGGCTTTCGCGCTGGCAGGCGGCAGCGAGGCGTGCGGCTGAGCGAAAATCAAGGTGCTTCGTCGTCGATCGGCGCTCTCTGGCGTACTCAACTGTCACCAAGGTGTCCCCAAGACCCAGGCCTCGGGGAGCCTCCACGACGCTCCAGCGAAACCTCGTGCGTTATTCGGCAGCGAGACACGTACGGCTACATCCGCCGCATCCGATACGCCGGGTTCTGATCCCATGTCGCAGCCGGCCGCGGCACTCGGGCCGCGGCCGACCAAGGTGAAGGAAGGTCTCAGCGAAGGTCTTTGACGTTCCCGAAGAGCTGAAGCACGCCGGTATCGGCGAGGTAGTCGTTGCCGACTTCTCTGGTACCGAAGACGGTCTCGCCATCGGCGACGGGGACCAGGGGCGGGAGCTGGTACGCGTCCGGGTCACCGTCGCGGTAGTAGTCGGTCATCGGCGCCACGATGGAGTCCTCGATCGCGAAGTCCTTGGTGAGGACCGCCTCGGGCGCGAGCGTCTGGAACGGCAGGTCCACGCCGTCCTCGATAGCAGCCGCCATGGCCATCAGGTACTGGCCCCAGTGCCCGATGAACATATCGCCCTGCGCGACCCAGCTCGGGTTCGTCCGCAGCTGGTCGAGCGCCTCGGGAGAGCCGCCGAGCCCGGCGGTCAGGGTCTGGCCTCCTCGACCGGCTTGGTCCACTGCCTGCCAGGCGCCGAGGGTGGAATCGTCCGCGACGGAGTAGACCACCAGGTTGCGATCGGCAGGGATTCCCGACAGGGCACGCCGCACGGCGTCGTACGACGGCGCCCGCTGTGCCTGTCCGTCCACCTGGACCATCGAGTCACCCAGGATCGAAGTGGTCGTCGTCAGCTCGTCGATCTCGTCGATCACCTGGAGACCCGGGATCCACGTGGCGATCTCGCGGTAGAAGTACGCGTTGCAGTTGTTGATCTGCTCGCCGAAGCTCGCCGCATTGACCAGGAGCACGGTCGTGTCGTCACCCGTCCACCCCCTCTCCTTCGCGACCGTGCCGACGGCCTTCGCGGTGTCGGTGCACAACTCGGGGTTGCTGAGGTTGAACCACTGGCAGTAGTCCTTGCCGGGCGTGTTGACCGCGATGCACGGGATGTCGGCTCGCTGGTAGATCCGCTCGATCGAGGCGTACACACCCTCGATGGGGTTGTACGACAGCACGAAGTCGGGTTTCGCCTGGCCGATCAGAGTGGCGTTCTGCGACACGGTCGCCGCGTCGAGCTTGTTGTCGTACGTCTCGAGCTCGACGCCCGTCTCTTCAGCCGCCGTCTTCACGCCATCCCGCATCGTGACGTACAGCGGCGCAGCATCCGTCGCGTTCGTGTAGGCCATCGTGCGGCCAGCCAGCGGTCCGTCACCCGAGCCCTCGCCGCTGCCGCCCGAGCTGCTGCAGCCGGTGAGCGTCAGGGCGACGACGACCGCGACCGAGGTCAGGGGGTGTCGCCACCCGCGGGCAGCGCCCGGACTACCGATACGCAGTTCCATGCTTCCTCCAGGGTTGTACCGACGACACGGTGCCGACGGGGGTCTCATCGGGCTGATCGGTCGATCACGCCGCGCAGTCGGCTGAAGCCGACGGCCGCCAGCAGCACGGCGCCCGTGGCGATCTGCTGGTAGAAGGTCGAGACGTGCAGCAGGGTCAGTCCGTTGGCCAAGGTGCCGAGCACCAGGACACCTGCCGCAGTGCCCAGCGCGCCACCGGCGCCGCCGAGCAAGGACCCACCACCGAGCACTACCGCCGCGACCGACAGGAGCGCGGCGTCCTTGCCGAGGTTGCCGTCACCGGCGAGCAGCTGGCTGGCGAGGATCACGCCGCCCAGTGCGGCGAAGGCGCCGCTGGCGACGTACGTGCTGACGGCGAGGGCATCGGTGCGCATGCCGGCGAGACGTGCTGCTTCGCGGTTGCCGCCGATCGCGTAGAGCGACCGCCCGTAGACGGTGAACCGGAGCACCAGGGCAAGGGCGACGGCAGCCAGCGCGAAGAGCCAGACCTGGTTGGGCAGCCAGAACAGATCGGTCTCGGCCATGAAACCGGCAGCCATGTCGTCGATCGGCACGCTCTGCCCGCTGACGAGGGAGAAGGCGATGCCACCGGAGACGGACAGCGTGCCCAGGGTCGTGATCAGCGGGTTGATGCCGCCCTTGGTGACGATCAGGCCGTTGACGACGCCTACGGCGGCGCCGGTTGCCAGTGCGATGACGAGCGCCAGCATGATCGGCCGCCCGTCATTCACCTGTTGGGCATAGACGACCGCGGCCAGTGGTGCCACACCTGCAACGGAGAGGTCAAAGCCGCCGGCGATGATCACCATGGTCTGGCCGAGCGACACGACGCCGATGAAGGCGACGCTGGTCAGGATCCCGACGAGGTTGTCGTCGGTCAGGAAACGAGGCGTCGACACAGAGAACACGACGACCAACGCGAGCAGGAAGCCGGCGATGCCAAGAGACTGAACGGCGCCCTGACGCAGGGACGCTGCCCTGCTGCCGCCTGGCGCGTCGGTTCTGGCATGGCCGGCGATCGCACGTTGCTGGGTCTCGATGGTCATGTCTGCTCCTAAGCGGCCGCGTGGTGCACGGCGTTGTCCTGGGTGATGGCGTCGCCGACGAGCTCGGCGACGACCCGGCCGTCGCGGATCACGACCACCCGGTCACTGACATCGACGACCTCTTCCACGTCCGAGGTCACGACGAGCACTGCGGTGCCGGCATCGGACAGTGCGCGCAACGCCTCGTGGATCTCGTGGCGGGCGCCGACGTCGACCCCCCGGGTCGGCTCGTGGGCCACCAGCACCCGGGGATCGGCGGCGAGCCGGCTGGTGAGCAGGATCTTCTGCTGGTTCCCGCCCGAGAGCTGGCCCACCGGCTGGCCGAGGGAGGCGTGCCGAAGCCGGAACCGGCCGGCGTAGGAGCGGGCGACAGCGGACTCGGCCTCCGCTCGCAGCACACCCCAGCGGGTGATCCGGCGCAGCACGAGCATGGCGGCTGACGTCCGGATGGGCTGGCCGAGCACCAGCCCGTCGCGCTTGCGATCGGCGGGAACGTAGGAGATGCCGGCCAGGATGGCCGCGCCGGGGCTCGTCAGGACTGCGGGAGGCCGGTCGTCGATCGTCACGGTGCCCCGGACGTCCCGACGGCGGCCGCCGAGTGTCTCCGCGAGCAGGCCAGCGCCCGAGCCACGGATGCCGTAGACCCCCAGCACCTCTCCCTGACGGACCTGCAGCGTGACGTCCACCAGTCCCGGCCTGCCCGGCACCGACCAGTCCGCGACGTCGAGGACCACCGGCCCCGCCGTCGGCCTGGAGCGGGCGGGTCCGGCCGGAGCACCACGGGATCCGATCATGTGCGCGATGAGGCCGGACGGGGTGGTGGAGGACGGCAGAGCGGAAAGGACTCGGCTGCCGTCGCGGAAGACGTCGAGGCGATCCGCGAATCGAGTCACCTGCTCGAGGTGGTGGGAGATCACCACGATGCCGATGCCCTGCGCCCGCTGCGCGTCGAGGACGCGATAGAGCCGCGTCGCCTCGTCCTCGGTCAGCGCGGCGGTGGGCTCGTCGAGGATCAGCACTCGCGAGTCGCGGCCGAGTGCCTTGACGATCTCGACGACCTGCTGGTCGGACACGCCGAGCCGTGCCATCGGCGCCGAGGGCTCGACCCAGAGCCCGAGTCTTCGCATCAGATCCGCGGCCGCCGCCTCAATTCCCTGCGTCGAGGTCAGGCCGTACCGTCCCGGGAGCCGGTTGAGCATGATGTTCTCGGCAACGGTCAGCTGCGGTACCTGGGCCAGCTCCTGCGGGATCAGGGCGATCCCCCGTCGCAGCGCGTCACGCGGCGAGCCAAGCGTGACCCCGTCGCCCGCCACGGTGATCGTTCCGGCGTCAGGACGCAGGGCGCCGGTGAGGATCCTGGCGAGGGTCGACTTGCCCGCGCCGTTCTCACCGAGGACGGCAACCGCCTCGCCCGCCGCCACGGCGAAGTCCGTCGGGGCGAGTGCCACGTTGGCGCCGTACCGCTTCGTGACGCCGCTGGCAACGAGCAGGTCAGGCGCTTCGGGGCACGTGTTCCGCTGACCCATCTCAGGCCTCGCGACGGGCGACGAACGCACGGATCACGTTCTCGGTCATCCGGGAGACGCCGTTGCGACCGTCGTGGTGCAGCAGGGCGCCGGACCATGCGATGGATCCGGTCGAGAAGACCTCTCCTCCGCCCGGGGTGCGGAAGTAGACGATGTCGGCACGGACCTCGGGATCCTGCTGACCGCCTCCGTGGTCGGGCAGGTTCATCGCGATCTCCTCGACGACCCGCTGGTAGAAGTTGGTGTGATCGCGCGACGAGGCCAGCACCACCGCGTCGGGGGGTGTGCCCAGCGCTACGTCGGCGCGGTCGATCTCGTCGCCCGCGGCTCCGCCCATGACCGCGCCATAGGCACCGATCGGGTCCTCGTCGACTCCGGCCATGATCCAGGCGTGCTCGGGGTCCTTCGCAGCATCGGACGGGTAGTAGGGCTCCGAGCGTCCCCAGCCCTGGGCGGCAAATCCCACGCCGGCCAGCTGTTGCGGTGCCCGGCCGCGGTGGCGCCAGAGCCCACCGGGGAGCCCGGTGGACATGAGGGCGACCTCTCCCGGCAGCGACTCCCAGCACCGCACCCCCGCCTGGCCGCGCCGGATCTCGACCACCAGCGGTGCATCGGACAGGACGCCGGTCACCCAGTACCAGCCGTTGCCGCCGAGGTAGAGCAGGCCACCACCGCCGCCGCGGTAGTCGGTCAACGCGTCCAGCATCTCCTCCGACGTGTACTCCGGGTGTGAGCCGGAGATCACGGCGGCGTACGGACGCAGGTAGTCCGCGCCGCGGAGGTGGATCTCGTGGTCGGTGGCGAAGTCGGCGTCGATGCCTCGTCGCGCGAGCCACTCGACGAGGTACATGTCAGAGGAGAAGGCGCGACCTGCACCGACGATCCACATCCGGTAGCCACGGCGCATGTTGACGATCTGTCGCCGGGCGGCGGACAGCATCACCCCGCTTCCGTCGGGGTGGTGGTCGTACATGGACAGGCCGTACGACGGATCGCCCACGTGAGCGAGGTCCTCGTCGGCGACGACGACTTCCTGGTCGGTCATGGCGGAGGCGTCGAGGCCGTTGAACAGCGCCTCGTTGGCGTAGGCCAGGTAGGTGAAGGTCGGCAGGACCACCAGCACCTTCTGGCGCGGGTCGTCCTGCTTCGGCACGACCGTGATCGGGACGACGTCCTCGCCGTCCTCGTTGCTGACGACGACGCCGTACACGCCGCTGGACAGGTCCGCGGGCAGGGGTGCTGCCACCACCGGGGCCCAGCGGGCGTCGACGAGGTCGGTCGCGTGGAAGTGTGCGGCGGCGTACTGGTCGGGCACCCTCGTGAAGTCGAGGCAGCGACCCGTGAAGGTCCGGCCCGTGACCGCCCGGGCGGGACCGTTGACCAGCCTGCCTGCGGGTTGGCCGGGCGCGAGCGGGCGGGCCTCGGCCGGGTCGTCGCCGTGCTGGAAGGCAAGGTCCCAGCCGGCGACGAGGTCGAGGGTAGCCACGTCCCGTCGGCCGGCAGCGACGTCCTCCAGGTCGGACTCGGTCAGAGCGGCCGCGCACACGAACGGCCGCTCGATCTTGCCGGTGAACAGCTCGTCGGCGAGCCCGCACGTACCTTGATCGACCACCTCGACCGCGCGCCCCGACCGGCCTGCGACAGTGATGTGTCGCGTCAGGTCGACCGGGCGGCCGGCACGACCTGTGCGCGCGACGGCTGCCGCGCCGCGGAGGGAGTCGACCGGCACCACGACCACCGTCGCCGTCGCCCCGTCGACCATGCCCGCGACGAGGTGCCACTGGTGGTTCTCGAGGCGCCGGCCGGTGGCGACCAGGGTTACGTCGCCGTCGACCAGCGCCGGCTCGCCGTCGATCAACTGAAGCGCGAGGCCGTCCGCCAGGGCAACCAGGGTCTGGACGGGCTGCGCCGCGACGTTGCCAGACCACACGAACGCGCCCAATGTCGTCGCCGGCGCGTTGGCACGGGCGAGGGACCCCGGGGCGCCGTGCAGGAACGAGCCCACGCACGTCGGCTGGTCCGAAGCGTCGTACCTGCCGGCGGCGGACCACGACACCGCCTGGTCGAGCGACCTGTCGTTCGCCGACGAGCTCCGCAGCCGGACGAGGCGGACGTCGACCGGACCAGCGGCCTGGACGTGGACGCTGAGCAGGTCGCCGCGCTCGTAGGAGAGGCGGTCGGTGTAGGCGCGGACATCGGGGTTGCGCATGGGATCTCCTCGGAGGGTCAGATCGGGCCGGCGGCGAGGTAGCCGCCGTCGACGGGGAGGTTCACGCCGTGCACGTAGTCGGCCATCGGCGATGAGAGGAACAGGACCGCGTCGGCGATCTCAGCGGGTGCCGCCCACCGGCGGACCGGAACGGCGGCGGCGATGGTCGCTTTCGTCTGCTCGTCGTAGAGGTCGGCGAGCTCGGTGCTGGTGAAGCCGGGAAGCACCGCGTTGACGTTGACGCCACGCGGGGCGCAGTCGAGCGCCATCTGGCGGACCAGGTTGACCCACAGCCCCTTCGACGCGCAGTACGCGGAGAAGCCGGCGTTGCCGACCATGCCAGAGACCGAGCCGATCACCACCACCTTGCCGGTGCCACGCGTCAGCATGTGGCGCACCGACGCACGGGTGCACGCGAAGATCCCGTCGACGTTGACGTCCATGTGGCGGCGCCACAGGTCGTCCTCGCACGCGTCAACCGGCGCGGCCTCGATCACGGCGGCGCTGAGGACTGCGATGTCCACCGCGCCCATTGCCTCCAGTTCGCCGAAGACTCGCGGGACGTCCGCGGTCCTGGAGATGTCGAGCGCCCGGTGGCTGATGCGCGCGGCCACCTCGGAGGAGCCTTCGAAGGCGAGGGGCTCGTCGCGCCGCGAGAGCGTGACCACCTCGGCACCTGCCTCGGCCAGCGCCCAGGCACTGGCACGACCGATGCCGGTCGCTCCTCCGACCACGATCGCGCGCTTCCCGGTGAGATCTATCGTCCGCACAGCGGTGTCCTCTCGCTACTTCCAGGTCGTTGTTGCGGACCCGGCATCCGTGAGCGGCGAGCGTAGGAACACGGAGGGGAGCGGCGACATCGGCCGAAGTACGTAACTCGCTCCAGGACGAGTCAGGCCGAAGGCAAAATCGTCACCGAAAGGACTAACGGTTGAAACATTGGCCCTATAGACTGAGTGACGTGGATCACTCCTGTCACGAGTTCCTCGCCGATGCGCTCGAGACACGCGCAACAACGCGTTGCCGCTTGCTGGCCGAGTCGCTCGTCCACCGCACGGGTGCCGACGCCGTCGGGCTGATGGGCATCTCTCCGGAAGACGGAACGCACGTCCCGGTCCTGAACGTGGGCTACGACCCGACCACCTTCGAGCAGCACGCCAGCGCGCGCTACACCCGACACACCCCCGGGGTGCAACAGATCCTGGCGCGCGCGGGGCGCATCCACTCGTGGGAGGACATCCCCGGCTTTCGTGAGTCCTACCAGGCGCAGGCGGTCTACCAGCCGGCCGGCTTCCACAACGGCATATCGGTCGCGCTCGCCACCGCGGAGCAGACCGTGGTGGGGATGCTGCATGTCAGCACCCGGCGCGACCACATGGACAGCGACGCCCTCGAGCTCGTCGAGCGCGCACGCCCGGTCCTCACGGAATGGGTGGACACGATGACGCGTTTCCAGCTCGCCCGGCTCAGCCGCCGACAGTTCGAGATCCTCGCCCGGATGCGAGACGGCATGTCGAACGCAGAGATCGCCGCCGATCTCGTGATCGCTCCCCGCACCGTGACCACACACATCGAGCACATCCTGCGCCGGCTCGGGGCGACCAACCGCACCCAGGCCGCCGTATGGGCGGAGCGTTACGGCCTGCGCTGGTCCGCGTCCGGCTCGGGCTGACCAGGCGCCCCCGGCGGCGGGGTCGCACCCACGTCGGACCAGGCCTGGGCAGGGATGAGCGCAGGGTCCTTGTAGATCGACCACCGGCACCGTTCGCGTCCCGTCCCTTCAGCACTGGCGCGCACCGGCGGCTCGATGACCCTCAGCGGAATGCCGATCCGTTCGATCGGTGCACGCTGCTGAAGCTGGCAGCAGTGCACGCAGTAGAGACAGACGCCGCGAGTGCGCCACGCCCAGTCGTGCTCGCCGTCGGTGAACTCGCGCTCGTCGCGGCCAGTGTCACCCGCCTCCCGGTAGGTACGTCCTCCCGATCCGCAGGGAGCGAACTCGAGCACCCAGCGGTCGGGCTCCTCCCTGACCGCGAAGGAGCCGTCGCGCTCGGGTCCGGTGAGGTGACCGCGGACGGCCTCGAAGATGTCCAGGGCGAGTCGCTCGACCGACCGGGACCACGGGTGCACCGTGAGGTCGTACCGGTCCGCGATCGCGTCGTAGTAGTGACCGAGCAGCGCGTCCCAGAGGGCGCCGACGGACTGCTCGCCGAGATGACGAGAGCCGAGGGCGAGCAGGCCGGCGATTTGGTCGGTCGCGGGGTCGTGCACGGTCAGCCACGTCGAGCGGGCGCGTTCGAGCAAGCGTCCGGCGTCACCCGGCCGCACGCTCGCAACCGCGACGACCTCGTCGACCATGGCCCGGAATTCCGCCCAGCCTTGGTGCAACGCGTCCGCGACCGCCTGGGCTGTCACCCGCGCCGGGCTGAGATCGACCCCGGGCACGCCGCGATCGTCGAGCAGCTCGGGGAGCTGGACCAGCCACAGCGCATAGAGGTCGTACGCCTCCTGTGCCTCTTGCGCGGTCATCCGTGCCAGCGCGATGGCATCGCCGATGCGGTGCTCGCGCAGCGCCTCACCGGCCAGTGCGTACGACGAGCGCCCCTGCCCGAGCCAGGGATCGGCCCGTACGTCATGGCCCAGCAGGTCGCTGTGCCGGGTGACGGCTTCCGTCATCAGGCGCGCTCGAAGAACCGGCGCTTCTCCCAGTCCGTGACGGTCTCGGTCAGGAAGGCGAGCTCCTCGTCGCGCCCGAGATCCAGCAGGTGCTGGTGGACGTCGGCGCCCAGGCCCGACCTCAGGCTCTCGCTGGTAGCGAACAGCTCGATGGCGGCAGGCAGCGAGGTGGCCAGCGTGGGCACGTCGTCGCGGTAGTACATGTTCCCGGTCTCGACCGGCGGCATGGCCAGCCCGGCCTCGATCCCGTTCGCGCCGGAGGCCGCCATGGCGCCCAGCGCGACGTACGGGTTCACGTCCGCCCCCGGGACTCGGTTCTCGACCCGGCGCGTGGAGCCCTCGCCGACGAGGCGCAGGGAGCAGGTGCGGTTGTCGTCGCCGACCGCGATCACCGTCGGCGCGAAGGAGTGCGCTTGGAAGCGGCGGTAGGAGTTGAGCGTCGGGGCGTACATCAGCGTCGCTCCGGCCATCCCCTCGGCAACGCCGGCGACGTAGCCGTCAAAGGCCCGCTGATCACCGATCGGCGTCGTGCCGGTCACGTCCCAGAGGCTCGTGTGGATGTGACAGGAGCTGCCGTCGCCGTCGATGGCCCACTTCGCCATGAAGGTCGCCGAGACGCCCATCCGGGCGGCGATGCTCTTCACGCCGAACTTGTAGAGGAAGTGCCGGTCGGCCATCTCGAGGGCGCCTGCGTGGCGGAGGTTGATCTCCTGCTGACCGTAGCCGTACTCGTGGGCGTAGCCCTCGGTCTCGACGCCCGCGAGGTCCATCTGGCGGATCACCTCGTTGACGAACGGCTCGGCCTTGATCGCCGCGACGGCGTCGTACGCCGCGTGGTAGCGGCTCGCCGCCGTCAAGCCCTTGTGGTCGGCATTCCACGCCGCCTCGTACGACTCGTCGAACAGGTAGAACTCGAGCTCGGTCGCGGCCTGGATCGTGACACCCAGGCTCTCGAGCCGCTCCAGCTGCCGCTTCAGGATCTGGCGCGGAGCGAAGGCCAGCGGGGCACCGTCGGGCGCGAAGGGGTCACAGATGACGACCGGGGTCGTCGGCAGCCACGGCAACCGGCGGATGGTGGTCATGTCGGGGACGAGCGGGACGTCCGGAACGCCCGCGCCCATGCCGCCGATGTGGTCGAGCCCGGAGCGGACGATCTGCTCGATGTCGATGCCCCACAGCATGAGCGGCACCTTGAACGCGCCCACCTCGTCGTAGTCCTTGAGGAAGCGCTGGGTCGGAACCCGCTCGGCCAGGCAGCGCCCGCTGTTGTCGGGCGTGATCAGCATGATCCCGTCGACCAGCCCCGCGCTCGCCTCGGCACGGAGCTGGTCCAGCGACATCGGGCCGTAGCTCAGTCCGTCGGGACCAGGGATGGCCACCGAGCCGGCGAACGACGAAGACGTAAGGGTCATGACAGCTCCTCAGGAGGTTCCGGACCCGCTTGTTTGGTCCAGCAAGTAGACCTAAACGGTAGGTCGCTCGGCGCGGACTGTCAACGAGTCGACGTGACTTCCGTCAAAAAAGGCTGACTGGAACACTCATTAGACCTAATATGTCTCCACCCGCCGCACGCCGATGCGAACGGGCAGCTACCGGAGGCCGCTCATGACGGAACACCGCCCCCTCGCCCCGGTCCGTCAGGTCGCCGCTCACGAGCTGGTGGTGGACCAGCTGCGACGCTCGTTGAACCAGGGACAGTTCCGGCCCGGCGACAGGTTGCCGTCCGAGCGCGAGCTCGCCGAGATGCTGCAGGTCTCACGGACCACCGTGCGGTCAGCGGCAGCGGTGCTCGAGAGCGAGGGCCGGCTGTCGGTGCGCCGCGGGCGCGGCGGCGGCTTCACCGTTCTAGAGCCGGACCACGACTCGCCCGCCACGCGGCGAGAGATCCGCGCCAACCGACGTGCGATTCGCGACCTGTTCGACCTGCGCCTCGTCGTCGAGACCGGTGCCGTCGCCCTCGCCGCCCTGCGCCGCACCGACGAGGAGCTCATCGCGCTCGAGCACCGCCTCGGGCGGATGCAGCAGGTCATCCGCGAAGAGCGACGGCGACCCAGCACCTCCCTGGTCCGTGAGTTCCAGGCCTTGGACAACGGGTTCCACCTCGCGCTGGCGAGTTGCTCGCGCAACGAGCACCTCGTCGAGCAGGTGGCCGCTGCCCGTCAGGCCATGTGGACACCGGTGGGATCGGTCTTTCGTCACCTCGAGAGCAACGCGAACGACCTGCACGCCGACATCCTCGACGCGGTCCGCGCCGGCGAGAGTGACGCCGCGGCGGCACTGATGTCCGAGCACATCACGGCCACCCGGACCACGCTGGAATCGTGGCTCGATCGCACTTGACACAGATCACAAAAGGTCAGAAGATCAAACCAATAGAGCAATACATGGTATCCGCCGCTCGCCCGCACCGGGGAGCTTCAGCCGAACCGCGCTCACTTCCGGCACCTTACGCCGCTCGGGCGGTCCGCAGCGATCCCATCCACCCCGCTCCCCACGGAGCAGGAGCAAGGAGCACAGCGACATGTCCGCAACGAGAGAACCCCAGACCGGCCTGGACGGATCCGCCGACCGGGCCGCACTGTTGCATCGTGGCCTCGGCGTCGGCTCGATCGTCTTCATGGTCGTCGCCGCCGTGGCCCCCCTCGGGGCCGCTTGCGCGGTGATCCCGCTCGTGTTCGCACTCAGCGGCAACCCGACCGCACCGCTCTACTTCATCGGGGCTGCCGCGGTCCTCAGTGTGTTCGCCGTCGGCTTCACCCTGATGAGCCGGCACGTGCGCAACGCCGGCGCCTTCTACTCCTACGTGCAGGCGGGACTCGGAAAGGTCGCTGGAGCCGGTACGGCATCGCTGGCGCTGGCGTCGTACGTCGTCCTCCTGATCGCGCTGTATGCACTCCTCGGTGCGTCGGCTGCCGCAGCCCTCGACCAGTACCTGGGCGTCGATGTCGCCTGGTGGCTGTGCTCCTTCGCCTTCTTAGCGATCATCTCCTTGCTCGGCTACCGCGACATCGAGGTCAGCGCCAAGGTCCTCGGCGTCGCCCTGGTGCTGGAGGCACTCGTGGTGCTGGTGATCGACCTGGCGGTCCTGCTGCGCGGCGGCAACGACGGGATCTCCGCCGAGCCGCTGAACCCGAGCCACCTCCTCGACGGCGCCCCCGGGCTCGGACTGATGTTCGCCTTCTTCGCCTTTGTCGGCTTCGAGGCGACCGCTGTGTTCCGCAGCGAGGCCAAGGACCCCGAACGCACGATCCCCCGGGCGACGTACGTCGCGATCGCGATCATCGGCAGCCTCTACGCCTTCACGTCCTTCGCCATGGCGAACGGACTCGGCGCCGACCAGGCCGCGACGGCGGCCGGAGCCGACCCGGCGAACGTCATGCAAGGGCTGGCCCAGCGCTACGCCGGAGGCGTCGTCGAGGACGCCGTGATCCTGCTGCTGGTCACCAGCGTCTTCGCCTGCTGCCTGTCCTTCCACAACGTGGTCTCCCGGTACCAGTTCAACCTGGCCAATGGTCGGGTCCTGCCTGCCGCCCTGGGGGAGGTCCACCCGACGCACCGCGCACCTTCGCGTTCGTCCGTCGTCGTCACCGGGTTGTCCGCGACCATCCTCGCCGCGCTCACGGTGGCCGGCCTCGAGCCGGTACTCGAGATCTACACCTGGCTCTCGGGGGCCGCGACCCTCGGCATCCTGGTGCTCATGCTCCTGACCAGTGTCGCGGTGGTCGCCTTCCACCAGCGCGGCAACGGCTCCGACCCGGTCTGGAACTCGGTGATCGCTCCGGTCCTGGCGTTCATCGCGCTGGCGTTCGTGACCTACAAGGTGCTCGACAGCCTGGATCTGCTCGTCGGGGGACAGACCGCGGCGAACTGGGTCTGCATCGGCCTGGCGGCATCCTTCGCCGTCGGTGCCGGCACGACCGCGTTCGCCCGGATCACCTCCCCCGAGCTGTACGACGAGATCCTGGAGGACTGAGCACCTCAGGAAAGAAGGGCCGGGAAGCGACGAGGCTGCCCGGCCCTTCGCGTTGCGTTCGGCATGTGATCGCCCTGGCTCAGGCCGGGGCCGCGGACCTGACCTGCACCCCGCACTCCTCAACGAAGCCGACGAGCAGGTCGAGCGACGAGGGCTCGTTGGGCCACAGGATCTCGGGGTGCCACTGCACTCCGACGAGCCGCCGCTCGGGGAGCTGCACGGCTTCGACCAGCCCGTCGGGGGCGTGCGCCACGGCGGTGAGACCTGGCGCGAGATCCCTTATCCCTTGATGGTGCTCGCTGTTGACGGCGATCGTGCCGGCGTCGCCCAGCCACGCTGCCAGGAGCGTGCCGGGTTCCACCTCCACGTCGTGGCAGACCCGGTCGAGCACCTCCTCCCCCGCGCGGTGCGCGATCGGCCCGGGCCGGTCGCGCGCCAGATCTGCGTAGAGGGTCCCGCCGAGAACCACGTTGACGAACTGGAGGCCGCGGCAGATCGCGAGCACCGGGATCCCGGAGGCGAACGCCGCATCGAGGGCACTTCGCTCGGCGACGTCACGCGCGTGGTTCACACCCCGGAGGAGCTCGTCATCGGTCGCACCTCCGTACAGCGCCGGGTCGACGTCACCACCGCCGCTGACGACCAGGCCATCGAGGCGACGCACCAGGCCATCGATCCTGGGCTGCTCGACAGCGCAGTCGATCCCGACAGGAGTGGCACCAGCCGCCACGAAGCCGTGGAAGAGACTGCGCCACAGGGCGAAGTCCTCCAGGTCCTGCGACGAGTAGGTGATGCCGACGACCGGGCGATCGAGGTAGGCGTTCAAGGGATTCCTCCTGGTGGTGCGGGACTAGAAGACGGACCAGCCGGAGGTCCGGGAGAACTGCTCGATCGCCGCAACACCACCGACGGAGTTGCCCTCGCGATCGAGCGGCGGGCTCCAGGCGCACACGGTCCCGACGCCGGGAAGTACGGCGAGAACGCCACCGCCGACTCCGCTCTTTGCGGGCAGGCCCACCCGGTAGGCGATGTCCCCGGCGGCGCCGTACATCCCGGCGGTCAGCAGCACCGCATTGATGCGTCGCACGTTGTCCGAGTCCAGGACCCGTCCGTGCAGCCTGCGATCCACGAGGAACCGGCCGGCCCTGGCCACGCCGAGTGCCGAGCCGGTGATCGCGCACTGCGCGTAGTAGTGGGCGAGCACGTCGTCGACGTCATTGAGAAGACGACCATGCTCGGCCAGCACGTGGGCGAGGGCGCGGTTGCGGTGGTCGGCCCCCGCCTCTGAGGCCGAGACAGCGGCGTCGGACGCCACCGCCGGATCGCCGGCGAGGTCCCGCACCAGCTCGGCGACCGTCTCCACTGCCGAACCGGTGTGGTGCAGCAGGCGGTCGGTGACGATGAGCGCGCCAGCGTTGACGAACGGATTCCGCGGTCGGCCCGCTGAACGCTCCAGCTCCGCGACCGAGCCGTACCCCAGCTCCGTGGGCGCCCAGCCGACGTGCGCCCAGGCCTCCGGCTCGACGCGCAACAGCGCGACGAGAGCAAAGAGTTTGGTGAGACTCTGCAGCGAGAACTGGACGACACAATCGCCGACACCCAGCTCGGCGCCGTCGACGGTGGTCACGGACAGCCCGAAGGATGCGGGGTCGACCGCCGCCAGGGCTGGGATCTTCGACGTGACCTCACCGGCGTGCGCAGCACTCCTGCCGTGGTCGATCGCCGCCCGGGCGTGCGCCAGCAGCTGGTCGGGGTGGGAGGAACGCGGGCTGAGCACCCCGACCCGGCGCGTCATGACTGGTCCCGGCACGCCGTCTCCTTCGCTCGATTGGCCGTAGCCTACGAAACATTCAAAGGATCATGCAATATTCCAAATAGTCGGCGCTCGACCGACGGCTTCCCTTGCCGCCCGCTCCCGCATCGTGAACAATTGGTCGATTTTGTGAACCTATTGGCGTAGTGTTCGTTCCATGACCACACCTCTGAACCGCCGGCTGCTCCTCGGCCGACGTCCGACCTGGACCGCCACCCTCGACGACTTCGTGCTCGAGGAAGTCCCCACCACCCCACCCGGCCCCGGCGAGGTTCTCGTCCGGGTGCTGTCGCTGGCCTTCGACCCCGCGATGCGCGGCTGGATGAACGACGGGCCGTCGTACGCGCCCCCGGTACCCATCGGTGAGGTGATGCGCGGGCACGCCGTCGGCGAGGTCGTGGCCTCCGGCGTCGACGCGGTGAGCGTCGGCACGCTGGTCACCGGGAACTTCGGCTGGCAGACCTACGCCCTCGCCGCCTTCGAGGAGGGCACCCTGAGCCACCTCGAGCACGTCAGCGAGGCGAGCGCGAGCAAGCCGGTCGCACGCCGGGTTCCTGACGGAGTACCGCCGACCTCCGTGCTCGGCATCCTCGGCACGACCGGTCTCACCGCCTACTTCGGCATGCTGGAGCTGGGCGCACCGCGGCCCGGGGACGTCGTCCTGGTCTCGGGAGCCGCGGGCGCGACCGGATCCGTGGCCGGGCAGCTGGCCCGGCTCGCGGGAGCCACCACGATCGGCATCGCGGGCGGGGCCGAGAAGGGCGCGTGGTTGCGCGAGGTCGCCGGCTTCGACCACGTCATCGACTACAAGTCAGAGGACGTTGCGACACGGCTCGCCGAGATCGCCCCCGACGGGGTCGACATCTTCTTCGACAACGTCGCGGGCAGGATTCTTGAGGCCGGCATCAGCAACATCGCACAGCGCGGCACCGTGGTCCTGTGCGGCGGCATCTCCAGCGGCTACTCCGACGAGGCCGTCGCCTACGGACCCACCAATCTCTCGACGATCACCGTCCGCAGCTGCACCATGAAGGGCTTCATCGTCACCGACTTCGCCGTCCAGTTCGACGCAGCATCGCGCCGACTGACCGAGTGGGTCCAGGACGGCTCCCTGGCGTGGGCCGAGGACGTGGTCGAGGGCGACGTCACCGACGCCGTCGCCACCATGAACCGTCTCTTCGACGGCAAGAACCTCGGCAAGCAGATCCTGCAGCTCGCGGTCCCCACGAAGGCCTGAGTCCCGCCCTCATACGACCAGGGCCCGACCGGATCATCCGGTCGGGCCCTGGTGCGCTTCGAGGCACTGACGTCGTCGTCAGTCCTCCGGGGTGACGTAGGCAGCTGAGATGCCACCGTCCACCACGAGCTCGATGCCGTTGACGAAGCTCGAGGCGTCGCTGAGGAGGAAGAGAGCCGCCCGGGCCATCTCCTCAGCCGTCCCGAAGCGTCCGGCGGGGATGTGCACCATCCGCCGTGCGACATCGTCAGCGCTGAACAACGCCTCCAGCATCGGCGAGGCAACTGGTCCCGGGCTCAGGCTGTTGACCCGCACGCCCCGGCGCGCCAACTCGACGCCGAGCTCGCGCGACAGGGCCACCACGGCACCCTTGGAGGCGGTGTAACCGATCTGCGACACCGCAGAGCCCATCCGGGCGACCAGTGACGCGGTGTTGACGACGGAGCCGCCACCGCCCGCGACCAGGTGCGGGATGCCGTGCTTGCAGCACAGCAACACGCTGGTCACGTTCACCTGCAGCGTCCGCTCGAACACGGCCACGTCGACGTCGAGGGTCGAGCCGTCGTCAGCGAAGGCGGCCCCGGCATTGTTGAACAGTCCGTCGATGCGCCCGAACCGCGCCGCCACGCCGTCGTACAGGTCCGCGACCTCGTCCTCCCGGGTGAGGTCGCAGGTCACGAAGTGGTCGGCCTCGGTGTCGTCAGCGGCGCGGAGGTCGACCCCGGTCACCACCGCTCCCTCGGCCTTGAGTGCCGTGATCGCCGCGCGGCCGATGGCTCCAGCGGCACCGGTGACGACGACGACCTTGCCCTCGAGCGCGCTCACTCGGCGTCCGTCCCGAACCACCGGGCCAACCGCAACCCGAGCAGGTACGACGTCGGGCTGTACGGCCACTGACTGACGACCTTCCCGCTGGTGCCCTGGAAGTAGTTGGCCACCTCGCCCCACACGGTCTTGCCCAGACGCCGCTGGAGACGCCGGTTGTAGAGGTCGTGGAGCCAGGTCTTGACCGTGATCTTCGAGACCTGTCCGGACGCGAGTCGGCGCACCTGCTTGGCCGCGAACCGCGCCTGGGCCTCGTAATAGGTCACCAACGGGATGCCGCTGGTGTTGGGGCCGAAGATCATGAAGAAGTTGGGGAAGTTGGGCGTCATCACGCCGAGGAAGGCGTCTGCGCCGCCCTCCCACTGCTCGCGCAGGACGATGCCGTCCTCGCCGGTCGTGCGGTAGGTGCTGATGAAGTTCGCCGCGTCGAAGCCGGTGGCCAGCACGATGATGTCCAGGTCGTGCTTCTCCCCGGTGGCGTCGACGACCCCGCTCGGCGTCACGTCGGCGACGGCATGCGGGACCAGCTGCACCTTGGGCGAGCGCAGACTGCGGTAGTAGGTGTCGCTGATGACGGTGCGCCGCGCCTCGACCGAGAAGTCCGGCGTCAGCAGCCGCTCCAACTCCGGGCGGTCGCCCATCTCCTGGTGGAGGTAGTCCCGAGCCGCCGCCAGCCTCTTCTTGTTGACCCGGCCGTCCACACGGGCATGGCTGGCGTTGTACTGCCTCAGGTCGTAGTCCAGGTAGAGACGGTAGCGACGGAAGTAGTAGACCGGCTTGAGCTTGTTCCACCGGCGCTCCGCCGGGGTGAAGTCGCGGGCTCCCTTGGGCAGCAGCCAGTTCGGCTCGATCTGGAAGACCTTGACGGAGCTGCCCTGGCGCTCGGCCTCGGTGACGACCTGGACTGCCGACGAGCCGGTGCCCAGTACACCGACGGCCTTGCCCTCGAGCGAGAGCTCGTCACGCCAGGTCGAGGTGTGGCACAAGTCGCCCTCAAAGACGGTCTCGCCCCGCATGAACGGCGGCACCAGCGGCGTGTTGAGGAAGCCGACCGCCGAGATGACCGCCTTGAAGGGCCCATGCTGGCGCCCGGCCTCGTCCCGGATGGTCCAGGTGCGCGAGGACTCGTCCCACGACACGTCGGCGACGCCAGTGCTCAGCAGGGTGCGCTCGTAGAGCCCCCACTTGCGCGCGACCCCCTGGAGGTAGGCGAGCAGCTCCCTCCAGTCCGCATGGGTACGGGTCCAGTCGTGCGGCTCGAACGAGAAGGAGTAGATGTGCGACTCGAGGTCCACCTCGGCACCCGGGTAACGGTTGACCAGCCAGGTTCCACCGATGTCGTCCGAGCGCTCGAACAGCACGAAGTCGCGCACGCCCTCCTTGCGAAGGGCCGTCGCCGCGGCGATGCCACTGAAGCCGGTGCCGATGATCGCGACGTCGTGCGGGCCGGCCAGCGGCTCTTGGTTGGGGGTGAGTGGCTTCACGGTGACCACCATTCGGAGTAGTTGGTTGTTTGGTCTAGTCTTTCGTCCTTTTGTGTGGACGTCAAGGGCTCAAGCCCGCTCGACATGCCTCGCCAGCTCAAAGGGAGTGATGTTCTCGTCGAGCCACGCGCGGTAGCGCGCCAGCTCCGCACGCCGGGTCGCCGCGAAGGCTTCCGCGAACCGCCGCGGCAGGAGGCGGTCGACGAATGACGAGTCCTCGAAGGCCGCGATCGCCGCGCCCAGGCTGACGGGCACGGTCCTGCGGCTCGGCAGGCGAGGCTGCGGGAGGGCGAGATCGCGCTCGAGGCCGTCGATGCCACCGGCGAGAACGGCCGATGCGCTGACGTAGGGGTTCGCATCGGCGCCACCGCGCCGGTGCTCGACCCGGGCAGAGGCGTCCGGACGCAGCACCACCCGACAAGCTGCGCGACGGTCGTCGTAGCCCCACGAGGCGCTCGTGGGGACCCACATCCGAGGGTCGATCCGCTTGAACGAGTTCACGTGCGGGTTGAACATCAGGGTCAGGTCAGGAAGCGAGTCGACGAGACCCGCGACGAATCCGGCGGCCTCCGCCGTCAGCTCGCCACCGGCGAAGAGGTTGACCCCGTCGCGCTCGAGGCTCGCGTGGACGTGGCCCGCGGCACCTTCACGGCCGCCGAAGGGCTTGGCCATGAAGGAGGCGATCAGGTCGCGCTCGGCGCAGAGCTCGGCAAGGTAGCGGCGAGCCCGGGCCGCGCCGTCGGCGGCATGGAGAGCCGGGCCGTGGGCGATGGAGACCTCGATGAAGCCAGCGTGCACCTCGGACCGTACCGCCGAGAGCGGATGCCCGATCGCCGCCATCCGCCGCGCCAGCTCGGCAACCAGGTCGGACATGGCGCCGGCCCGGGCGAGCCGGGCGGGGAGAGGCAGGTCACGGCCTGCGTCCGCCTCGAAGACCCACACCTCGTACTCGAACCCGAGCACTGGCGCGAGCCCGAGGGCACCGAACCTCTCCACGAGGTTCTGGACCATCGTCCGCGGCGATACGCCGACTGGATCCCCGTGATGGTCGACGACGTCGCCGATGACCGCCTCAAGGCCCGCCCATGGCAGGGAGACCCGTGTCAGCTCGTCGAGCTCGATGGAGGCGTCCGGATAGCCGTTGCCCGCGTGACCCAGGACGGTGTCGGTCATGTCCCCCGAGAGCGACACGCCGTAGATCGTCGTGCTGTGCGCCGCCCGGTCCCCGGGACGAAGCCTGTCCGCGCGGATGAGCTTCTCCCGGAGACCGTGCTCGAGATCGGGCACCTCGAGCCGCGCGAGCGGCACGTCCGGTGGCACGGTCAGGCCGATGCCTCGAACGCGGCCATGGCCGCCTCGAAGCACTCACGAGGCGCCCGGATGATTCCCGCGCCGATCTGGCCGCCGTCACGGCCGGCCAGTCCGACGTCCATGACGGGTGTGGTCCCCGTCTCCAGCACCTTTCGCGCGTCGATGGCGGTGGGCGTGCCGCGGAAGTCGAAGAGCGGAATGCGGTAGGTCGAGCTCTCGCCGTGCGTGATGTCGTACATCTGCCGGTTCCGCTCGATCATCACCTCGGCCGAGCCGCCCTGGTACTCCTGCAGCGTCAGCGCGCAGGCCTGGGCGAAGCCGCCGAGGCCGACGGTCTCGGTGATCGGGGACTCGCCGCCCATCCACGTGATCTCGTCCTCCGCGTGACCGGCGAACAGCTTGCCCTCGTGGACCGGCGGCGGACCCTCGAACCACCGGTCGCCCAGGCCGGCGATCTTGATCGCAAAGCCGCGGCAACTGAACGCCATCGCCGAGACCAGGGTGGAGCGCGGGACGACCATTGCGTCCGCCGTGACCTTCGCTGCCGCCATCGAGAGACGCAGGAAGAAGTAGTCGTTCTCCGCGAGGTGCACCATCGTCTCCCGCACGCCGGGAACCTCGTCGTGCACCATGTCGAGCACGGCCGGGAGGATCTCGCGGTTGAACAGCATGGAAGCGGCAGCGTTGCGGCTGTGGACCTCGTCGCCCATGCGCAGAGCCCGCGCGATGAGCGACTTGAGCGGAACGCCACCCGTGCGCCGGATCGCCTCTCCGACGACCGGCGCCAGCACGGTGTTCACGTGCAGCAGCCGCTCGTGGACGCCCTCGTCGTAACAGCCGTAGTTGAGCCGACGCGGCTCCTTGCCCTCGTAGAAGTTGCAGAACCCGATGTTTCCGTGGGCGCGGTTCTCCACGACGAAGACCGGCATGGAGGCGGTGTAGATGCCGGCGAGCGAGCCGACCGCGCTGTAGTCGTGGCAGGCACCGATCCGGATCACACCCGATGCGAACTTCGCCACTGCCTCGTCGCGGGACGCCGCGAGCCCCTCGAACAGGGCTCCGCCGATCAACGCCTCCCGCTGGCCGCCGACGTACTCGGTCCACGGCATCGGCGCCCCGGACGTCAGCACCAGGTTGTCGTCGTACCCGGGGATCACGTCGCGGGCAGTCGCGACGTCGACCACCCACGGGTCGGCCACGTCCAGGCGCCGGAACGCCTCGGCGTTGGCCACGCCGATCTCGTCGTCGAGGACCTCGACGGCGGGCGCGGTCACCATGCGACGACACCGCCGTCGACAAGGAGGGTCTGCGCGGTCACGAACGACGACCGCTGCGACACAAAGAACTCGACGACCTCGGCGACCTCGTGCGGCTCACCGATCCGGCGCAGCATCGCATGGGCGGCGGAGGCCTCCTCGCCACCGGACACCCGTGCCATGGACGGACTCATCGGCGCGCGGATGACGCCGGGGGCGACGTTGTTGACGCGGATGCCCCGCGGGGCGAGCTCGGCGGCGAGATAGCGCGTGTACGCCGCGACGCCGGCCTTGGTCGCGCCGTAGACCGAGGCACCGGTGAACCGGCCGAAGTGGCCCGTCAACGACCCGATGTTGACGATGGAACCACCCTCGCCCAGCCGGTCGACCGCGGCCTCGACGACTCGTGCCATGCCGGCGATGTTGACCTGGAACATCAGGTCGAGCTTGGCCTCGTCGAGCTCACCGACGAACGAGTCACGCAGGATGCCCGCGCAGTTGACGATCCCGACGAGATCCTCCCCGGCCGGCACCGCCGCGGTCACCGCGGCCTGAACGGACGCGGTCGAGGTGACGTCCATGACGACGAAGGGGTGGGCGAACTCGTCGACGCCCTCGGGAACCGACGACTCGAGGTCCGCGGCGACCGGGCGGTAGCCGCTCTCCGCGAGTCGCGCGCAGATGGCGCGGCCGATGACTCCGCCGCCGCCGGTGACGATGACTGTGCCAGACACTGTGCTGCCTTCCTGTAGTGGGCAGCGAACGCACTCGTTTCTGCCCATTTGAATGGGTCAATCGGCCTTTTCTGCGGCCAAGGCGAGCCCCATGGCACGCCGGTGGGGGCGGTCAGTTCACCTGACGGGTGCGACCGCCCCAGAAGTCCTCGCGGAGCTTGAATTTCTGCAGCTTCCCGGTGGCCGTGCGCGCCAGCTCGCTGCGGAACTCGATCCGCTTGGGCGTCTTGTAGCCCGCGAGCCTCTCGCGGCAGTGGGCGATGAGCTCGGCCTCGCTGACGTCAGCGGAGCAGACGACCAGCGCGGTGACCAGCTCGCCCCACTTCTCGTCGGGAATCCCGATCACCGCCGCCTCCCGGACGGCCGGATGGCCCGCGAGCACGTCCTCGACCTCGATCGACGACACGTTCTCACCACCCGTGACGATGACGTCCTTCTTGCGGTCCTGAATCGTCAGGTAGCCGTCGCTGAGCGCTCCCCCGTCCCCGGTGTGGAAGACCCCGCCTTCCTGCGCCCTCGCGGTTTCCTCCGGGTTGCGCCAGTAGGCGTCGAGGTTGTGGTTGCTCGCGACGACCACCTCCCCGTCCTCGGCGATCGCGACCCGGACCCCGATCGCCGGCGCGCCCGCCCGTCCCAGCAGGCGCGCCTGCTCCTGCTCGGACAGGTCGGCCCATTCGTCCCGCATCCGGGACATGGTCAGGAACGGCGAAGTCTCAGTGAGGCCGTAGATCTGAATGAACTCCCAGCCGAGCTCGTCACGGATCCGCTCGATCAGGCGGGTGGGCGGTGGCGCTCCCGCCACGACCACGCGGACCCGGTTCCGCCCTGGGACCGGCCCTTGCCAGAGACGTGCCGCCTCGACCACCGCTGCGAGGACCGCAGGCGCCGCACACATCAACGTGACGCCGTGCTCCTCGACCCGTCGCAGGATCTCCGCGCCGTCGACCTGGCGGAGCACGACGTGCACGCCGCCGAACCCGGTGATCGCGTAGGGCATGCCCCAGCCGTTCGCGTGGAACATCGGGAGGGTGTGCAGGTAGACCTCGGACTCGTCGACTCCGAGGTGCCAACCGAAGGTGACCGCGTTGAGCCACAGGTTGCGGTGGGTGAGCTGCACTCCCTTGGGGCGCGCCGTCGTACCGGAGGTGTAGTTGATGGTCGCGGTGGCGCCTTCGTCGCCCGCCCAGGGCCGAGGCTCTGCAGGGTTCGACCACAGGTGCTCGTCGTCCTCACCGAGGACGAAGGTGTGGCGGCAACCCACCTCGGCAGCGACCTCGCGCAGCGACGGATCGACGAACAGGACCTCGGCGCCGCTGTGTTCCACGATGTACGCCACCTCGGCCGCCGTGAGCCTGAAGTTGACCGGCACGAGGACACGCCCGAAGGCGCTCACCCCGTAGAACGCCGCCAGGAGCCGAGCCGAGTTCTGTGAGAGGACGGCGACGCGCGCCCCCTCGGGCAGCCCCAGCTCGTCGAGCGAGGCAGCCAGCGAGCGAGCGCGTTGGGCGAGCTCGCGGTAGGTGATCGGCTCCCAGGCGCCCGCCGCCTGCGGCTCGTCGAGGACTGCGGTGCGATCAGGGAAGACCGATACCGCTCGATCGAGGAAGTCGAGGATGGTGAGTGGGTAGAACATCGCTTCTCCACTGGGTGCCGTGCGGGAACTGTGGTGAGGACCCTACGGATCTATTGGACTAAAGACAAGACCCATAGACCATTTGATTGGCGGCGGAGCAGATCAGCGGCAGCGCGGCGGTGATGGAGTAGCCTGCGCCTGACGAGGAGGTGTCAGTGTCCGATCACCCGAACCTGGGGCCGATCCGCCAGATCGCGGCGCACGAACTGGTGCTGGACCAGATCCGGCGCTCGATGGACTCGGGCCAGTTCCGTCCCGGCGACCGGCTGCCAGCGGAGCGCGATCTCGCCGAGATGCTCGACGTGTCGCGGACGACCGTGCGGGCCGCCATCGCCGTGCTCGAGCGCGAGGGCCGGATCTCCGTTCGCCGAGGACGTGGAGGCGGGTTCCTCGTCCTGGAACCGACCTACGACCCCGCTGAAGCGCGTCACGAGCTCAAGCGCAACAAGATCGCGGTCCGCGACGCCTTCGACTACCGGGTCATCGTCGAGTCCGGTGCGGCGCGCCTGGCTGCAGAGCGGCGCAAGGCGGCCGACCTGCCGAAGCTCGCCGACCTCGTGACGCGGATGGACGAGACCATCAAGGCAGGTCGCGAGGACGGGGCCACGGGCCACGTGACCGAGTTCCAGCTCCTCGACTCCGCCTTCCACCTCGGCATCGCCGAGGCGTCCGGCAACCAGCAGCTCCTCGAGGCCGTCTCCCGAGGGCGTCAGCGCATGTGGCTCCCCGTGGGCGCGATCTTCGGCCACATCGAGGACAACGCCAACGACCACCACGCTGACATCCTGGCCGCGATCCGGGCCAAGGACGCCGACCTCGCCGCGGCGGCGATGGCAGACCACATCAACGAGACGCGGAAGACCATCGAGGCGTGGCTCAGCAGGTGACCGACGTCCTGCAGCTCATCCCATGTTGGTGAGCCAGCCTCCGTCGACGACCAGGTCGGTACCGGTGACGAAGGATGCGTCGTCCGACAGCAGGTAGGTGACGGCAGCGCACACGTCCGCCGTCGTACCGACGCGACGAAGGGGTACCCGGGCCGCCATCGACTGCTCCCGCGCCGGGTCGTTCTCGTAGATGCCGGCGATCATCGGGGTGACGATGGCTCCTGGACACACCGTGTTGGACCGAATGCCCTCCGGCCCGTACTGGGCAGCCAGCCCGCGGGAGAGGCTGATCAGCCCTGCCTTCGAGACCTGGTAGGCATCCAGGGCGCCATCCGCGCAGCGCAGGCCGGCGATGCTCGCAATGTGCACCAGGGAGCCGGCCCCGTGCGCGCGCATACCGGGCAGGACCGCCCGAGTCATCAGCATCGACCCGGTGAGGTTGATGTCGAGCACGCGTTTCCACGCCGCCGGATCGATGTCGACGATCGAGCCGTCCACGAAGGGCGGAGGAGGGAGGCCGGGATCAGCGAACCACGCGACTCCGGCCGCGTTCACCAGCATGTCGACGACACCGGTTGCAGAGATCGACCCGGCAAGGCTCACGACCTCTGGCGCGAGCCCCGAGTCCGAGATGTCACCGCGGCAGAAGGTGACCCCGTCGGGCAGCTCAGTCGGAGCCTCCTTGACGTCGACCGCGACGACCCGTGCACCCCGCGCAGCGAGATCCACGGCGATGGCGAGCCCCATTCCCCCGCCCGCTCCGGTGACGACAGCCGTCCGTCCGGAGAACGACGACATCACGCGGTCCCCACGTGGCGCTGGAGGAAGGCGCCGATGTCGCCGATGGCGACGGTCGCGTCGTCGAAGAGGTCGGGGAACTGGACGAAGCCGTGGATCATGCCGTCGTACTGGCGGTGCTCGGTGGGCACGCCCTGGGACCGCAGCCGTTCGACGAGCGCAAGACCCGCCTTGCCGAGCGGGTCGTACTCCGCCGTCAGGACGAAGGTCGCGGGCAGTCCGGAGAGGTCCGCATCGAGCGGCGAGGCGTAGTCCGACTTTGCGTCCTCCGGCGTTGAGAAGTAGGCGTCCTTGTGCCACTGCACCTCGTCACGGAAGAGCACGTAGCCCTCGAGCTCCACGTCGAAACCGCGGTCGAGGTCGAAGGTCGTCGCCGGGTAGATGAGAACCTGGCAGGCAAGTTCGGGCCCGTCGTCATCCCTGGCGAGAAGGCTCACGGCCGCCGCAAGATTGCCGCCGGCGCTGTCACCCACCACCGCGATGCGCGTTCTGTCGGTGGCGAGCTGGTCGGCATGGTCAACAGCCCACACCAGCGCTGCGTAGCAATCGTGCGGTGCGGTCGGGAACTTTGCCTCAGGCGGGCGGCGATACTCGACGCTCAGTACCGCACATCCGGACTCGTTGGCGATCGCGCGGCACACACCGTCGTGCGACGCGAGACTGCCCATCTGCCATCCCCCACCGTGAAGGTAAACGACCAGGGGAAGCACGCCTCCAGCTCGAGGGCGATAGAGGCGGACCGGGATGTGCTCTTCGCCCGTCGCCACTACCAGCTCCTCGACCGAAGCGACCTCCTGGACATCCATTCCGGCGAACATGCGCTCGAAGTTGTCGCGGGCGACCTCGACGGGCAGCAGGTGACTGTTTGGCTGGTCGCTGGCAGCTGCGTCGTCGAGCAGCTGACGGGCAACGGGATGAAGGGACACAGGGATCTCCGTCGGACGATAGAACTAATGGCACATTCTTTGCGCCTTTAGGCTAGGTGTGCGGATCCCGGCGGTCAAGCGACGTGTCGGCGACCCGGCGACGTCACGTCGCCGGCGCGCTCAGCCTTTGGTGGACGCCAGTGACCAGCTCGCCAGCAGTGCGAGGGCCCGGCTGGACGGGGACCTCGGCTCGGTGGTGTAGACGAAGAGCGTGGTGTGGGGGTCGCCCGGGAGGGTGAGCGTCTCGTACTCGACGATGAGGTCGCCGACGAGCGAGTGCCGAAGCGCCTTGGAGCCGTGCGTTCGCTGATAGACCCGGTGCTCGTCCCACCAGCGGGCGAACTCCGGGCTGTTGTTCCGCAGGTCGGCGATCAGCTCGGCCGTCGCGCGGTCAGCGGGGTCGTTTCCCGCTTCCAGGCGCAGGCTCTCGACGGTGGCGCGCGCCTGCTGCTCCCAGTCCACGAACAGCGACTGTGACTCGGGGTCGAGGAACATCCATCGGGCGTAGTTCCGCTCGCTCGCCGGCCTGCTCTCGAAGTCGGTGAAGAGTGCGCGGCAGAGCCGGTTCTGGGCCAGGACATCGCTGCGGCGGCCGAGCACCAGCGCGGGCGCGCCCTCCAAGGACTCGATGAGTTGCCGGACACCCGGACGGACGCGTTGCACGGGCCGGGCACGAAGGGGCGCAGCGGCGCTGTTGAGGCCAATGAGGTCCAGGAGGTGCGCCCGGCCTGCGGCGTCGAGGTCCAGGGCCCGGCCGAGCGCCTCGACCACTGCTGCGGACGGTTGGATGCGACGGCCCTGCTCCAGGCGGGCGTAGTAGTCGGTGGAGACGCCGGCAAGCAGCGCCACCTCCTCGCGGCGCAGGCCACGCACCCGGCGTACCCGACCGTCCGACGGCAGGCCGGCCCGGTCGGGCGCAACCTGCTCACGGGCGCGCCGCAGGAAGTCCGCGAGCTCGGTGTTCTTCTCCGCCATGTGTCCAGTGTGCGTGAACCGGGGGCGGCGGCGCCGAGCCGAAGGTAGGACTGGCGGTCCTCGGTTGCTCCGTCCTCGGACCAGCAGGGCGTGCGGAGGCCACTCGTGGAGCAGGTTGCGCGGCAACTCTGGATGCATCGGCCCCGACAGGGGGGCCTCACCTGACCGGAGGAAGTCATGACCCGTCCCACTCACCGTCCCGCCACCTGGTTCGTCACGGGCACCTCACGCGGCCTCGGCCTCGAGCTCGTCTCCCAGCTGCTGCAGCGCGGCGACAACGTCGCCGCGACCACCCGCTCGGCAGACCGCCTTGTCTCCGCGCTCGGAGCGGACGTCGGCGCCGGCCGACTGCTCCCCCTCGAGGTCGATCTCCGCGACGAGGAAGCCGTCACGCAGGTGGTGCGTCGGACCACCGACCACTTCGGCTCGCTCGACGTGGTCGTGAACAACGCCGGATACGGCTTCCTCGCGGCCGTGGAGGAGACGTCGAGCCAGGACGTTCGTGACATGCTCGACGTCCAGGTCGTCGGCGCCTACAACGTGCTCCGCGCCGCGGTGCCCGTCCTGCGCCGTCAGAAGTCCGGCCACGTCGTGAACGTGTCCTCGGTCCTCGGGCTCACCGCCGTCGCTGGCTGGGGGCTCTACAGCGCCGGCAAGTTCGCGCTCGAGGCGATCAGCGAGGCGCTGGCAGCCGAGCTCGCCGACTTCGGCATCCGCGTCACCATCGTCGAGCCCGGCTACTTCCGGACCTCCTTCCTGACCACGGACTCGCTGCGGCTCCCCGAGGCGACCAGCGACGCCTACCCCGGACTCCGCGCCATGGTCCAGGACCACCTTGAGCTGCAGGGCAGCCAGCTCGGCGACCCCGCGCGGGGTGCGGCTCGCATCATCGAGCACGTCGTCCGCGACGAGGATGCTCCGCTCCGGGTGCTGCTCGGCTCAGACGCGCACGCCTACGCCACCGCCAAGGTCGCCGCACTGCAGGAGAATCTCGACCACACCCGCGAGACCGCGCCGCTCACCGACTTCCCGGTCGGCTGAGGCGTCCGGACGCAAGGGAGGACGTCATGCGCATCGGGGAGATCGACCTCCACCCGCTGACGGACGGGACGTTCCGAGCAGGTCCGACCTACTTCGGGGACCACGTCACCGCCGAGAGCCACCCGGGCTTCTTCGGTCGCGACGGCAAGGCCTGGTTGCCGATCGGATGCTTCCTGATCCGAACCGCCACCCAGACGATCCTGGTCGACGCGGGGATGGGGCCGGCGATGCGGGACGACGGCGAGCGACGCCTCCTGGTGGGCGGCCAGCTCCTGCTGGGCCTCCGCGCGTCAGGCGTGCTGCCGGGTGACATCGACGCGGTCATCTGCACACACCTGCACGCCGACCACTGCGGCTGGTTGTTCGACCTCTCCGGCGCGCCGGTGTTTCCCCGGGCAGATCTCTGGGTGGGCGCCGCGGACTGGACGCACTTCGTCACGAACCCGGACGTGTGGATGTTCGACCACATCCGGCACGGCTTCACGGCGATGGACGGCGCACGCCTGCACCTCGTGGACGCAGACACGACGGTGGCACCCAGCATCGACATCGTCATGACGCCGGGGCACACACCGGGACATCTCTCGGTGATCGTGTCCTCGGGCGGCCATCGGGCACTCCTCCTCGGCGACGCCATCGTCTGCCCGATCCAGCTGGACGAGCCCACCTGGCAGTCCATCGGTGACGTCGACCCGCAACTCGCCGCCCGCGTCCGCGAACGGCTCTTCCGCGAGCTCGAGGGCGAGAACGTCGTCGGCGCCGGCGCACACTTCCCGGAGTTGCGATTCGGACGAGTCCTGGCGGGAGAGCTCCGACGCTGGGCGGGGTAAGTTCGCCCGAATGACGAAAGCGCAGGTCACCCGAGGCTGACCTGCGCTTTCGTGTCCTGCGCGCCTGTAGGGATTCGAACCCCAAACCTTCTGATCCGTAGTCAGATGCTCTATCCGTTGAGCTACAGGCGCTCGTCGCTGGGCGACCGGTAGAGAATAGCCGAGCAGGCACGCCGATGCCGAATCAGCGCGGCCTCCCCTTGTGGAAGCATGTCCACATGGCAGGGATCAGGCCGGAGGACCGGGAGCTCTTCGAGCGTGAGGCGGCCGGTCTCTACGAGCAGGTCCTCGCCGAGGGCGGCATCGCCGAGGACGACCCGCGGGTGTCCGACAAGGGGGCCTCCCGCCCCGCCTTCGACCTGCTCGTGCGACTCGGGCTGCTCCAGCGCGACGGCGGTGGTACGACGTGGCGGCCGCTCGAGCCGAGCAGCGCCCAGTCGCGTGTGGTCACCCCGCTGGGGACCGAGGGCGCGCGCCTGATCGACGAGTCGGCGCGCTGGGCGAGCGCCTTCGCGGGGCTCAGCCAGAGCTGGCGGCGCTCACCGGCGGCCAACGAGACGGGGCCGTTCCTGTACCTGCACGGTGACGCCGTCCAGCCGTACCTCACGACGCTCGTGAGCGAGGCCCAGGAGGAGCTGCTGACCGCGCAGCCCCAGGCCAACCGCAGCACCCGGACCGTCACCCAGGCGGCCGAGCGCGACATCGCCGCCCTGCAGCGCGGGCTCGTCATGAAGACGCTCTACCAGCACAGCGCGCGGCGCCACCCCGCCACGCACAAGTACGTCGCCCACGTGACCGAGCACGGCGCCGAGGTACGCACCCTCGACGAGTTCTTCGACCGGATGATCGTGGTCGACCGCCGGGTCGCGCTGATCCCGGCTCCGGACAGCCCGACCACGGCGGTCGTCGTACGCGAGCCGGCGATCGTCGCCTACCTGGTCGACGTCTTCGAGCGGACCTTCGCCCGCGGCCGGCCGTTCGCGAGCGGCGGGCAGAGCGTGATGAAGGAGATCGCGTCGGAGCAGCGCGCGATGACGATCCGGATGCTGATCGAGGGCCACGCCGACGCGGTGAGCGCGAAGCGGCTGGGCGTCAGCCCGCGCACGTACGCCGGCTACGTCGCCGAGCTCAAGGAGGAGTACGACGCGGAGACGCGCTTCCAGCTCGGCTACACGATGGGCCAGCTGGGCATCGCCGGGCAGGAGACGGACGGTTCGTAAGCGCGACCGACCCCGGTCCGGGCATCGCCCGGACCGGGGTCGGTGACAGTCAGTGGGCCCGCGGTCAGCGGTCGTAGTGGCGGACCACCACGCGCGACGGCCAGCCGGTGTCGGCGTCGGCAGCCGACGGCAGCGAGACAACGCCGAGCGAAGCGATTAGGGCAACGGTCGCCAGCGCGAACCGACGTGCGGCCTTCTTCATTTCCAGTCTCCTGTCGAAGGGGGCACCCGATTGCCCCAGAACACGCTCCTTGACTCCCAAGCGTGGTACATCATCCGCGCGGTGGCAAGGCGTGGTGACCCGTTATCACAACCGACACACGGATACCCGCCGCAACGAGAAAGATCCGCCCGGTTGCCCGGGCGGATCTTCGCTGCTGCGGAGGCGGAGGGATTTGAACCCTCGATGGGGTTGTAGCCCCAAACCCGCTTAGCAGGCGGGCGCCATAGACCAGACTAGGCGACGCCTCCTCCGCTCGGCCGGACGCGAGGGACCAGCCAGCGGAGCAAGGTTACAAGCACCGGCGTGCGGCACCCAATCGGCCCGCCCGCAACCGGGTACGCCGGCCGGGGCTCAGCGGTGGGCGCGCTTGAGGTGGTCGCGTACGTCGCGGGCGAAGTCGTCCTTGTCGCCGGCCACCAGCTGCACCGGGATCGTCGTGGAGCGCCCGTCCTTGAGCCGCAGCACGAGGCACTCGATGTCGCTGGGAGCGGCCGCGACGGCGTCCTCCACCTCGGTCCAGCGGGCCTCAGTGACGCCGGCCGCCCGGACCAGGCGCACCTGGTAGCCCGTGTCGGTCAGCCGCACCACGACCAGCTTGCTGCGCAGCCACCACGCGAGCGCGATCAGGCCGAGGACTCCCAGCGCGAGGACGACGACCAGGAGGTCGGCGTTGAGGTCGAGCGCGACGGCGGCGGCCGTCGTACCGAGCAGGACGACGGCCAGCAGCACGAGATAGGCCCCCACGAAGCGCGCCATCACCGGCGGCGCGAGCCGGTAGTCGGAGACCGACGGGGCGAGGGGGTTGCTCATGGGTCGAATTGAACAAGACCCGACCGCGGACGGCGAATCCGCCGGCTCCTCCTACACTCGTTCTCCGGCTCGTGTGTCGCTCCGGTGGCGACGGGCCGAGGAGGGGTGCCGGAGTGGCCGATCGGAACCGCCTTGAAAGCGGTCGTAGGGAGACCTACCGCGGGTTCGAATCCCGCCCCCTCTGCTGAGGCGCCGCGGAGCAAGCCTCTGCCGAGGGGGCGAGGGCCGGGCGCGGCGGCTGCTGAGGCGCCGCGGAGCAAGCCTCTGCCGAGGGGGCGAGGGCCGGGCGCGGCGGCTGCTGAGGCGCCGCGGAGCAAGCCCCTCTGCCGAGGGGGCGA
>NZ_JBYCZV010000027.1:0-40225 GCF_057586415.1 Nocardioides sp. SRI_004
ACCGCCCCCCTCGTCACGCCCACGCGCCCCGACGTGCCGGCACCGCACCGGAGCGGGGCGCGAACGCCCGTCGACGCGTTCGTGCTGCTCGGCGTCGGGATCGTCGGGCTGCTGGTCGCGCTGTTCCTGCTGTTCGGCTGACGGTCGACCGTGCGGGTCAGCGGCGGGCGCGCAGGCGGACCAGCCCCGCGCCCAGGCACAGCACGCTGACCGCGGCCAGGCCCAGGCCTGCCCAGCGGCGGGTGCTGAACCAGCCGTCGCCCGAGACCGGGTTGCCCGACGCGACGGCCGAGAAGGTGTCCTCGGCGACGAGGAAGGGCTCGTCCGGCGAGTAGCCCTCGATCTGCGCGCCCTCGTCGGGAGAGGTGACGACGCCCGGGTACGACGGCTTCCCGGACGGCTCCCCCGTCACGGCGACGGTCAGCTCGACCGGTACGTCGAGCGGGTCGAGGTCGGCGGTGGGGTCGACCGGGCCCACCGACACGGCGATCCAGTAGTCGCCCGGTACGACGGGCAGCTCGTCGTCGTAGCGGTTGCGGTACTGCAGGGGGTTGCTCCCGGCGACGATGTCGACCGGCTCGTCGACCTGGTAGGACCCGTCGGCGCTCTGGTCGCTCGCGGCCTCGTCGGTCAGGGCGTAGACCTCGCGGCGGGGGTCGACCAGGCGCACCCGGACCGGCACGCCGCCGTACCGGCCCTCGAAGTCGGCCTCGTCGGCCTGGTCGGCGGTGACCCGGGCGACGACCTGCTGGCCCCAGTCGACCCCGACCCGCCACAGCTGCTCGGAGCCCTGCGGGAGGGTCGTGGACACGGTGACGCCGTCGGCGGAGGAGTCCAGCTCCGGCGCCTCGTCGAACGACGTCGCGCCCGCGAGGTCCTCGGCGTCGCCCGCGTCCGGGACGTCGAAGCTGACCGCCTCCGGCGTCTCGGGCAGCGACAGGGGGTCGCTGACCCCGGCCTCCTCGACGACCTTGATCGCGACCGGCATCTCCTGCGTGACACTGCTCGAGCCGCGGCTGACCTCGATCTCGAGGGTCGCGGCCGTCAGGCACGGCGGGCGGTCGGTGGAGTCGGCGGCGGTCTGGCCGATGCTCACGGCGGTGCCGAGCACCGACTGCGGGATGCCGTAGGTGATCGAGTCGTCGTCGCTCGCGCAGGAGGTGAGGTTGCCGTCCTCGTCGACGTAGCCGACGTCGACCTTCAGCGCGTCGGAGTCGGCGCTCGGCGGCGAGCCGATGACGCCGATGTGGACCGTGCTGTCGCGGATCCGGCGGTCGTAGGTGAAGTGGTGGACGTTCTGGGCCTCGGAGCCGCCGAGCGTGTCGGACCACAGCCCCGGCCCCAGCGTCGTGGGCTCGGCCGGGTTGGTGCTGCCCGTGCCGCCCTCCAGCGCCTCACCCCCGACGTCGACCCGGTCGGGAGCGGCGCCCGCCGCGGCGGCGTACCCGGTCGTGACGGTGAGCCAGGCCAGGCAGCAGGCGCCGGCCAGGAGGTGGCGGGCGGCGGGGACGGGTCGGCGCACGAGCCGAGCCTATCCGCGCGACGCCCTCCCGAATCCACGCAACCCGGCCTCCGACGACCGCGTCAGGGGTAGAGCGCGGTCGCCCCGCCCCACAGCGCGCCCGGGTTCAGCCGGGTGGGGAAGCGGTCGAGCATGGCGTTGAAGAAGCCGAGGGCGGTCGTCTCCTCGGCCAGGAGCGTCCTCGCCGCCAGGAGGTACTCCCTCGTCTCGCGCACCGTCCGCTCCGCGTCGTCGTCGAGGCCCTTGTCCTTGTGGCCGGCCACGACGAGCCGCGGGCGCAACGACTCGACGGTGTCGATCGCGTCCAACCACGCGCCGATGCCGTCGCCCTGCGCCTCCCGGAGGAACTGGTGCACGCCGTTGTAGATCACGTCGCCGGCGACGACCAGGTCCAGGTCCGGGACGTGGAGCACGCTGGTGTCGTCGGTGTCGGTGTGTCCCACGTCGACCACGGTGAGCAGGTGGCCCTCGAGCCCGATCGTGCCGCCGACCACCTCAGTCGCCACGACGTCGGTCGCCGGGATCTGGCCGGGGAAGAGCGCATCCCAGAAGAACTCGCGGATCGCGAGGTTGCGGTGCATCTGCTCGATCGTCCCGGCGGTCGCCACCACCTCGGCGCCGAACCGCTCGGCGAGCTCGGCGGAGCCGAACCAGTGGTCCCCGTGGCCGTGGGTCACGAAGATGTGGGTCAGGTTCTTCCCGGTGGACTCGACCCAGTCGCCGACGGCCGCGGTCTGGGCGATCGTCATCGGCGGGTCGACGAGGACGGCGTCCCGGTCGCCCGAGACCAGGGTGATCGAGAGTGGCGAGAACATGCGTTTGTCGCCGTTCGGCACGAGGTCGGTGACGTCCTGGGGCACGGGGTCGGCGATGAAGACGTCGTAGGACAGCTTGTCGGACATGGGTTGCTCCGTCGGTCGAGGGGCGGGTGGGTCAGCGGAGGAGGAGGCAGGTCGTGGATGCGTGGGCGACGACCCGCCCGTCGCCGTCGAGGACCCTCGCCTCGGCGGTGGCGGTACGACGCCCGATCGTGACGACCTCCGCCCGGCAGCGGAGCAGGCCGCTGTCGAGGTTGGCGGCCCGGGTGAACCTGATGTTCAGGTCGAGGGAGGTGTAGCCGACCCCGGCCGGGAGCTTCGTGTGGACGGCGCAGCCGAGGGCCGAGTCGGCGAGGCCGGCGATCATCCCGCCGTGGACGGAGCCGATCGGGTTGTAGTGCCACTCCTCGGGCTGCATCTCGAACTCCGCCCAGCCGTCGCCGACGGCGACGGGGAGGACGTTGGTCGTGGCACCGGCCGGGACGACGGGCAGCTCGCCACTGCCGATCAGGTTGAGGAAGTCCAGTCCGGCCAGGCCGGCCGCGGCATCGGCGAAGACCTTGGGGTCCTCCCAGGCGTAGGTGCGCTCCCGGCTCATGCGTCGCTCCGCGCGAGCTGGGGGTAGAGCACCTCGACCGGGGCGGCCAGGCCCGCCTTCACCTGGCGGCTGAGCTCGTCGGCGAGGATCTCGTGGCTGCCGGCCTCGAGGCCGTCGTACGCCGAGCGGACCACGTCGGCCGGATCGAGCTTGGGAGCGTCCACGCCCCGGGTCATGGGGGTGTCGGCGTACCCCAGGTGGAGGCCGGCGACGTGCACGCCGTCGGCGGCCAGCTTGATGCGCTGGGTGTTGGTCGCCTGCCAGAGCGCGGCCTTCGTGGCCGAGTAGGCGTCGCCGATGCCGAGCCAGCTCAGGACGGACAGCACGTTGAGCAGCGTTCCGCCGGACGACCTCAGGGCCGGGGTGAAGGCGTTGGTGACCTCGAGCGCTCCCCAGAAGTTCACCTCGAACAGCTCGCGCGCAGCGGACAGGTCGCCGAGGACGCTGGACCCGTTCAACGCCCCGGCGTTGTTGATCACGACCGTCACGTCACGGGCGATGTCGGCCGCGACCGCGACGGACTCCGGCGAGGTGACGTCGAGGACCAGCGGCGTGATGCGGTCGTCGCCCCACTCGCGTGGGTTGCGGGCCGCGGCGTACACCTTGGCGGCACCGCGCTCGAGCGCCTGGTGGACGAAGTGGGTGCCGAGGCCGCCGTTGGCTCCGGTGACGAGCACGACGGCTCCGTTGAGGGTGGGCATGTCAGTTCCTTTCGGGGACGAGGGGTGTGGCGGGGGCAGCGGGCTGCTGGTGGCGGACGAAGAGCGCCGCCAGCACGGCGATGGCGAGCAGGACGAAGCCGCCGACCAGGAGCCCTCCGTGGAGTGCCGTGGTGAAGGCGTCGGGCACGGCGCCCGGGAGCAGGGCCAGGGCGTTCGCGTCGGCGTGCGGCGCCTGGCCGTGGCTGATGCTCGTGGCGACCGCGTCGGCGGTGGCGTGCGGGACGCCCTTGTCGTCGAGGCTCTCGGCGAGGATGGACGGGAAGCGGCTGGTGGCGATCGTCCCGAGGACGGCGGGACCGAGCATGGAGCCGAGCTGGCGGAAGAGGTTCACGGTCGCCGATGCCATGCCGGCCTGCAGCGGGCCCACGCTGTTGACGGCCGCCGCGGTCGACGGGGCGATGAGCAGCGCACTTCCGACGCCGGCCAGCAGCAGTCCGGGCCACATGTGCGCATATCCGGTGTCCGCACCGTTCCACAGCAGGGACAGCGCGCCGGCACCCATGAGCAGCAGGCCGGCCGTCAGCGTCACCGTGAACCCGATGGTCCGGACGATCCGGGCACCGAACGCGCTGAGCACGACGTAGCTGAGCATCATCGGCATCAGCCGGACGCCGGCGCCGAGCGGGTCGTACCCGGCGACCCGCTGGAGGTGCAGCACGCTGAGCAGCGCGATCCCGACGAAGCCGAACATCGCCGCTGCACCCACCAGCATGACGGTGGTGAAGGACGCGCTCCGGAACAGGCCCAGGTCGAGCATCGGGTCGTGGTGGGTGGACTCCACGCACAGGAACAGGACGCCGGCCACCGCGGTCACGACATAGGCCACGACGATGCGGGGCTCTCCGTAGCCGCTCGCTCCGCCCTCGATGACGGCGTACGTCGCCGCCGCCACCGTGACCGTGCCCAGGACGACGCCGAGCGGGTCCAGCTGGCGCGAGGGGTGCTTGCTCTCGCCGAGCACCAGGAGCGCGAGGCCTCCGGCGACGACGCCGAGGAGCACGTTGGTCAGGTAGACGCTGTGCCAGGAGAACTCGCGGAGCAGCGCGCCGGCGACGAGCGGTCCGATGGCCAGGCCGAGCCCGGCGCAGCTGGCCCAGATGCTGATCGCGCCGGTGCGCTCGTGGGGGTCGTGGAAGCTGGTGCTGACGATCGCCAGGCCCGACGGCAGGATCGCTGCCGCGCCCACGCCCATGACCGCTTGCGCGGTGATCAGGACGCCGGAGCTGTCGGCCAGGAACGCCAGCAGGCTCCCGCCGGTGAAGATCGCGGTGCCCGAAACGTAGGTGAGACGACGCCCGTAGAGCTCGGCGAAGGTCCCGGCCGACATCACCAGGCTCACCAGCGCGAGCGCGAAGGCGCTGGTGACCCACACCAGCGAGCTGCCCGGGACGTGGAGGTCGTCCTGGATCGACGCGAGCGCTCCGATCGTGGAGGAGGCGTTGACGAAGGTCATCATCACGCCGATGCAGACGACGAACAGGCTGGGCCACCTGTTCCGGACGAGCGGCGCCGCCGCCGTACCACGATCCTGACTAATGGAAACCATAGCCAGACCATACACGCTGACTTGCAAGAGGCAAAGCCAGAAGTAGAATCGAGCCATGGATCACGACGGCAGCGCGGCTGGACCGACCGACGTCCTCGAGCGCCTGGGCGCGTTCTCCGAGCGCGACGAGTGGCCCGCGAAGGGCTGGTGCCGGATCGAGCGCTCCCTCGAGGTCATCGGCACCCGCTCGGCGATGCTGGTGATCCGGGAGCTGTTCTACGGCGGGACCAGGTTCGACGAGCTCGTCCGCCGGACCGGGCTCAGCGAGGCGGTCGTCGCGGGACGGCTCAAGCAGCTGTTCGCCGACGGGATCGTCGACCGCAGGCCCTACCGCGAGGCGGGCAAGCGCACCCGCGACGAGTACGTCCTCACCGAGCGCGGGCGCGGGATCTTCCCGATCATCGTCGCCATGGTGCAGTGGGGCGAGGGGCTGCGCGACGACCACCGGACGGGGGTCGAGCTGGTCCACCGCGACTGCGGTACGCCGCTGTCCGTCACGGTGACGTGCGAGAAGGGCCACGAGGTCCCGGTGGACCGGGCGGCCGTCCGGCTCAGGGACGAGGAGTACGCGCTCGCCGGCCGACGCCGGCTCGAGGGCTGACCACCGGAGCGCAGCGGCGCAGATTCACGCCGACCCACCCCAACCGGACCCGGCTCCCGGGCGTCCTCCCTGCGCAGGCCGCAGTCAGCGGTCGACGAGAGAGGATCGACCCATGCCCGTCATCGCGTCTCGGGGGCCGACGGAGGAGGAGTTCGTCGAGCTCGTCCATGCCGCCTGGCCGGCGCTCTACCGGACCGCGGTCCTGCTCGTGCGCGAGCACGCCCTGGCCGAGGACCTCGTCCAGACGGCACTGGCGAGGACCTACAGCAACTGGCACCGGATCCGCGACGTGGGCGCGGCGCACGGCTACGCCCGGCGGGCACTCGTCACCCAGACCACCAGCTGGTACCGGCGCCGCTCCACCCGCAACGAGCGACCCACTGCGACCCTGCCCGAGCGGCCGGCGCAGGGCGACACCGTCAGCACCGTCGGCGAGCGCGTCGACGTCGCCGCGGCACTCGCCCAGCTCTCGCCGCGGCAGCGTGCGGTCGTCGTCCTCCGCTTCTACGACGACCTGTCGGTCCAGGAGACCGCCGACGCGCTCGGCGTGGCCCCCGGCACCGTGAAGAGCCAGACCTCGGTCGCGCTCACCAGGCTGCGCACCCTGCTCGGCGACATCGAGCTCGCCGCCACCGCTCCGGGAGGACCCCATGCCTGAGCTCTCCGACCTGTTGCACCGCTCCGTCGACGACGTCGACGTGCCGCACCCCCACGTCGCCGGCATCGCCGCCCGGGGCCGCGCCCTGCGCACCCGTCGCCGCGTCGCGACGGTCGCCGCCGCGACGGTCGTGCTCGGCGTGATCGGGGGCGGGGTCGCCCTCGTCGACCCCTTCGCCGGGAAGCCGCGCAGCAACCACTCCGTCACGAACGAGGGCAAGGACGACGCGGACGAGCTCCCGACGGCGTACGAGTCGTGGGCGACCTGGTCCGCGACGGACCACGAGGTCACCGTGGGTGGCATCCCCGTCACCGTGCCCGGCCAGGTCGTCCGGCTCTCCCAGACCACGGCCGGCGTGGTCGTCAAGAGCATCGTCGGCGAGGCCGGGCGCTTCACCCTCGTCCGTCCGGACGGCAGCACGCGACGGTTGTCCATCCCGGACGGGACGCCGACCGTCGACGGAGACATCGCAGCGCCGCGCGTCGCCTGGGTCTCCAGCCGGGCGGACGAGCTCGTCCTGCACGTCTGGGACGTCGTGACCGACAGCGAGGTGGGCCAGGTCGCCCTGCCGTCGCCCGGGTCGACCCTGGCGTCGGGCGGCGAGATCCTCGAACCGGCGCTGCTGGACGGCGACGCGGCGTACTTCTCGACGGCCGACCACGTCGCCCACCGCGTCGAGTGGCGCTCCGGGAAGGTCACCGACCTCCCCCGGCTGCCGATGTCGGTGCGCTCCGGCGTGGGCATCGCCAGGAACGACGACGGGCAGTGGGTCGTCGTCGACGCTGTCACCGGGGAGGTCCGCCGGTCCGTCGAGGGCGACTTCAGCGTGGTCACGGTCTCGCCCGACGGCCGGTGGCTGTTCCTCGGGGGCACCGACGGGCAGTACGTCGAGCCGACCGCCGGCGGCGACCGCGTCCCCCTCGACCGGCTGTCCATCTCCGCGGGCTGGTCCCAGGACGGCGCGCTCATCGGCCAGGACGGCAGCTCGCCGTGGGTGCGCCGCTGCCTCACCTCGGGGATCTGCGCCACGCAGCGCGCCCGCCGGGGCGACGACTCCGTGGACACCGTGCTGGCACCGGACTTCCTCAACGCCGGCTGAGGCGAGCGCCGGGCGGCAGGGCGGCAGCACGCGAAGGGCCCCGGCCCGGGGATCACCCGGGCCGGGGCCCTCGTGTCACGCCGTACCGGGTCGGGTCAGGCGTCGTCCTCGTCCTCGGCCGGCTGCGCCTGGTCGGCGTCCGGACCGTCGGCGAGGATGCCGTAGAGGCTGCGGCGCGCCTCGACGAGCACGTCGACCGCCGCGCGCCGCTGGCCCTCGGAGCCTGCGGTCACGATCTGCCACACGGCGCCCATCACCTGGCCGATCTCGGCCTTGATGTCGGCGCTGCCCGGCTGGCCGCCGTCGCCGGTGGCCTCGGCCTCCTTGCGGCGGTCGAAGGGCACCCACACGGCGGCGAGCTCGTCGGCGTGCTCCTCGCACCAGGCCGCGCCCTTGGTCGTCAGCCGCATGCCGCGGCGGCCGGCCTCGTCGTTCTCGACGAGCTCCTCGTCGAGCAGCTGCTGCACGGTCGGGTAGACCGAGCCGGGGCTCGGCTTCCACACGCCGCCGCTGCGCTCGGTGATCTGCTGGATCACCTGGTAGCCGTTCGGCGACTCCTCGCGCTCGTTGGCCGCGCGGAGCACGTCGAGGATGGCCGAGCGGACGTCGCCGCGGCGTACCCGCGGACCACGGCCCGGCTCGGGGCGACCCTGGCCGAAGAGGCCGACCAGCCACGGCGGCGGACCGCCGTGCCCGGCGTGACCGCCGAAGCCGTGGCGTCCGCCGCGGCCGGGCTCGCCCCAGCCGCCGCCCCAGGCACCCCAGGGCCCGGGGCCGAAGTCGCCGCGGTTGCGGCGCTGGAATCCGCGCAGCTCCGGGTTGCCCCAGGGGCCGCAGTCGTCAGGTCCGAAATTCTTGTGGCGTCCCATGATGGGACCTCCTTCGTCTGTCGGGGCCTCGTGGGCCCGCTTGCGAGTTCGGGATATCGCGCAAACAGTTCGTGTTGGTATCGCGATATATCGCAAGCGTACGCGTAAGCGTTGGCCGACACAAGGGGGTGGCCGACGACTTCTAGCGCGCCAGCCAGGCGGCGTACGCGTCGAACGCGAACGGCCGGCCGAGGAAGTCGGCGACGAGGTCGGCGGCGTCGCCCTCCCCGCCACGGGCGAGCACGGCGTCGCGGTAGCGGTGGGCCACCTCCGGCGCGAACAGGTCCGACTCGTCGAAGGCGCTGAACATGTCCTTCGCGATCACCAGCGACCACATGTAGGTGTAGTAGGCCGAGCTGTAGCCGCCGAGGTGGCCGAAGCTGGCGAACATGTGGGTGCCGGGGAGGTACGGGAGGGCGGCGTACCGGGCCTGGAGCTCGACCATCCGCTCGGTCAGGTCGGGCACCTCCGCGCCGGCCCGGTCGGCGTGGAACCAGTACGACATGGCGGCGTAGAACATCTGGGTGCGCGCGTAGATGCCCTTGCCGTAGTCGTCGGCGGCGCGCATCGCGGCGACCAGCTCGGCGGAGATCGGCTCGCCCGACGCGTCGCTGGCGAAGGTGCGCAGCACGTCGGCGTGCCACGCCCACTCCTCGAGCATCTGGCTGGGCGCCTCGACGAAGTCCCACTCGGTCGCGACACCGGCGAAGCGGAACCAGTCGCCGTGGCCGGCGAGCACGTGGTGGAGCAGGTGGCCGAACTCGTGGAAGAGCGTCACGACGTGGTCGTGCTCCATCAGGCCGCGGGAGAAGTTGCAGACCAGCACGCCCTCGGGCAGCTGCTCGCCGGCGACGCCGTCGGTCAGCGTGAACTGCGCGGCGTGCTTGTACTTGCCCTCGCGCGGGTGGAGGTCGAGGTAGATCCGGCCGATCACGCGGCCGGCCTGCTCGACCTCGTAGGCGGTGACCTCCTCGTGCCAGACGGGGACGTCGACGGGTCGGTAGGCAAGGTCGAAGAGCCGGCCGGTCACCTCGAGCAGGCCCTGGCGGACCTTGCCGAAGTCGAAGTAGGTGCGCACGCGCTGGGCGTCGACGTCGTACTCCTCGGAGCGGACCAGCTCGGCGTAGTACTGGAAGTCGAAGCCGGGGACCTCGGTCGCGTCGGGGAAGTCGCGGCGGTAGCGCGCCAGCAGCTGGGCGAGGTCGCGCCGCATCGGCTCCTCGGCGGCCGTGGCGATCCGGTCGATGAACTCCGGGATGGCCGGGCCCGTGCCGATCATCTTCACGTCGGCGTCGTACGACGGCCAGTCGGCGTAGCCGACCGTGGTGGCCAGCTCGTGGCGCAGCGCGAAGAGCTCGGTCAGCAGTGCCTCGGTCGTGGGCCAGCCCCGCTCGAGGAAGGCGATCGTGAGGTCGCGGCGGACGCCCTGGTCGTGGGCGAACATCCGCACCGGCACCGAGTCGGGGTAGTCGGTGGTGACGGTGACCAGGCCCTCGTCGTCGGCGGGGTGCGCCTCGAGCCAGTCGGCGGGCATGCCGGCGAGCTGCTCGGGGCGCACGCGGACCGTGCGCACGTCGTCGCGGGTGACCCGGCTGAACTCCTGGTCGAGCTCGGTGATCCGCTCGCGGATCGCGGAGATCCGCTCCCGCGTCGCCTCGTCCTTGTCCACGCCGGAGCGGCGGAAGTCGGCCCGCACCTTGGCGAGGAGCCGCACGGCGAGCGGGTCGTGGGCGACCGACGAGTCGTCGATGGCCGCGAAGACGTCGTACAGCTCGCGGTCGAGGCTCCACTGCGTGCCCAGCTTCGACGCCTCCTGCTCGGCGGCGTCGGCCAGGTCGCGCGCCGACTCGAGCGGGTGCACGTTGCCCAGCAGCGAGCCGAAGGCCGCGACATTGCCGAGGTGGCCGGCGGCCCGGTCCCACTGCCGGAGTACGGCGACCGGGTCGGCCGGCGGCGCGGTCCGGAGCCCGTCGACGAGCTCGGTCGCGCGGGCGAGCTCGGACGCCGATCGCTCCCGGATCCAGTCGGGCCAGAGGTCGGGCGCGGTCGGGAGCGCGAGGGGAGCCGGCGTCATGGCGAGATCCTACGAGCGCCGCCCCCGCGTCGGCGCGGGTCCGGCGTGGAGTTCCCGTGGAGCGATGTGGAAAACCGTGGAGGAGCGGAGGACTTCGTGGAGGAATCGCGTCGATCTCCTGTGGCCCTCGCCTTGGAAGAGTTCTGGCCATCGGGAAACACCCCGCCACAGACCAGGCAACACACCCAGGAGAAGTCAGTCATGCAGATGTCCAAGAAGGTCCTCCTCCCGCTCGCCACGATGGCCGCCGCCGGCGCCATCGCCGTGGGATCGGGTGCGACGTTCACCTCGCAGTCCAACAACACCGTCAGCGCGGTCACCTCCGGCACGCTGTCGCAGAGCAACTCCAAGGACGGCGGCGCTGTCTTCAACCTGACGAACATGAAGCCGGGCGACACGCTCAACGGCTCGCTCACGCTCACCAACACCGGCAGCCTGCCGGCCACCTTCAGCCTCACCGAGACGGCGTCGACCAACGGCTTCACGGGCGACAACCTCAGCCTGGTGATCACCAACACGACCACCGGCACCCCCGTCTACAACGGCACCTTCGGCGGTCTCGTCGACGGCACGAAGAACGACCTCGGCGTCGTCCAGCCCGGCGTGGCGACCACCTACAAGTTCACCGTGAAGCTCGCCACCACCACGCCGAACGCCGACCAGGGCAAGACCGCCTCGGCGTCGTACCAGTGGGACTCGATCCAGCTCAACGGCGAGACCACCAACCAGTGACCCCGCGCTGAGCAACGTCCTGCCACGAGAACCGGCCCGAGACCACGGAGATGAGCACCATGACCGCACAACGCCACCCCCGGCTCAGTCGCGCGACCGGCCTGCTCGGCAATCTCCTTCTCGTGGTCGTGACGTTGCTCGGCGCGGCCTACGTCCTGCCGTCACTGCTGGGTCACGAGCGCTACGTGATCACCGGCGGGTCGATGTCCGGGACGTACGAGAAGGGCTCGATCGTCTTCGAGAAGCCCGTCGCGGCGGCGGACCTGGAGGTGGGGGACGTGATCACCTACCAGCCGCCGGCGTCGTCCGGGGTGACCACGCTGGTCACCCACCGGATCATCGCGATCGGCCGCTCGCCCGAGGGTGAGCAGGTCCTGCGCACGAAGGGCGACGCCAACCCGGACCCCGACCCGTGGCTGTTCTCGCTCACCTCCGACACGCAGCCCGTGGTGAGCTTCGGCGTCCCGCACGCGGGCTGGATCCTCATCGCGCTGGCCGATCCTCAGGTCCGACTCCTCGTCATCGGACTCCCGGCAGGGCTCGTCGCCCTGCTCAGCCTCGGCCAGCTGGTCGCCGCCGTACGCACTCGTCCCGATCCCGCACTGGGGGGTGGACCGGGCGGGGTGCGCACGGCCTGACGAGCTGCGGCTGTCTCCTGGCGTGGGGCCGGGAGGCAGCCGCTGTCGTCTTCCCGCACCTCCCACAAGTGCGTTCCGATTTGTGGAGCGCCCGTGGAGATCGCGTCGACCCGTCGTGGTCCGCCTCTCCCTACCGTTGAAGCATCCCCGAACACCTCCGTCAGCACCCACGCCAGGAAGGACCGACCATGCGCCGCACGCCCGCGATCCTGATCCTCGGGATCCTCGTCGTGGCGCTGGCCTCCCGCTTCTCCAGCGGGTTCTCGGACGCGACCTTCACCAGCTCCAGCGCCTCCTCCGGCACCGTCGAGGCCGCGCAGGACTGGACCGCCCCGGCGGTCACCCTGGCCAACCCCGGTACGCCGCTGCAGGGCACGGTGACCCTGTCGGCGACCGCGACCGACGCCGAGTCCGGCATCGCGTCGGTGACCCTGCAGTATCTCGCCCCGGGGGCGTCGACGTGGACCACGGTCTGCACCGACACCACGGCGCCGTACTCCTGCGCGTGGGCGACCGGCTCGCTCGCCGACGGCAGCTACGACCTGCGGGCCCGCGCCGTGAACGGCGCCGGCTACACCAGCCTCTCCGACAGCGTGCGGACGACGGTCGCCAACAACGTCGTCGTGGTCCTCGCCGACCCCGGCGACGTCGTCCGCGGCAATGTCGCGATGGGCGCGACCGTCTACAACGGCGGCGCGCTGCCGTGGCTCGTCACCATCCAGTACGCCACGGCGGGGAGCACGAGCTGGAAGACGCTGTGCTCCGGCCTGTCGGCCCCGTTCGGCTGCACCTGGAGCACGACGTCCTTCGCCAACGACTCCTTCGACCTCCGCGCCGTCGCCACGTCCGGCACCACCACGGTCACCTCGGCCGTCGTCAGCGACGTGCTCGTCGACAACCTGGCCCCGACGGTCACGATGACCGACCCCGGCAGCCCGCTCAGCGGCTCGGTCACCTTCGCCGCGAGCGCCACCGACGCGGGCTCCGGCGTCCAGCAGGTCGTGCTGCAGCACCTCCGCAACGGCACCAGCACCTGGCAGACGCTCTGCACGACCACCGCCGAGCCGTTCAGCTGCCGCGTCGCGACGACCACGCTCACCGACGGGACCTACTCGTTCCGGGCCGTCGCGACCGACGTCGCCGGCAACACCGCGACCTCGGCCGGCGTGACCGGCCGCGTCGTCGACAACACCGTCTCGTCGATCTCCGTGGACGACCCGGGCGCCTACCTCTCCGGCACGGTCACGGTGACCGCGCAGGCCAACTCGACCGCGGGTGTCGCCTCGGTGCGCATCCAGCGCGCCGCGACCGGCACGAGCACGTGGACCGACCTCTGCCCGAGCACCACGGCGCCGTACTCCTGCGCGTGGGACACGCGCACGGTCGCCAACGGCAGCTACGACCTGCGGGCGATCGTCGTCGACGGCCGCGGCGCCGCCTCCACCTCGGCGGTCGTCAGCGCCCGCAAGGTCGACAACAGCACCCTGCGTGCCGTCGACGTCCAGGCCTCCAACGGCGACGGCACCCTCGGGCGACTCGACGCCGGCGACACGATCACCCTGACCTACAGCGAGTCCGTCGCCCCGGCGAGCATCACCGCCGGCTGGACCGGCGCCGCCCTGCCGGTCAGCCTGCGCCTGCGCGACGGCAACCTGGTCGGCGGCGGCAACCGGACCGACGTGCTCGACGTGCTGCGCAACGGCAACGCCGTCCAGCTCGGTTCGATCGGCCTGCGCGACGACTACGTCAAGGCCCGCAAGACGGCGACCTTCAACGCGACCATGACCGCATCCACCGTCACCGTCGACGGGGTCGGCCGCACGGTGGTCACGATCGTCGTCGGGACGCTCGCGTCGGGCGGCGGCCTGCGCACGTCGTCGGTGGCGCCGACGATGGTGTGGACCCCGTCCACCGCCGCGACCTCGCTCGGTGGGGGCGCCTGCGCCGCGACGCCGGTGACGGAGTCCGGACCAGCGGACAGGGACCTCTGATGAACCACACCCGCGGCTGGCGGACGGCGACCATCCTCATGACCCTGCTCGGCCTGTGCCAGGTGTGGTGGGCCGGCGGGATCGGTGACCGTACGTCGGTCAGTGCCGCGATCCTCGCGCCGCTGAGCCTGCTGTCGGCGCTGGCGCTGTCCCGCGTGAACGCGCTGGAGACCAGGCTCCCGGTCGTGGTCGTCACCGGCGCGCAGCTGTGCCTGACCGTGCTGGCCCTGACGATCGGGCTCCCGGGCCAGGTCCGGCACGACATCGACGCGAGGGCCGGGATCGTCCTGGCGGTGGCGATGGGCATCCTCGTCGCCATCGAGGTCGACCGGCGCGAGCGTGCCCGGTCCGCCTGGGCCGGTCCGGCCCCCTATGCTCGGTGAGGTGCCCGTGCGCCTGCTGATCGTCGAGGACGACGACGCCATCGCCGCGCCCCTGCTCCGCGCCGTGCAGCGCGAGGGCTACGACGTCGAGCGGGTCGCCGCGGGGCATGCCGCGATCGACGCGGTGGCCGCGGGCGGTGTCGACCTGGTGCTCCTCGACCTCGGCCTGCCCGACATGGACGGACTCGACGTGTGCCGACAGCTCCGGTCCCAGGGCTACGAGGGCGGCATCGTCATCCTCACGGCCCGGGCCGGCGAGCTGGACCGGGTGGTCGGCCTCGACGTCGGGGCCGACGACTACCTCGCCAAGCCCTTCAGCCTGTCCGAGCTGCTCGCGAGGGTGCGTGCCCTGCTGCGCCGCTCGCACCGGCCGGCCGTCGTCGAGGCGGCGCCCGAGGTCGCACCGGCGGCAGCGCCGTCGGCGGCCGGGCCCGCCGCGCCGGCTGTCCCGGACTTCCGGCTGGACCGTGCAGCGCGCCGCGTGTGGGCCGGCGACGAGGAGCTGGCGCTGACCGCCAAGGAGTTCGACGTCCTCGCGCTGCTCGAGCAGCACCGCGGGGCGGTCGTCAGCCGGGAGACCCTGATGGCCGAGGTCTGGGACGAGAACTGGTTCGGCTCCACCAAGACCCTCGACGCGACCATCGGCCGGCTGCGCCAGAAGCTGCAGGACAGCGACGCCCCCATCGCCCTGGGCACCGTCCGGGGCGTCGGCTTCCGGCTCGAGGACACCCCGCGCGATGCGTGAGCGGCTGGTCATCGCCTTCGTCGGACTGACCCTCGCCGTCATCGGGCTCTACGGCGTGCCCCGTGCCTACTTCCTCGCCGACCTGGTCCGCGACCAGGAGCGGGCCACCCTCGACGGCACCTCGACCGCTCTCGCCGGCCTGGTCGAGGAGCGACGTGATGCCGGCGGCGAGGTCGACGCGGCGCTGCTCGAGCACGGCCTCGCCGGCGCCGACCGGGTCGAGTACCGCCCCGCCGACGGTGCCGAGGTCGCCGTCGGCGACTCCGTCGACGGCGAGGGCGGGATCATCGTCACCAAGCCCCTCCCGGACGGAGGCTCGCTGCGGCTGAGCGTGTCCGGCGAGACCATCAGCTCGAGCGTCCGCGACGCGATCACCCCGCTCGTGCTGCTGGGCCTGGTCCTCGCCGTCGGGTCGGCGGTGCTGGGCTTCGCGATCGCGCGCCGGATGTCGCGCCCCTTCCAGGAGCTCGCGGGCCTGTCGCGGGAGCTGGGCCGCGGGCACTTCGACCTCGACGTGCCGTCGTACGCGGTCCCGGAGGCCGAGGAGATCGGGGCCTCCCTCCGTGGCGCGGCGGCCCAGCTCGACGACCTGGTACGCCGCGAGCGCGAGTTCGCGGCCAACGCCTCGCACCAGCTGCGCACGCCCGTCACGGCGCTGCGACTCGGGCTCGAGGACCTGACGCTGTGGCCCGAGACGGCGCCCGAGGTCCGGGAGGAGCTGGAGCGCGGGATCGCCGAGCTGGACCGCCTCAACGCCGCCGTCGACGAGCTGCTCGACCTGGCCCGTGGGCGCCGCATCGACGCGCACGAAGTCATCGACCTGGTCGCGCTGGCCACCGCCGGCGTCGAGCGGTGGGAGCGACGGCTGGCCTCCACGGGACGGACGATCACCTTCCAGCAGGAGGGGCGGCGGTCCCGGACGCGCGTGCCCAGGGGGCCGGTGGAGCAGGTGCTCGACGTCCTCCTCGACAACGCCCGCAAGCACGGTGCCGGCACCATCGGCGTCGAGGTCCGCGACGCCGGAACGCACCTGGAGCTGGTGGTCGGCGACGAGGGCACCCGGGCGCTGGGGACCGACGTGTTCCACCGCGGAGTGAGCACCGGGTCCGCGGGGTCCGAGGGGATCGGGCTCGCCGTCGCGTCCGAGCTCGCCGACGTCTGCGGCGGCCACCTGTCGATCGACACCGCCTCGGCCACCACGCGGTTCGTGCTGTGGCTGCCGCCCCGCGACCGGGTCACGGCGCCAGCTGGTCCCGCTTCCGGGTGAGGTACGCGCGCTCGGCGGTGTTGTCGCACACGGCCAGCGCGGCGTCGTACGCCTCGCGGCTCTCGGCCGAGCGACCGAGCCGGCGCAGCAGCTCGGCCCGGGTCGCGTGCCAGGCGTGGTAGGTCTCCAGGGGCAGCCGGTCGACGATCGCCAGCGCCACCTCGGGCCCGTCGAGCTCCGCGATCGCGACGGCCCGGTTGAGCGCGACGATCGGCGACGGGTCGATCCGCGAGAGCTGGTCGTAGAGGGCCGCGATCTGGGCCCAGTCGGTCGCCGCGCCCGTCGGGGCGTCGGTGTGGACGGCGTTGATGGCCGCGAGGATCTGGTAGCGACCGGGCCGGTTGGCGGCGAGGCAGGCGCGGACCAGGTCCTGGCCCTCGGCGATCAGCGCGCGGTCCCAGCCGCCTCGGTCCTGCTCCTCCAGGGTGACCAGCTCGTCGCCGCGCACCCGCGCCGCACGGCGCGACTCGGTCAGCAGCAGCAGTGCCAGCAGGCCGGTGGCCTCGAGCTCGTCGGGCATCAGGTCGTGCAGCGTGCGGGCGAGCCGGATCGCCTCACCGGTCAGGTCCGCCCGGATCGGGTCGCCGTCGCCGGTGGAGAGGTAGCCCTCGTTGAAGATCAGCAGCAGGACGGCGAGCACCGCGCCCACCCGGGCGGGCAGGTCCTCGGCCTCGGGGACCTTGTAGGGGATGTTGGCGCCCTTGATCTTGGCCTTGGCGCGGGTGATCCGCTGGGCCATCGTCGTCTCCTGGACGAGGAAGGCGGCCGCGATCTCGGCGACCGTGAGCCCGCCGAGCAGGCGCAGGGTCATCGCGATCCGGGCCTCCGGCGCGAGTGCAGGGTGGCAACAGGTGAAGATGAGCCGCAGCCGGTCGTCGGTGATCGCGCCGGTCGGCTCGTGCGGGGTGTCGTCGTACAGCATGGCAGCGGCCTCGTGCTTGGTCTCGCGCACCTTCTCGCGACGGAGCTTGTCGATGGCCCGGTTGCCGGCGGTGGTGGTGAGCCAGCCGCCGGGGTTGGGCGGGACGCCCGCCTCGGGCCACTTCTCGAGCGCGGCGACCAGGGCCTCCCCCGCCGCCTCCTCGGCGATGTCGATGTCACCGAAGCGGCGGACGAGGGAGGCGATCAGCCGGCCGTACTCCTCGCGGAAGATCCGCTCGACCGCGGTCCGGGCGGACGTCGCGTCAGGGTCTCGTGACGGTCGCTGCGCGACCTCCTCGACCACCGGGCGGTCCGTCACGCGTCGGCCGGGGGCTCGGGCGCGAACGGCCGCACCTCGACCTTGCCCTGGCAGGCCCGCGAGCCCTCGGTGGCGTACTGCAGCGCCGTCGCGTCGTCGGGGACGTCGATGATCCAGAAGCCGCCGATGTGCTCCTTGGTCTCGAGGTAGGGGCCGTCGGTGATGACCGGCGCGTCGCCGGACGCATCGACGACGCTCGCGCTGCCGACGCCCTCGAGGCCGCCGGCGAAGACCCAGACGTTGTCGGCCTGGAGCTTCTGGTTGAACTGGTCGACGGCCGCGAACATCTCCTGGGCCTGCTCGGGGGTGATCGCGGCGTAGTCGGCCTCGTTGCCGTGCACGGCCAGCAGGTACTGCGTCATGGCTCTTCTCCTCGGTCGGTTCGGGTGTCCGGGGCGGCCCCGATGACCGCCTCACATCTCCACCACGAAGGGACTTGCACCGATACGACAGCCTGCCACGGGATTTCCCGTCGCGGCTTCCGGATTCCCCCTAGGAGAGCCGCTCCGTCAGGTGCACCTCGACGGTGTCGCCCTCCTGCTTGCCGCTCTCGACGCGCAGCGCGGTCGTCACGGGCAGCTTGTGGTTGCCGTCGCCGAGCGCCATGAACGAGGTCTCGAACGGCGTCCCGTCGATCGTGCCGCGGACCTTGACCCGGCCGCGCGTCCCGAAGCGCTCGGCCGACTCGGGCCAGACCACATAGGTCCAGCCGCCCTTGGCGTCGCTCCTGCGGAGCGTCTCGGTGAAGGTGATGTCGAGCGGTCCGACCGCGCTCGTCCCGGCGTCCTGGTGTCCAGTGCTCATGACCGTGTCGACCGTCCGATCCGCGCTGATTCATCGACCCGGATTCATCGAGACGTCCGACCACTCCGTAGCCTGACCCGGTGAGCCTCCGCGGGATCCTGGCCGACACCCGGCCGCTGAAGAACCCGCACTTCCGGCGGCTGTGGACGGCCAACATCATCACGGTCGTCGGCGCGCAGCTGACGGTCGTCGCCGTGCCGGCCCAGATCTACGCCGACACCGGCTCGTCGGCGTATGTCGGCCTGACCGGCATCTTCGGCCTCGTGCCACTCGTCGTCTTCGGCCTGTGGGGCGGTGCGCTGGCCGACCACTTCGACCGCCGCACGATCATGATGGTCACCACGACCGGGCTGATCGGGACCGCGGCCCTGTTCTGGCTGCAGGCCGCCCTCGACGTCGGCAACGTGTGGCTGCTGCTCAGCCTGTTCGCCGTGCAGCAGGGCTTCTTCGCGGTCAACCAGCCGACCCGGTCGGCGATCCTGCCGCGGCTCCTCGACGCCGAGGTGCTCCCGGCCGCGAACTCGCTCAACATGACCGTGATGCAGGCCGGCGCCATCGGCGGCCCGCTCATCGCCGGCATCCTCATCCCGTTCACCGGCTTCTCGTGGCTCTACCTCGCGGACGCCGTCTGCCTGCTCGCGACGCTGTGGGCCGTCGTACGACTGCCGCGCCTGCCCGTCGAGGGCGTGGTCAGCGGGACGCCCGGGCTGCGCTCGGTCGTCGAGGGGATCACCTACCTGCGGACCCAGCCGGTGCTGATGATGTCCTTCGTCGTCGACATCATCGCGATGGTCTTCGGCATGCCGCGCGCGCTCTTCCCCGAGATCGCCCACGAGAGCTTCCTCGGTCCCGAGGAGGGCGGCCTCGCGTTCGCGCTGCTCTTCGCCGGCATCCCCGCCGGCGCCGTGCTCGGCGGTGTCTTCTCCGGCTGGGTCTCGCGGATCTCCGCCCAGGGCAGGGCCGTCGTGTGGTGCATCGTGGTCTGGGGCCTGGCGATGGTCGGCTTCGGCCTGGCCGTCCTCTGCGCTGACTCGATGCCCGGCTCCACGCGGCTGTGGCTCGTGGTGGCCGTCCTGATGCTCGTGGTCGGCGGCGCCGCGGACATGGCCTCGGCGGCGTTCCGCACCTCGATGCTCCAGAGCGCGGCGGCCGACGAGGTCCGCGGCCGCCTGCAGGGCATCTTCATCGTCGTCGTCGCCGGGGGTCCGCGGATCGCCGACGTGGCGCACGGCGCCTCCGCCGCCATGGTGGGTACGGCGACCGCGGCAGCCGGTGGCGGGGTGCTGGTCGTCGTCCTGGTGGTCGTGGCGGCGCTGGCGGTGCCGTCGTTCGTCCGCTACCGGGTGACGGCGATGCCTGCCGCGCGAATTGATTGACATCAATCAATTTCCCGCGGCCGCCACACTGGAGCGGTGAGCCTGCTCGACACGGACCTCCCGATCATCGCGGCGCCGATGGCCGGTGGGCCCACCACCGTCGCCCTGGCCACGGCGGTCACCGACGCCGGCGGCTTCTCCTTCCTGCCGGCCGGCTACCTGACCGCGGCGGCGTTCGAGTCGCTGCTCGGTGAGGCGCGGGCCGCCGGCCGCCCGTTCGGGGTGAACCTCTTCGTCCCCCAGCCCGGTGCCATCGACCCGGCCGCGTACGCCGCCTACCGCACCGCGCTCGCCGACGAGGCGGCCGCGCTCGGCGTCGACCTGCCCAGCGAGCCCCGGCACGACGACGACGCGTGGGGCGAGAAGGTCGACCTGCTCGTGGCCGACCCGGTCCCGCTGGTGTCGCTGACCTTCGGCCTCCCGGCGGCGGCCGACATCCGCCGCCTGCAGGCCGCGGGCTCACGGGTCCTGGCGACGGTCACGACCCCCGACGAGGCGCGGGCCGCCGAGGAGGCGGGGGTCGACGGCCTCGTCGTCCAGGGACCTGCCGCCGGCGGGCACAGCGGCACCTTCGACCCGCGGCGCCCGATCCGCGACGAGGCGACGGGCGACGTCGTGCGCTCCGTCCGCGCGACGAGTCCGCTGCCGGTCCTCGCGGGCGGCGGCGTCGACGGACCGGCTGCGGTCCACGCGCTGCTGGCGGCCGGCGCCGAGGCGGTCGCCGTCGGCACGCTGCTGCTCCGGGCCGAAGAGGCCGGGACGTCGGCCACGCACCGCGCCACCCTCGCCGACCCGGCGTTCGCCACGACGGTGGTGACCCACGCGTTCACGGGCCGGCCGGCACGGGCGCTGCGCAACGGCTTCGTCGATCGGCACGGCACCACGGCGCCGTACGGCTATCCGGAGCTGCACCACCTGACCCGCGACCTGCGGCGGGCGGCCGCCGCGGCCGGCGACCCGCACCGACTGCACCTGTGGGCCGGCACCGGCCACCGGTCGGCGGTCGCGGCCCCGGCCGCGGAGATCGTCCGCGGCCTGGTGTGAGCCGGGCTCAGCCCAGGAGTCCCCGTACGTAGGCCGCCTGGCCGACGTGCTGCGTGCAGTCGTTGACGACGCTGACCAGCCGCACGCCGAGCGTGACCGGCGGGTCCCAGCGCTCGTCGACGACACGGTCCAGGTCGTCGGCACCGAGCGACGCGAAGTAGGCGAGCGAGCGCTCGTGCGTCGCGCGGTGGTAGTCGGCCAGCAGGTCGGCCGACGCCCGGACCTGCGCGACCTGCGCGGAGGTCTGCCCGTAGCCGATGTCGCCGGTCTCGAACGGCAGGCCGAACCGGGCGTCGTACCCCTGGGCGGTCCAGACCTGCTCGCTGCCGGCGACGCCGGCGACGTGGTCGTCCTGGACACGGGTGAGGTGCCACACCAGCCAGGCGATGGTGTTGGCGTCGGGGCCGGGGCGCTCGGCGAGCAGGTCGTCGGAGGCGCCGTCGAGGACGGCCTCGACGCTCTCCAGCACGCGGCCGAGGGAGTCGATGAGGAGATCGGCAGGGCTCATGCCCCGACGGTACGACGCCGCGCCGACTGTCGGCGACCACCGCTAGCGTGCACTGGCATGACCGATGCCGAGGCCGTACGACGGGTGGTGCTGCCGCTCCCCCGCGCGGTCGAGCGCCAGACCGGCGGGTTGTGGAAGCACTACATCGGCCAGATCGTCTTCCTGGCGTTCTCGAAGGACGAGCAGGCGATGGGCTTCGGCTTCCCGAAGGAGCAGCGCGACGACCTCGTGGCCTCGGCCCCCGACACCTTCTTCCTGCCGCGGCCGCAGGACCTGCGGTTCAACTGGGTGTGCGCGCGGCTGGGCCCGCTCGACGGCGACGAGATGCGCGAGCTGGTCACCGACGCGTGGCGGATGTGCGTCCCGAGGATGCTGCACGACCTGCCCGACCTGCCCGAGCCCACCGCCAGGGCGTGGAGCCTGATCGACGCGCGCGACTTCTCCGGCGCCCATCCGCTCCTCCATCCCTATCTGCACTGGCACGACAAGGAGCTCGTGCTGCGCGGGCGGACCAAGGTGCTCGCCCACCTGCGCCAGCACCCGCGACCACGCCCGCCCGACCGCGTCGAGGTCCGCGACGGGCAGGTCTACCGCTGGGTGCGCGACTGACCCACGGCGACCACGGGCGCGACGAAGCGCTCCACGAGCCGCCGCTCCTCCGCCTCGTCACCCCCCGGCACGGTGAGCAGCGAGACGATCACCCGCACCAGCCACCGCGCGGCGTCGGGGTCGGCCGCCATGGTGAGCCCGAGCGCCTCGACCACCTCCGAGCCCTGCGCGAGGTCGGCGGTGTGGGCGGCGTCCGGGTCGCCGAACCATGCGAGCAGCGCGGGATTCGCGCGCACGTGTCGCAGCGCGGCGAGCACCCCCTCGGTCAACGGGTCCGCTCCGCGGCGCGCGCCGGCGAGGTCGGTGGCGACGAGGGCGCCGACCCGCACCGCCTCGCGCTGCACGAAGGCGAGCTGGAGCGAGGGCCGGTCGGGGAAGTAGCGGTAGAGCGTCGCCCGCGAACAGCCCGCAGCTGCGGCGATCTGGGCCATCGACACCGCGTCCACGCCCCGGCCGGCGAACAGCCGGCCCGCCGCGTCGAGGATCCGCTCGACCGCGGGGGTGCGCCGGTCGACCCAGCTCACGGGAGCACCGTCATCGGCAGGGCCAGCGGGCGTCGTACATAGGGACCGGGGGCCCACGTGATCGCGTCCTCGTCGACCGCGAAGTCGGGGATCCGCCGGACCAGCTCCTCCAGCGTCACCTGGATCTGCAGTCGCGCCGCGGCCGCGCCGAGGCAGTGGTGGTGGCCCTGGCCGAAGCTGAGGATCTGGCTGGGCGCGCGGCGGACGTCGAGCTCGTCGGCGTCGGGACCGTAGCGGCGGGGGTCGCGGTTGCCGGCGCCGTAGAGGAGGAGCACCTTGCGCCCCGCGGGTACGACGACCCCGTGCAGCTCGACGTTACGGGTCGTGGTGCGGGCCAGGCCCTGCACGGGCGAGGTGAGCCGCAGGAACTCCTCGACCGCGTCCGCCACCAGGCCCGGGTCGCCCGCCAGCAGCGCCCGCTGGTCGGGCCGCTGCGCGAGCAGCTGGACGGCGCCGCCGAGCGCGCCGGTCGAGGTGTCGTTGCCGCCGGCCACCATCGTGAACACGAACGCGAGGATCTCCAGCAGGTCGACGTCGGCCCGGACCAGCTGGGAGACCGTGTCCTCCCCCGGCTCGACCCGACGTCGCTCGACCAGCTCGGAGAAGTAGCCCATCAGCTCCATCGTCGCGTCCGCCGCGGAGGCGGCCGCGGCCACGCCCTCGGCGGCGACGTTGGCGGCGACGATCGCGCTGCTCCAGTCGTCGAAGCGCGGCTGGTCCTCGACGGGGACGCCCAGGTAGTGGCCGACCACCAGGCTCGGCAACGGCTTGAACAGCTCGGCGACCACGTCGCCACCGCCCTCGTCGCGCAGTCGCTCGAACCGCTCGACGGCGAACGCCCGGACGACCGGCTCGAGCTCGCGCACCTGCCGGGGCGTGAACCCCCGGGCGACCAGCTTGCGGAAGGTGGTGTGGACCGGCGGGTCGGTCATCACGAACGGCGGGTTGTCGGCCAGGCCGATCCGCTCGAGCTCGTCGTACTCGACGGTCAGGCCGTGGTTGCTGGAGAAGGTCGCGGCGTCGACGGCCGCGGCGAGCACGTCGGCGTGCCGCGAGAGCACGTAGTGGTCGTGCTGCGGCCGGCCCTCGGGGACGACGTGGTGGACCGGGTCGTGCTCACGCAGGGCGGCGTACGACGGCCACGGCTCGCGCCACGCCGCACCGCCTCCGGGGCGGTAGGCGACAGGTGCAGACAGATCGGCTGACATGTCACTAGAATGAGACAGGTCAGCCAATCTGTCCAGTGCCTCAGGCGAGGAGCGCCTCCGGCACCGAGGCCTCGGGGACCCGGCGCTCGGCATCGGTCAGCCAGGCGAGCTGCTCGAGCCGCTCGAGGATGGTGTGCAACAGGTCGGCGGTCGTCGGGTCGGCCGCGTCGACCGCGTCGTGCACCTCGCGCACGGTGCCGGTCACGGCGTAGATCGAGGCGACGATCGCGTCGATGACAGCACCGGTCACCACCTCGCCACGCGGGAACGCCGGCAGGCTGGACTGGGCGGCGGTCCGGGCCGAGGTGCCGTCCGGGACGACGTACAGGGCGCGCATCCGCTCGGCGACGGCGTCGGTGAACTCCCGGGCGGCGTCGACGATCTCGTCGAGCTGCAGGTGGAGGTCGCGGAAGTTCGGGCCGACCGCGTTCCAGTGCGCCTGCTTGCCCTGCAGGGCGAGGTCGTTGAGGTCGACGAGGACCTGCTGGAGGTGCCCGGCGAGCTGCTCGTCGGCACGGAAGGCGGGGTGCGAGACGTGGCGCTCGGTGCGGTGCTGGGTCGCGGTGGTCGTCATGGGTGGTGCTCCCTTTCGCTCGTTCGCTCGTTGCGGTTCCTCCACCCTGCCACGCTTTCTTGAATGATTCCAGAAAAGCAAGCCTTGCCTTCGCCGCGATGAATCCGGTTGTCGGCGGTGGTCCCTAGGGTCGAGAGCACCTGGGGACGGCACGACGAGGAGACACGCAGAGCGATGGGCGAACCGATGATCAGCGCGACCGGACTGGTCAAGCGCTACAAGGACGTCGAGGCCCTGGCCGGTCTCGACCTGGCGGTGCCGGAGGGCAAGGTGCTGGCGCTCCTGGGGCCCAACGGCGCCGGGAAGACGACGGCGGTGCGCTGCCTGACCACCCTGCTGAAGCCCGAGGCCGGCAGCGCCCGGGTGGCCGGCATCGACGTGATCGCCGACCCGGCGGCCGCGAAGGCGAAGATCGGCCTCTCCGGTCAGTACGCCGCCGTCGACGAGCACCTGACGGCGTCGGAGAACCTCGTCATGATCGGCCGGCTCTACCACCTCGGCCGCCAGGTCGCCCGGACCCGGGCCCAGGAGCTGCTCGAGCGCTTCGACCTGACCGAGTTCGCCAACCGGCCGACCAAGACCTACTCGGGCGGCCAGCGCCGGCGCCTGGACCTCGCCTGCGCGCTGGTCGCCGCGCCGCCGGTCATCGTGCTCGACGAGCCGACGACCGGCCTCGACGTCCGCAGCCGCCAGCTGATGTGGGACGTCATCCGCGAGCTGGTCAGCGACGGCGCCACCCTGCTGCTCACGACGCAGTACCTCGAGGAGGCGGACGTGCTCGCCGACGACATCGTGGTCATCGACCACGGGCGCGAGATCGCCCACGGCACCGCCGACGAGCTCAAGGCCCAGACCGGCGGCCAGCGGATCGAGGTCGTCCTCGCGAGCAGCGCCGACACCGAGGCGGCGGTCCGGGTGCTCAACGAGGTCGCCGTCGGCGAGGTGCAGGTCTCCGACGGTGGCCGCGAGCTGAAGGCCGCGGCCGGCGAGGAGGCCGCCAGCGACCTGCGGCGCGTGCTCGAGGCCTTCGAGCGAGAAGCAGTCAAGGTGCTCGACGTCGGCCTGCGCCGGCCGACCCTCGACGACGTCTTCCTGTCCCTGACCGGCCACGAGAGCACGGAGGAAGACCAGTGAGCAGCGCAGTGCAGGCCCTCGGCGACGGCTGGGTCGTCGCCCAGCGCAACCTGATCAAGATCGTGCGGGTGCCGGAGATCCTGGTCTTCGTCCTGCTCAGCCCGATCATGTTCGTGCTGCTGTTCGCCTACGTCTTCGGCGGCGCGATCGACACTCCCGGCGTCAACTACCGCGAGTGGCTGATCGCCGGCATCTTCGGCCAGACCATCGTGTTCGGCGCGACGTTCACCGGCGCCGGCCTCGCCGAGGACATGCAGAAGGGCATCATCGACCGGTTCCGGTCGCTGCCCATGTCGCCCTCGGCGGTGCTGGTGGGCCGGACGTCCTCAGACGTGGTCTACAACGTGCTGTCGCTCATCATCATGGCGCTGACCGGGCTCCTCGTCGGCTGGCGGATCCGCGAGGGCGCCCTCGACGCGCTCGCCGGCTTCGCGCTGCTGCTGGTGTTCGGCTACGCGATCAGCTGGGTGATGGCCTGGGTCGGCCTCATGGTCCCGAGCGTGGAGGTCATCAACAACGCCTCCTTCATGGTGATCATGCCGCTGACCTTCATCTCGAACGCGTTCGTGCCGACGTCCTCGTTCAACAGCGTGCTGAAGCCGGTGGTGGAGTGGAACCCGGTCTCCGCGGTCACCCAGGCCAGCCGCGACCTGTTCGGCAACACCGGCGTCGGCCCGGGCTCCGACGCCTGGTCGCTGCAGCACCCGGTCGCCTACACGCTGATCTGGGTGGTCGGCATCATCGTGGTGTTCGCGCCGCTGTCCGTGCGGCAGTACCGATTGACCACCAGCAAGTAGGCGGCGACGCCCGGTCGCCGACTAGGGGTGGGCGACCCGGGCGGCGTGGAGGCGCGCGTGCGCGATCGCGTCGGGCGTGCGCGCGAAGAGGTGGCGCTCGTGAGCGAGCCGCTCGTGGACGCCGGTCCAGGTGGTCCGGGTCTCGCGATGCCCTCGCCACGAAGCGGTCCCACGGGCGCGATGACGGTCGTGCTCGTTGACCTGAAAACATCTTCAAGTCGTCAACTGGTACGACGACCCGGTGGCGCCCGCCGACCCGTCGTACCGGACTCAATGGCTGCGAACGGCGCGCATCCACAGCCACTGGGTCCGGTACGACGGGCGGCGGAGCCGCTCAGGCGTGACACCGAGGGCGTGGCTGCGCGCCCGTCCGGGATGAGCAACGATTACTCAGATCGAGACGGACTCGCGGTCGCCGTCGAGCAGCACCGGGAGGGCCTCGACGCCGTACACGGCGGAGAGCTTGCGGAAGTCGAGGTCCTTGATGTCGGCGGCCATGGCGAGGTTCGGGAACCGCTCGGCCAGCATCCGCAGCGCGGTGCGCAGCTCCATCCGCGCGAGCTCGGCACCGACGCAGCGGTGCATGCCCCAGCCGAACGCGAGGTGGCGGGTGGGCTCGCGGGAGGGGTCGAAGGTGCCGAGGTCGTCGCCGAGGGAGGGGTCGCGGTTGGCGGCGAGGAGCGAGACGCCGACGGCGTCGCCCTCCTTGATCAGCATGCCGCCGACCTCGACGTCCTGCTTGGCGAAGCGGAGGAAGGCGAGCTGGACGACGCACAAGTGGCGCAGCAGCTCCTCGATGACCTGGTTGACCTGCTCGCCGTCGCCGGAGCGCAGCATCTCGCCGGCCTTCGGGGTGGTCGCGATCAGGTAGGCGCCGAGCGCCAGCATCGACGCGGAGGTCTCGTAGCCGCCGAGGAAGACGCCGTCGGCGATGCCGCCGAGGGTCACGTCGTCGAGCTCGTCGCCGTGCTCCTTCAGCAGCGCGCCGATCAGGCCGTCGCCGGGGTTCTCGCGCTGCTCGCGCACCGCGTTGATGAGGAACTCGCGGGTGTGCGCGGCCGCGCCGAAGGCGCCGGCACCGCCCCCGGAGAGGTCGAAGCGCGCGACACCGAGCTCGAGGAAGCGGGCGCGGTCGTCGACCGGGAGGCCCAGCAGGTCGCAGATGACGTCGAAGGGTACGGCGAAGGCGAACTCCTCGACCATGTCAACGGCCCTGCCGTCGCGACCCGCCGCCTCCATCGCGTCGAGGCGCTGCTCCACGATGGCGTCGATCCCCGGCTGCAGGCGGGCGAGCCGGCGCATCGTGAACTCGGGCGTGAGGTAGCGGCGCAGGGCGGTGTGCAGCGGCGGGTCGGTCATGCCGAGGCCGCCGATCTGCTCCTCGTCGGAGCGGCCCTCCTGCGACACGAACTGCCCGAGGTCGTTGGACCACACCTCGGCGCCGCCGGCGAGCACCTCGCGGGACTCCTCGTAGCCGCTGACCAGCCAGACGGACTTCCCGAACAGCTCGGCCAGCTTCTTCACCGGCGCCTCGCCCTGCACCTTCATCATCTCCGGCAGCGGGTCGAGGCCGTCCCGCTTCAGCGGGAGCGTGACCGACTCCGGCAGGAAGCGGAGCTTGCGCAGGTCGATGCCGTTGCGCATGGTCCGGTTGAGCAGCCAGATGCCCACCCGCTGCTTCACCGGGCCGAGCACGGGGTCGAGCACGGGGCCGACCGCGCTGATGAGAGGGAACCGCATGGCGCCATTCCACCAGACGAGAGCCCTTGGCATATCCATGACGACCCTGATCCCCACCCTGAGATGTGTCACACCCGGTTAACCGAACCGCCTCCCCCGCCCCGCTAGCCTGAGGCGGTGCCTGACACAGCAGTGGACTGGGACCTGTACGACGCCGTGCTCTTCGACCTGGACGGGGTGGTGACCCCGACGGCCGACGTGCACAAGCACGCCTGGGAGGCGATGTTCACGGCCTTCCTGACGGCACGGTCGGCCGCGGACGGGGTCGCCTACGCGCCGTACACGGAGCAGGACTACTTCGACTTCGTCGACGGCAAGCCCCGCTACGACGGCGTGCGCGACTTCCTCGCCTCGCGCGGGATCACGCTGCCGGAGGGCGAGCCGGACGACCCGCCGACCGCGCAGACCGTGTGCGGGCTGGGCAACCGCAAGAACGACGCGTTCAACCAGATCCTCGCCTCCGAGGGCGTCACGGCCTACCCGGGCTCGGTGGCGCTGATCCAGCAGCTGCACGAGCGGGGCAAGCCGATGGCGGTGGTCTCGTCGTCGCGCAACGCGCCGGCGGTGCTGGCCGCGGCCGGCCTCACCGACTACTTCGGGCTGATCATGCACGGCGGCCTGGCCGAGGAGCTGGGCCTGCCGGGCAAGCCGGCCCCGGACACGTTCACCCACGCGGCGGAGCAGCTCGGCGCGACCAACGCGCGGTCCGTCGTACTCGAGGACGCGATCAACGGCGTCGCCGCGGGGCACGCCGGGGCCTTCGGCCTGGTGATCGGCGTCGACCGCGGCGCCGGCGTGGAGGCGCTGACGGCCGCGGGCGCGGACGTCGTCGTGCAGGACCTCGACGAGCTGGTCGCCGACGAGCCGGCGACCGATGAAGGAGCAGGCGCATGAACGCACCCGAGGGCCCCTCGCACAAGGCGCCGCCGGCCGACGACCCGCTCGACCGCACCCGCTTCCCCGTCGACGAGTGGCGCCTCGTCGAGACCCGCTTCGACGCCTCCGACCTCGGCACGACCGAGTCGCTGTTCACCGTCGGCAACGGCTACCTCGGCCTGCGCGGCAACTACTCCGAGAGCCGCGACGCGCACCTGGACGGCACGTTCATCAACGGCTTCCACGAGACCTGGCCGATCTCGCACGCCGAGGAGGCCTACGGCTTCGCCCGGATCGGGCAGACGATCGTCAACGTGCCGGACCCCAAGGTGATCCGGCTGTACGTCGACGACGAGCCCCTGCAGGTGTCGGTGGCCGACCTCATCGAGTACGAGCGCGCGCTCGACTTCCGCACGGGCGTCCTCACCCGCGAGCTCGTGTGGCGCACGCCGGGCGGCAAGCGGGTCCGGATCCGCAGCACCCGGATGGTGCCGCTGGAGCAGCGCCACCTCGCGGTGCTCACCTTCGAGGTCACCCTGCTCGACCAGCGTGCGTCGCTCTCGATCTCCTCGCAGCTGATCAACCGGCAGGACCAGGAGCAGGAGGCCGCGGGCGGAGCCGGTGGCGAGGGGGCCGGGGCGGGCGCCGACCCCCGCAAGGCGGAGATGTTCGAGCGGCGGGTGCTGGTGCCGCGGATCCACGGCGCGGACGCCGAGACCGGCCGGATCAAGCTCGGCTACCGGACGGCCGAGAGCGGCATGACGCTCGGCGTGGTCGCGGACCACCGGCTGGAGACCGAGGCGTCGTACTCGATGGAGGTGCACTCCGAGGACGACATGGCCAAGGTGATCTACCGCATCGCGGCCGAGCCCGGCGTCCCGGTGCGGCTCACCAAGCTGGTCTCCTTCCACACCGCGCAGAAGGTCCCGCCGCGCGAGCTGATCGACCGCTGCGAGCGGACCCTGGACCGCACCCACGAGGAGGGCGTCGAGCACCAGTACGACGCCCAGGCGGCCTGGCTGGCCGACTTCTGGGCCCGCGCCGACGTCGAGGTGCCGGGCCAGCCGGCGCTGCAGCAGGCGATCCGGTGGAACCTCTTCTCGATCCTGCAGGCGTCGGCCCGCGCGGAGGGCCAGGGCATCGCGGCGAAGGGGGTGAGCGGCTCGGGCTACGGCGGCCACTACTTCTGGGACACCGAGATCTACGTGATGCCGTTCCTGACCTACACGATGCCGTGGGCCGCGCGGAACGCGCTGCGCTTCCGCTACACGCTGCTGGGCAACGCGCGGCACCGGGCCCGTGAGCTGTCGCAGAAGGGCGCGCTCTTCCCCTGGCGCACCATCAACGGCCACGAGGCGTCGGCCTACTACGCCGCGGGCACCGCCCAGTACCACATCGACGCGGACATCGCGTACGCCCTGAGCCAGTACGTCGGGGCCACCGGCGACGAGGAGTTCCTCGCCCGCGAGGCCGTCGACATCTTCGTGGAGACCGCGCGGCTGTGGGCCGACATCGGCTTCTGGCGCGACGAGAGCAGGCGCACCTTCCACATCCACGGCGTCACCGGGCCCGACGAGTACACGACGGTCGTCAACGACAACCTGTACACGAACGTGCTCGCGCGCTTCAACCTCCGCCGGGCCGCCCGGGCCGTGTGGGAGCTGCAGCGCGACGACCCGGCGGCCTACGAGGCGCTGGTCCGTCGTACGGGGCTGACGGAGGACGAGCCGGAGGAGTGGGCCGAGTGCGCCCAGGGGATGTCCATCCCGTACGACGAGTTCCTCGGCATCCACCCGCAGGACGCGCACTTCCTCGAACGCGAGATGTGGGACCTGGAGAACACCCCGCTCGACAAGCGGCCGCTGCTGCTCAACTACCACCCGCTGGTGATCTACCGCTTCCAGGTGCTCAAGCAGGCCGACGTGGTGCTCGCGCTCTTCCTGCAGGGCGAGGAGTTCACGCCCGAGCAGAAGAAGGCCGACTTCGACTACTACGACCCGATCACCACCGGCGACTCCACGCTCTCGGCGGTCGTGCAGTCGATCATGGCCGCCGAGGTGGGCTACCAGGACCTCGCGCTGCGCTACTTCGTCTCGGCGCTCTTCGTCGACCTCGCCGACCGCCACAACAACACCGCCGACGGCGTCCACGTCGCCTCGACCGGCGGTGTGTGGAGCGCGCTGGTGGCCGGCTTCGGCGGCTTCCGCGACATCGGCTCCGGGGCCGGCGACCAGCAGTGGCAGGTCGACCCGCGCCTTCCCGAGGGCTGGTCCTCGCTGACCTACCGGGTCACCCTGCACGGCACCCGGGTGCGGATCACCGTCCGCCCCGAGGAGCTCGAGCTGTACGTCGAGCAGGGCTCCGGTCCGGTCACGCTGTCCGTGCGCGGCGAGCTGGTCAAGGTCGGGGCCGGTGCGCCGGTGACCGTCCCGCTCGCGCACCAGGGCCCGCGCCTGGCCGGCGAGCCGCCGTACCCGGCGGGGATCCAGCGGGCCGACGGCACGGTGATCTCGGCGATCGTGCCGAGCGGGGAGTGATAGTCCACATCTCGGAATAGTTCGTCTCATTTTGTGGACACCTGTGGTTGACTGGTGCGGTGACGACGACCGACGCCCCGCCGACCCGGACGGTCACCCCCGCCCGCCGCTGGGCCATGCTCGCGGTCGGTACGACGGCCCAGGCGTCGTCCGCGGCGATGGTGGTCGCGCCGTCCTTCCTCATCCCGGAGCTGCACCGCCCGGTGGCCGAGGGCGGGCACGGGATGTCGCTCGCCGAGGCCGGCCTGGTCGCGTCGGCCGCGATGGCCGGCATGATGGCGACGCTCGTGCTCTGGGGCCTGGTGGTGGACCGGCGCGGCGAGCGGTTCGCGCTGCTGACCGGCCTGGTCATCGCCGCCCTCGGCGGCGGGATCGCCACGACGACCGGTGACCCGTGGCCGATGGCGGCCGCCCTCTGCGTGGCGGGCGTCGGCGCCGCCGCGACCAACTCGGCATCGGGGCGGGTCGTCGTCGGCTGGTTCCCGCCGGAGCGACGCGGACTGGCGATGGGCATCCGGCAGACCGGCCAGCCGCTGGGCGTCGGGCTCGCCGCGGCGACCGTCGCCGTCATCGCCCACCACCACGGGATCGGACCGGCGCTGTGGGTGCCGACGGCCGCGACCGCCGTCAGCGCCGTGCTGGTGGCACTCGTGGTCCTCGACCCGCCACGACCGCCTCGCGCGGAGGCCGGGACGGTCGCCAACCCCTACCGGCGCGACGGCTTCCTCGCCCGGGTGCACGGTGCGTCCGTGCTGCTCGTCGTACCGCAGTTCCTCGTGTGGACCTTCGGCCTGACCTGGCTGGTCGAGGACCTCGACTGGTCCCCCGGTGTCGCCGGGCTCGTCGTCGCCGGGACGCAGGTCGCCGGCGCCGCGGCGCGGATCGGCGCGGGCTGGGCCTCCGACCGGGTCGGCAGCCGGATGCGCCCGATGCGCGCGGTCGCGGTGGTCGCCGCCGCGACGATGGCCCTGCTCGGCCTCGCCGCCGCGGCCGCCGACGGCTCGGGCGCGGTGACGGCCGTGGCTGTCGTGCTGCTCGTGGTCGCCTCCGCGGTCACGGTCGCCGACAACGGCCTGGCCTTCACCGCGGTCGCCGAGCGGGCCGGACCGTTCTGGTCCGGCCGCGCCCTCGGTCTGCAGAACACCGCCCAGCACGTCGCCGCCGTCGCGGTCCCGCCACTGGCCGGGCTCGCGATCACGGCCTGGAGCTACGGCGCGACCTTCGCGCTGGCGGCGGCCTTCCCCCTGCTGGCCGTCGCGGTGGTGCCGGTGCAGGGCGAGCGCGGGGTCAGCTGACCTCTGGTCATTCGATAATGGTGCTAGTACGATTAGCACCATGTTCTGGGCCATCGACCACACCTCCCCCCAGCGCCTGCAGGACCAGGTGGCGGCGTCGGTCGTGCGCGGCCTGCGCACCGGGGAGCTGTCGGTCGGCGAGCAGCTGCCGCCGGCGGCCGAGCTGGCCGGCGCGCTGTCGGTGGACCGCAACACCGTGCTGGCGGCGTACCGACAGCTCCGCGACGCCGGCATCCTCGAGTTCCGGCGTGGGCGCGGCGCCCGCATCGCCACCGACGCCGAGGCCGGGCCCGGCGACCTCACCCCGGTCCGCGACGCCGTCCGGGCGACCGTCGACCTCGCCCGGCGCTACGGGCTGGACCCGTCCGACGTCATCACCCTCGTGAAGGAGCTGTCATGACCACGACCGCCTACACCGGGCGCGCGACCAACTGGACCATGGTCGCCGTCAGCGGACTCCTGCTGGTGCCGCTCATCGGCCTCGCCTCCTCCGACGTCGACCGCGCCTTCGTCCTCGTCGTCGGCCTCGCCCTGCTCGGCGTCCTGGCCGAGGTCGTGACCGCGTCCGACGTCCGCGTCGCCTGCGGGACGCAGGGCGTGAGCGTCCATTGGGGCGCCCTCGGCTGGCCGCGGGCGAGCTACCCGCTCGACCAGATCGAGGACGTGTCGGTCGTGCACGTGCCGTGGTGGGCGGTCAGCTTCGGCTTCTGGTGGACGCCGTGGCGGACCGTCTGCACCGTCCGCAGCGGCCCGGCACTGCGCCTGCGGCTCCGCAACGGCCGGCGGGTCACCATCACCGTCCCCGACCCCGCCGCGGCGGCAACGGCCCTGCGCTCCGTCAGCTGAGCTCGTAGTCGACGACCACCGGCGCGTGGTCGCTGATCCGCTGGCCGAGGTGGTGGCGGTCGACCTCGTAGGCCCGCGCCGCCCGTGCGAGCCCCGGCGTGGCCAGGTGGTAGTCGATGCGCCAGCCCCGGTCCTCGTCGTACGCACGGCCCAGCCAGCTCCACCACGAGTAGGGGCCGGGCGCGTCGCCGTGCAGCCGGCGGACCACGTCGACCAGGGTCCGCGGGGTGAGCTGCTGGCCGAGCCACTCCCGCTCCTCGGGCAGGAAGCCCTCGACCTGGTTGCTGCGCTTGTACGCCGCGACGTCGTGGCGCTGGTGGGCCACGTTGAGGTCGCCGGTCAGCAGGAACTCCCGCCCCTGCGCCGCCGCGGCCTTGCGCGAGGCCGCGAGGTGGCGCGCGAAGCCCGCCATGAACGCCATCTTCCGCGCGTACTTCGCGCCCCCGTCGGGCGCCTCGCGCATCCGCTTCGAGTCCTGCAGGTGGGCCGGCAGCCCGCCCTTGGGGAGGTAGAGGCTCGCCACCGTCAGCGGCACGTCGGCGAGGTCGACCTCGATGTAGCGCCCCTCGGTCGCGTGCTTGCGCAGCGCTCGTGGCAGCGGCGAGGCCGGGTCGGGCACCGACCAGGTCCGTACGGCGGCGGCGGGCTCGCGGGTGAGCACGGCGACCCCGTTGCGGCCGGCGAGCTCACCGGCGTCGTAGGCGGCGTGGTAGTCGCCGAACGCGCCCTCGGGCAGGGCGTCGACCGGGCAGCGCACCTCCTGCAGGGTGACCACGTCGCAGCCCCGGGTCGCCAGCCAGTCGTCGAAGCCGCGGCGGTGGGCGGCGCGGATGCCGTTGATGTTGGCGGTGGCGATGCGGAACGGGCGAGGCACCGGAGGATGTTAGGTGGTGCGGGCCCTCCACCGGGCCAGCAGGTCGGCCTCGCGCTCGCGGGTGATGCCGCCGATCCGGGCCGCCGGGTCGGACTCCAGCCAGGCGCGGGTGTCCCGGGCCGTCTCGGCGACGGACCGGACGACGAGCCCGGCGTCGAGGGCCGGGCGGGCGTCGTGGGCCAGCATGCCGTCGTACTCGGGTCGGGGGAGCCAGACCGGGATGCTGCCGGGCCCGGTCCACGGCTCGACGCCCTCGGCCTCGAGGAAGGCGTCGGGCAGCCAGGTCACGGTCGCCTCCGGGGCGACCTCGCCCACCAGGTCGGCGAAGGGCATCGCCGGACCGACCGCGTCGAGGGTGCCGGTGGTGCGGCGCTCGGCGAGGGTGACGATCCACGCGGCCAGGTCGCGCACGTCGATCACCTGCACCAGCGACGCCGGGTCGCCGGGGCCGACGAGCTCACCGGTGTCGCCGGCGCGGCGGCCCCAGTAAGCGAAGCGTCCGCTCGGGTCGCCCGGACCGACGATCAGCCCCGGCCGTACGACGACCGCGGAGACCGCCGCGTCCAGGACCAGCTGCTCGCAGGCGACCTTCAGCCCGCCGTAGGCGTCGGGCTCGTCGGCCAGGTCGACGTCGTCGGGGACCGGGTCCTCCAACCGCCCGGCGCCGGGGCCGGCCGGGTCGGCGTCGTCGGCGTAGACGGAGATGGTCGAGACGAAGACCCAGTGCGGATCGGAGGGGGGCGAGGCGGCGAGCGCCGCCAGGGCCCGCCGCACGTGGGACGGCTGGCGGGCGACGTCGACCACGGCGTCGTACGGGCCGCCTTCGGTGAGTGCGGCGGGGGCGTCCTGGTCCCGGTCCCACCGCACGAGCGTGGCTCCGGGTGGGACCGTGCCCGACTGGCCGCGGCTGGCGCAGACCACCTCGTGCCCGCGCCGCACGGCGTCGGCCGCGACCGCGCGCGAGAGGAACTGGGTGCCGCCGAGGACGAGGAGCCGCATGCTCAGAGGTACTGCGTCGGGTCGAACTCGTCGATCGGGATGATCCGGACCCGCGGCAGGCGCTCGTTGAACGCGTGCACGTCGTACTCGATGTCGAAGAACTCCATGCCCCGCGCGGTGAGCTCGGCGAAGCCCGCGTTGCGGAACTCCGCGAAGCCCATCAGGCCCAGGCGGCGCCCGTCGAGCAGGTCCTCCATGTGGTCGACGAAGTCGCCGTCGTTGCTGACCAGGACGACATCGCCCTCGCGCTTCTTCAGCTCCGCGAGGGTCTTCTGGATGGCGATGTCGACGACCTTCTGGCCGGGACCGCCGGAGAGCGGGATCGGCCGGAAGCCGATCGCCAGCAGCGCCTGCACGAAGGACATCGGCAGCTCGGAGTTGGCCGCCAGGAAGAACAGGCCGTTGGTGTCCTGGCCCCAGCGCCGCTCGACGAACTGCAGCAGCCGCTCCCAGCGCGGACGCTCCTCGGGCCGCGGGCGACGGCCGAGGATCGAGGTCCCCAGCGTCGCGTCGATGTTCTCCCCGTCGATGAGGACGTGGGTCATGCGCGCGGTCTCGGCCATGCCCTGACCCTAGCCGTCGGCGCGCCGAAGGACAGCGTGGAAGGCTGGGCGCATGGGCACCCGTCTGGTCGCATTCGCCGCGTGCGCGTTGCTGGCGAGCGGGTGCGGCGACGGCACGCCGAAGACCGGTACGCCGACGACGACCCCGACGACGGCCGCCACCCCCACCACCCCGACGCACGAGCCCGCGCCCCGGCGCGGCATCGATGCCTCCCACCACCAGGGCCCGATCGACTGGCCCCGCGTGGCGGAGGCCGGCATCTCCTTCGCCTACCTGAAGGCCACCGAGGGCACGACGTTCACCGACCCGCGCTTCGCCGAGCACCGGCGCGCGGCGACCCGGGCCGGGGTCGACGTGGCCGGCTACCACTACTTCCAGCTGTGCTCGGACGGCGCCGCGCAGGCGGAGCACTTCCTCGACGTACTCGGGACGCCGGGCGACCTGCCAGCCGCCCTCGACCTCGAGCTCGCCGGCAGTTGCGCCGACCCGCCACCGGCCGCGACCCTGCTCGCCGAGGTCCGCGCCTTCCTCGCCGTCGTCGACCGCCGCACGGGCACGCGGACGCTGGTCTACCTCTACCCCGACTTCGAGGAGCGCTTCGGCTTCGCCGACGACCTCGCCGGCCACCCGCAGTGGGTGCGCCGCCTCGGCGAGAAGGAGCCGCGGCGGCCCTGGGCCGTGTGGCAGTACGACGACGCCGGCGCGGTGCCGGGCGTCGCCGGCCGGGTCGACCTGGACCTGGCCGGGGAATCTCTCACCACGAAGGGACGTTGAGGGGACATGTCCACCATCGACCTCACCGCAGGCAACTTCCAGGAGACGGTCCTCGACAACGAGATCGTGTTCGTCGACTTCTGGGCGTCGTGGTGCGGCCCGTGTCGCAACTTCGCGCCGATCTACGAGGCCGCCGCCGAGAAGCACGGCGACCTGGTCTTCGGCTCGGTCAACACCGAGGAGGAGCAGCAGCTCGCCTCGGCCGCGCGCGTGACCTCGATCCCGACGCTGATGGCCTTCAAGAAGGGCCAGCTCGTGTTCTCCCAGGCCGGCGCCCTCCCCGCGAACGCCCTCGAGCAGGTCGTCGCCGCGGTGCGCGACTTCGACGTCGAGGCGGCCGCGCAGCAGTCCGATGGCTGACCAGGCTGACCAGGCTGACCGGGCGGGCCAGGCGCTGCAGCTCGGCCTCGACACCTTCGGCGACGTCACCCTCGACGCGACCACGGGCGAGCGGGTCCCGCACCCGCAGGTGATCCGCAACCTCGTCGAGGAGGCGGTGCTGGCCGACCAGGTCGGGGTCGACGCCTTCGGCATCGGCGAGCACCACCGCGACGACTTCTCGGTGTCCGCCCCCGAGATGGTGCTGGCCGCGATCGCGCCGCGCACCGAGCGGATCCTGCTCGGGACCGCGGTCACCGTGCTCAGCTCGGACGACCCGGTGCGCGTCTACGAGCGCTTCGCGACCCTGGACGCCGTCTCCGGCGGCCGCGCCGAGATCACCCTCGGCCGCGGGTCGTTCACCGAGTCCTTCCCGCTCTTCGGCTACGACCTCGCCGACTACGACCGCCTCTTCGCCGAGAAGCTCGACCTCTGGGCGGCGCTCCAGGGCGAGGGCACCGTCACCTGGGACGCAGGCGAGCTGAGGGCGCCGCTGCGCAACGCCCGCGTCTTCCCGACGACCGCCCGCGGCGCGATCCCCACGTGGATCGGCGTGGGCGGCTCTCCCGAGTCCGTCGTGCGCACCGCGCGCTACGGCTTCCCTCTGATGCTCGCGATCATCGGCGGCGACCCGGCCCGCTTCGCCCCGTACACGGACCTCTTCCGGCGCGCGCTGAGCGAGCTCGGGCAGCCGGACCTCCCGATCGGCGTGCACTCCCCCGGCTTCGTCGCCGACACCGACGACGAGGCGCGCGAGCTGCTCTACCCGCACTTCAAGGCCGGCCGCGACCGGATCGGCGCCGAGCGTGGGTGGGGTCCGGTGACCCGCGAGCAGTACGACGCCGAGGTCGACAACGGCTCGCTCTACGTCGGCTCGCCGGAGACCGTGGCCCGCAAGATCGCCGCGACGACGCGGGCGCTGGGCATCCAGCGCTTCGACCTGAAGTACAGCAACGGGTCGATGCCGCACCCCCTGCTGCTGCGCAGCGTCGAGCTCTACGGCACGCAGGTGATCCCGCGGGTGCGCGAGCTGCTCGCGCAGGAGCCCGTCACGGCCTGACGGGGCGCGCCAGCCCCTGCACGATCGCGAGGAACTGCGCGACCAGCACGTCGACCAGCCGGTCGCGGTCGGCGGCGATGTCGCCGCGCAGCACCGCGCCGATCGCCTGCGCGACCCCGCCGATGAGGAACTGCGCGGTCAGCCGCAGCTCGACCGGCAGGTCGTCGGCCGCGGCGCCGGGGTCGCCGCTGGACGCGGTCGCGGCGACCATCCCGGCGAACCGGCTGCTCTCCTCGAGCACCCGGGGCCCGAGCACCGGTGAGGTGACCGAGTCGATGAGCACGACCCGCCCTTTGCGCGGGTCGTCGAGGAACAGGTCGACCATCTCGCCGAGGACCGCCCGCACGCGGGCGGCGGGATCGTCGGCGGCGGCCGCCAGCGCGGCGATCGCCCGTTCGGCCGCCTCGGCGGCGACGGCGTCGAAGACCGCGACCTGCAGGGCCTCGATGCCCTCGAAGCTCTCGTAGAAGTAGCGCGCGGCCAGGCCCGACGCCTCCGCGACGCCCCGCACCGTGGTCGCCGCGATGCCGCGCTCCCCCATCAGGTCGAGCCCGGCGGCGACCAGCCGCGCGCGACGCTCCGCGGTCCGCTCGGAGGCGTCCTGGCCGCCGTACCTCCTCGCCTGCTCGGTCATGGGCACCATCTTGACACAGCCGTTGACAGATGGGTCTGATGGTATCTGTCAACGCACGTTGACCGATTCCGAGGAGCCGTCATGACCGTCGCCCCCTGGCACCCGTCCCAGCCACACCACGCGCTGGCCGCCGACGTCCGCTGGTGGATGGGGACGCCGGCCGCCTTCGCGCTCTACGGGCGGCTGGCCCTCGACCAGGTCGCCTACCGCGAGGTCGCCGCCGCCGTCGACGCGAGCGGCCGGTTCGCCGAGAACTTCACCGACCGCGGGATCCGCAGCGGGCTGTGGGGACCGTTGCTGCTCTTCGGCGACGACGCGGACCGCCGGGCCACGGCCGACCGGCTCAAGGACCTGCACGGCCAGGTGCGGGGGCGTGGCAGGGGCGCGTTCGAGGGCGAGCGCTACAGCGCGCTCAATCCCGACCTGTGGCGATGGGTCGGCACGACCAGCATGCTCATCTTCCACACCGGCTACGTCACGACGTACGGCGCCCGGTTGAGCGAGGAGGAGAAGGACGTCGTCTACGCGACGGTCCTGCACCTCACCGACTTCGACCTGCCGAGCGAGCGGGCCCAGGTCCCGGCCACCCGCGCCGAGGCCGAGGCCTACTACGACGAGGTCGCGGACACCGTGCTCGCCGACAACGAGTTCCTCCGGTGGGCGAACCGCGCCTTCGACGACCTGCCCGTGCCGACGCTGGTCGGCCCGCGCTGGCTGCACCGGCTGGCCACGCCGGCGTGGCGGGTGCTCACGCCGGTGCTCGGCCGGCCCGCGAAGGTGTGTGCGGAGAAGGCGGCACACCCGCGGATGCGCGAGCTGCTCGGCGTGCGGTGGACGTGGCGCCGCGAGCGCGAGTTCCGCCTGTACGCGGGCCTGCTCCGGACCGCACGCCGCGTCCTGCCGAAGTGGCTGCTGCTCGACCCGCTCGCCTACAACCGCCTCAACTACGAGCGGATCAGGGCGTTCTACACGGCGACCCAGCTGACGTCGTTCGCCCCGCCGCAGTAGCGCTTGCCTGCGGCGGGGCGAACACCCGGCGGTCGGCCATCCCTGGCACCGGCCGGGCCGTCAGGCGCCCCTCGTGCTCCCGTCGGACAGACACGGCGAGGGGCACCCGACCATGGTCAGGCGGAGTGGGGACGCCTCACCATGACCAATCCGGCGCCCAGGAGGACCAGGAGCGCCCCGAGCGGCGGCAGGAGTCCCGAAGGGCCACCGGTGTTGGGGAGGGGCTCGTCCTCGCGGATGCCGCCCTCCTCGCAGTCGTCGGCGGTCGTCGGGGTCGCCTCCGTGTCGTCGCATTCCTCGACGGGGGTGCACAGCTCACCGTTCTCGTCCACGGCGTCCGGGTTGGTCGCAGCGTCGTCGCAGGGCTCCTCGATGATGCCACCGGCACACTCCACGTCGACGCTGAAGTCGTCAGCGGTCTGGCCGGGCTCGGCCACCGCGAACACGGTGTACTCCTTGCCGTCCAGGATGAAGGTGAAGGGCAGCGTGCCGAGGAAGCCGTTGGCGTTCGCGAGAAGCTCGTCGATGATCTCGATGACGACGCCGTCGGCCTTCGCCT
>NZ_JBYCZV010000028.1:0-38876 GCF_057586415.1 Nocardioides sp. SRI_004
CCGGCGGCGAGCTCGGCCTGCACGGCGTCGCACAGCTCGACCGCCCGGGTGCGGTTCGCGGACGCCGCGCGTGCGGCCCGGGCACGGCGGACCAGCCGCGCGGCCCCGAGGGCGACCCCCAGACCGACGACGGCGAGCGTCGCACCCCGCGGCGAGCCGGCGACCAGCCCGGCGGCTGCGGCCGGCAGCACCGGCCACCACCGCGGCCACCGCCGGCCGGTCCGGGACCCGGGACCGGCCGCGACCCGTCGCGATCCGGGCACCAGCAGGCCCACCGCCGCGGCCACCAGCAGGACGGCGGCCATCACGGCGCCCTGCCGTCGAGCAGGTCGAAGAGGCGGCGCGACCCCGGGCCGGGCACCAGCAGGCCGTCAGCCCCGAACGCGACCGCCACCTCCGTGCGGACCCAGCCCGCGTCGTCCCGGACGAGGACGGCGATCTCCGCCAGCCGCCGTCGGCCCGTCGCCCGGTCCCGCGCCAGGTGCAGCACCAGGTCGAGCGCGGACGCCAGCTGGCTGTGCGCCGCGGCCCGGCCGAGCCCTGCGGTGAGGGCGAGCGCCTCCACCCGGGCCGGCACGTCCGCCGCGGAGTTGGCGTGCAGCGTGCCGCAGCCACCCTCGTGGCCGGTGTTCATCGCCGCCATCAGGTCGACGACCGCCGCGTCGCGGACCTCGCCGACGACGAGCCGGTCCGGCCGCATCCGCAGGGCCTGACGCACCAGGTCGCGCAGCGCCACCGCGCCGGCACCCTCCAGGTTGGGCGGTCGCGCCTCGAGGCCCACGACCTGCGGGTGGTCGGGCCGCAGCTCGGCTGCGTCCTCGACGACGACGATCCGCTCGGCCGGGTCGACGCTGCCGAGCAGCGCCGACAGCAAGGTGGTCTTGCCCGTGCCTGTGCCGCCCGAGACCAGGAAGGCGAGGCGGCGGGCGACGACCTGGCCGAGCAGGTCGCGACCCTCGTCGGTGAGCGCGCCGGCGTCATACAGGTCGGGCAGGGAGAACCCACCCCGGCGCGGCACGCGCAGCGAGATCGCCGTGCCCGGCTGGGCGATCGGTGCGAGGACGGCGTGGCACCGGGTGCCGTCGGGGAGTCGTACGTCGGCCCACGGCGCGGCGTCGTCGATACGCCGGCCGCCGCTCGCGACCAGGCGTTGCGCGAGCCGGCGACACTCCTCCTCCGACCCGAGCACCACCGACGTCTCCTCCAGCCCGCTCCCCCGGTCGATCCGCACCGGGCCCGGGCCGTTGACGAGCACGTCGGTGACGCCCGGCAGGTCCAGCAGGGGCTCGAGCGGCCCGGCGCCGACGACCTCGCGTCGCAGCCACTCGTAGACGGCGAGCACGGTCGCGTCACCCACCGGGCGGCCCGCGGCACGCAGCGCGTCGGCGACCCGGTGCGGCGTCAGCGCCCCCGGCTCGGCCGCCAGGCGGCGCCGGACCTCCTCGACCAGCGCGGCCAGGTCGTCGGGGATCACGCCGCCGCCTGACTGTCGGCCTGCGGGTCCACGGACTCGCCGAGCACCTGCGCGACCGCCCGCGCGAGCGGACCGCGTGAGGTGCGCAGCGGACCGAGCCCGAGGTCGACGGCCTCGGCCAGCCCACGCTGGTCGCGCATCTGGACCACCACCGGGAGCCCGGTGGCGCGCTGCACCTCCTCGGGGCCGAACGCCTCCCCCCGGAGTACGACGCCCACGTCGGCGTGCTCCGCGAAGCGCGCCCGCATCCGCGCCGCCCCGGCGACGCCGACCACGCTCGCGACGGTCATCACCAGCAGCAGGTCGCACCGGGCGGCGATCTCGTCGACCAGCGGGTCGGGCGAGCGCGGCAGGTCGGCCACCACCACGGCGTGGCCCCGGCGGGCGGCGGAGAGCGCCTCGCGGGCGGCGAACGCCTGGAGGCTCTGGACCCGCCCGTCGACGTACCAGGAGAGCACGCCGAGCCGCCCGCTGCGCGGCAGCGCCTCGCGCAGCGCCCGCGCCGAGAGCCGGCCCGTCGTCTGGCACAGCGCGTCCCAGCGGAAGCCCTCGCGCCGCTCGACCCCGAGCATCCGGTCCAGGCCGGGCCCCTGCGGGTCGCAGTCGATCACGACGGCCGGGGCGGAGCGGGCCGCCCACTGGCCGAGGGCGCAGGCGAAGGTCGTGGCGCCGGCGCCACCGGTGCCGCCGATGACGCCGACCACCCGCCCCCGGCCGGGCTGCCGCTCGGTCAGGTCGGCCAGCAGCTCGACCAGCCACCCGGACGAGACGGGCAGCTCGACGACCTGCTCGGCGCCGAGCCGCAGCGTCGTCCGGAACAGCTCGTGCGGGGCGGGCAGGTGGGTGACGACATAGGAGCGCGGATGCGGCTCGGGGGTGTAGCGGAGCATCTCGTCGGCCAGGTCGGCGCCGACGAGGACGACGGGTGCGCGCGCCCAGGACCGGAGCGCGGTCAGCGGGTCGCGGGCGACGGTCGGCGTGACGTCGGCCGCGGCGGCGAGCGGCAGCAGCGCGGCGAGCAGGGCTTCATCGGCGGTCACCACCAGGACGGGTGCGGACGGGGGCGGGGGTGTGTGTCGGGACATGGCGAGGTTGTCGCCACGGTCCGACAGGACCACGCCCCGGCCAGCGACGACGGTGGACAAAGACGACCGGACACCCCGCTGTGGACCACGGATGGCCCTTCCCGTGACAGGCGTTCCCTACGATGACTCCATGGCCCGACCGGGTAGGGCGCCCACGGCGGCGTTCTTCGACCTCGACAAGACGATCATCGCCAAGTCGAGCGTGCTGGCGTTCAGCAAGCCCTTCCAGGCCGGCGGGCTCATCTCGCGCCGGGCGGTGCTGCGCTCGGCGTACGCCCAGTTCGTCTTCATGGTCGGCGGCGCCGACCACGACCAGGTCGAGAAGATGCGCCAGTTCATGTCGCAGCTGTGCGCCGGCTGGGACGTCGCCACGGTCCGCGAGATCGTCGCCGACACCCTGCACAACGTCGTCGACCCCCTCGTGTACGACGAGGCGGTCCGCCTCATCGACGAGCACCACGCCGCCGGCCGCGACGTCGTCATCGTCTCCACGTCCGGCAGCGAGGTCGTCGAGCCGATCGGCCAGCTCCTCGGCGCCGACCGCGTCGTCGCCACGCGCCTCAAGGTCGAGGACGGCCGCTACACCGGCGAGATCGACTACTACGCCTACGCCGAGGAGAAGGCCAACGCGATCCGCGCGCTCGCCGAGACCGTCGGCTACGACCTCGAGGGCTCCTACGGCTACTCCGACTCGGTCACCGACGTGCCGATGCTCGAGGCCGTCGGCTTCCCGCACGCGGTCAACCCGGACAAGGAGCTGCGCAAGGTCGCGGCCGCCCGCGGCTGGCCGGTCCTGGTCTTCAACCGGCCGGTCGAGCTGCAGTCGCGGCTGCACCTGCCGCCGCCGAAGCCGACGCTCGCGGCGCTCGCCGTGGGCGGTGTCGTCGCGGTCGGTGCGGCGGTCTGGATCGGGGCTCGCAAGCGCTCGCTCAGCGCCTGATCCCGTTGCCGGCCGGGCCTGGATGAAGGCCCGTCCCAACCGGCCACTGTTCCCCGGATGGCACCAAAAGACAACCCTTGAAGGTGGCCGCCGGGCGGCGTACAAAGGACATCAAGAACTCAAGAGCAACACGTGATCCCGGTACCCACGCGGCGATCCACCCTTCCTAACAGGGCGCTGGCGCTCGGAACACATCCGGGGCAGTAATTGACGGTGCACGCCTGGTAGCCAATGGTTCACGTGTCAGCGGTGGCACCCGAGACACTCGATGGCTCGGGTGCCACCTGCATGTTCAGGGTGTTTCCGCGTCGCGCACCAGCGGGCTGGCCTCGGCGGCCGCCGCGTACGCCTCGGTCGCGTAGAGCAGCCACGCGTGCCGGCCGGCCGCGCCACCGGTGGCCCAACCGCGCAGGTTGGACTCGTACTGCGGCCGCAGCGCGAGGTGCGCCGCCTCCGGTACGACGAGCGACTTCTCGTCGACGCCGCGGGCGGCGAGCAGCAGCCGCTCCGTCGCGCGGGCCACGATGCCGTTGTGGGAGCCGAACGGCGCGGCGCTCACCAGTTCGGCGTGCACGACGGCGGCGACCGCGAGCGCCGGCGCCTCGGTCGGGGCGGTCACCAGCGTCGCGATGGCGCGCAGGGAGGCGGCCGCCTCGCCGTCGCGCGGGCGGCCGAGCAGCTCGTCGGGCAGCACGCCGCGGGCGGCCAGGGTGTGCATCCGGGCGAAGGCCTGGAGCGGCTGGCGGCGCAGCACCGGCACCAGCGAGAGCAGCTCGGTCGAGACCCGCACCGCGTCGGCGGCGATCTCGTCACCCTCCCCGGCGCGGACCTCGGCCAGCGAGGAGGCGGAGCCCTCCAGCACGGCGCTCGCGTGGGCGCCCCGCAGCAGCGACTCCCCCGTCAGCTCGGGGCTGGTGCGGCGCAGGCCGCGGTCGCGCAGCAGCACGTCGATCCCGTCGCGGGCGCCGGCGAAGCCGGAGGGCACGCCCTCGAGGGAGATCAGCCAGGCGTGGGGATCGGTGCTCACCGGCCCAACGGTACTGAGGCGTGCGCCCGGGCTCAGGCGTGCCTCCGCCGCACGGACCGCCTGCCGCCGTACCCTCGGCTCGATGGCTACCGACGACACCACCCCGACCCCGGCCGCGCTCTGCTTCGGCGCGGTGGCCGAGGCCTACGACCGCGGTCGCCCCGGCTACCCGCGCGAGGCCGTGGAGTGGCTGACGGGCGAGCAGCCGCTCACCGTGCTCGAGCTCGGCGCCGGCACCGGCAAGCTCACCGAGCACCTGGTCGCGCTGGGCCACGACGTGCACGCCACCGACCCCGACCCACGGATGCTCGACCGGCTCGCGCTGCGGCTGCCGGAGATGCGGGTGTCGCAGACCGCCGCGGAGGAGATCCCCGCCGCCGACGCGACCTACGACCTCGTGGTCGTCGCCGACGCCTTCGAGCACTTCGACGCCGAGAAGGCGCTGCCCGAGATCGCGCGCGTCCTCAAGCGCGGCGGCACCTTCGCCCTCATCCGCAACGTCCGCGACGAGCGGATCCCGTGGGTCAAGCGGCTCGGCAACCTGATCGGCCACCACACGACCGGCGAGGGCATGGGCGAGGCGATCGAGGCCTCCCCCTACTTCGGCCCGGCCGAGGACGCCTCGTTCAAGCAGTGGCAGGTCATCCACCGCGACTCGGTCCAGGACCTCGTCCGCTCGCTGCCCGACGTCGCGACGCTCGAGCGCACCGGGCAGGACTCCCGCGTCCGCGAGGTCGTCTCCTTCTACGACGACTTCGGCCGCGGCATGGACGGCATGCAGCTGCCCTGGGTCACCGAGTGCTTCCGCGCCGTCGTCGGCATCCAGCCGAAGACCATCCGCCAGGACGCCGGTACGACGCCCGGTGCCGCCGACGCGTCCCCCACCCTGCCGGCGGAGTACGTCGGCGAGGACACCGTGCCGCTGACGGCCGGCACCGGCCCCGCCACGCCCCCCGCCGTCGAGCCGCCGGCCGACGACGACTCGGGCATGCTGCTCATCGACTTCCGCTGACCGGCCCCCACTGACCGGTCAGCGGCCGGCTCAGCAGGAGCGCAGCGTGTTCGTCCCGGTGCCGCCCGAGCAGCTGTCGGCCCCGGTGCTGCCATCGAGATAGTCGTTGCCCGCCTCGCCGTACAGCCGGTCGGCGCCGCCAAGCCCGTAGAGCCGGTCGTTGCCCGCACCACCGCGCAGCAGGTTCGCGCCGTTGGTGCCGTGGAGGCGGTCGGCGTAGCGCGAGCCCGTCAGCCGCTCGAGACCGGCCAACGTGTCCCACCCCGCGTGGCCCGTGTTCTGTCCGGTCACCTTGCGCAGGTCCACCACGACCGCACCGAGGGCGTCGGCATAGGACACGGTGTCCGCGCCCCCACCACCCTGGAGGTCGTCGTCGCCGGCACCCGGCTGCAGGATGTCGTCGCCGTCGTCGCCTGCGAGCGTGTCCGCACCGGAGCCACCGGCCAGCAGGTCGGCGCCGCTGCCGCCCTCGAGCCGGTCGTGCCCGGCCTCGCCGTACAAGCGGTCGTCGTTCCCCGCACCCCGCAGCACGTCGTCGCCGTCCCCACCGTAGAGCCGGTCGTCGCCCGCGTCACCGTGGAACTGGTCGTCGCCGGCCCCACCCCGCAACAGGTCGGCCCCGCTGTCGCCGGCAAGGACGTCCGCACCCTCCCCACCCTCGAGCCGGTCGTTCCCGTCGACCCCGGAGAGGTAGTCGTTGCCGGCACGGCCGTCCAGCCGGTTCGCAGACGGTGTCCCGTGGAGCTGGTCTGCGAACGCGGAGCCGACGACGTTCTCGAGCTGCTGCAGGACGTCGGTGCCGTCACCCCCGCTTGCCTGGCCGGCCATCAGGGCGACCGTCACCGCCGAAGGGGCGTCGTCATAGCTCACGGTGTCGTCGCCCGGTCCGCCGCGGAGGGTGTCCGCGCCGGCTCCGCCGCTGACGAGGTCGTTGCCCTCGCCGCCGTCGACCGTGTCCGCACCTTCCCAGCCCCGCAGGTCGTCGTCACCGCCACGGCCGTAGAGGAAGTCGAGGTCGCTGCCACCCAGGATCAGCTCGGCGCGGTCCGAGCCGTAGATGGTGTCGGAGTAGGCGGTGCCGTGCACGGTCTCGAACCCGGCGAGGGTGTCCGAGCCCATGGCGCCGTCGGCCTGGCCCGCGGCGAGGTCGACGGTCACCCCGGCCTGCGCGCCGAGGTGGAAGACCAGGTCGTTCCCGAGCCCGCCGGCGAGATCGTCGTCGCCGAGGCCGCCGTTCACGGCGTCGTTGCCGGAGTCGCCACGGATCACGTCCTGGGCAGAGCCGTCTCCGCCCAGGAGGTGGTCGTCTCCTGCCCCGCCGCGCAGCTCGTCCGCCTCGGTGCCACCGTCGACGAGGTCCGCCCCGTTCCCACCGAGGACGAGGTCGGCGCCGGCACCCCCGTCGATCTCGTCGTCGCTGTCACCACCGCAGATGGTGTCGTTGCCGCCCGAGCCGTTGATCAGGTCATTCCCGGGCGTACCGAGGATGACGTCGTCGCCGGCCGTCGGGGCCGCGCCGGGCGTGACGTTGAGGTCGATGGTCACCGCCTTGCCACCGCAGGTCGGGGCGGCGTCGGCGGTCGCCGGGACGAGGACGAGGGCGGCGGCGAGGGTGGCCGCCGGGGCCAGGAGCTTGAGCATGGCCGGGACGCTAGGGGCGCCGGAGGACCACCGTCATTACCCAACGGGCCGTTTGAGTAGGCGACGGGCGCCGGGATGAGTAATCGCGCGCCGCGCGTGAGCAATGCGCCGTCCGCGCGGCAGGATGGGGGGATGCGGGGCGGACGGCTGTGGCGACGCGGGCACCTCGGCAGCGATGCCGACCGGGCCGCGTTCCGCGCGCTGCACCAGGCCTCCCTCGCCTCCCCGGCCCTGCGCGAGGGCCTGACCACGACCAGCGCCGAGCGGGCGATCCGCCACCTGCGCACCCTGCTCGGCACGCCCGCCCTGGCGATCACCGACACCGAGGCGGTGCTCGCATGGGACGGCGTCGGCGGCCACCACGTCGACCAGGCCGCCGTGGTCGGGCTGCTCGCGATCGAGAAGGGCAGCACCCGCACGGTCGACCGTGCCCAGCTCGGCTGCACCGAGGCGGGCTGCCCGGTGCGCACCGGCGTGGTGAGCCCGCTGGTGGTGGAGGGCCGGGTGCTCGGGACGGTGCAGGCCTTCTCGCCGACGCCGACGGCCGGCCTGGTGCGGGCGACCGAGGAGGTCGCCGAGTGGGTGTCGGGACAGCTCGCGCTCGCCGAGCTCGACGCCCACCGCAACCGGATGATCGAGGCCGAGGTGCGTGCGCTGCGGGCCCAGATCAGCCCGCACTTCGTCTACAACTCGCTCAACGCGATCGCCAGCTTCGTGCGCACCGACCCCGACCGGGCCCGCGAGCTGCTGCTCGAGTTCGCCGACTTCACCCGCTACTCCTTCCGCCGGCACGGCGAGTTCACCACCCTCGCCGAGGAGCTGAACTCGATCGAGCGCTATCTCCTGCTGGAGCAGGCGCGCTTCGGCGACCGGCTCCAGGTCACGCTCAACGTGGCGCCGGAGGTGCTGCCGGTCGTCGTACCGTTCCTGTGCATCCAGCCGCTCGTCGAGAACGCCGTCCGCCACGGCCTCGAGGGCGCCGACCAGACCGGCCTGCTCACCATCAACGCCCACGACCGCGGGCACGAGGCGGTGATCGAGGTCGAGGACAACGGCGTCGGAGAGGACCCCGAGCGGGTACGCCGCGCGCTCGCCGGCGACGCCTCGCTCGACTCCATCGGCCTGGGCAACGTGGACGCGCGGCTGCGCGCGACCTTCGGCGACGACTACGGTCTCGTCGTGGAGACCGCTCCGGGTGCCGGGACCAAGGTGATCGTGCGGGTGCCGAAGTTCGCGGCGGGGGTGACCGTGTGAGCGCGGGCCTGCGGGTCCTCGTCGTGGACGACGAGCGGCCCGCCCTCGACGAGCTGACCTACCTGCTCGACGCCGACCCGCGGGTGGGCGAGGTGGTGGCGTGCCAGTCGGCGACCGACAGCCTGCGGCTGCTGCGCGAGCGCGAGGTCGACTGCGTCTTCCTCGACATCCAGATGCCCGGCCTCAGCGGGCTCGAGCTGGCCGAGGTGCTCGGCCGGTTCAAGCAGCCGCCGCCGGTCGTCTTCGTCACCGCGCACGAGAAGCACGCGGTCGACGCCTTCGACCTGCACGCCGTCGACTACGTGCTCAAGCCGGTGCGCCCGGAGCGGCTCGCCGAGGCGGTACGCCGCGTCCTCGCCGCCGGCGCGCCGCCCCCGGCCGCCCCCGACACCCAGGTCGCGGTGGAGCGCGGCGGGGTCACCCGCTTCGTCGACCGCGGCGACATCACCCACGTCGAGGCGCAGGGCGACTACGCCCGCCTCCACACGAGCGCCGGCGAGGCCTACCTGGTGCGGGTGCCGCTGACGACACTGGAGGAGCAGTGGGCCGAGGCCGGCTTCCACCGGATCCACCGCTCCCTGCTGGTCGCGCTCGCCCACGTCACCGAGGTCCGCACGGAGTCGGGGCGCACGTCGGTCATGGTCGGCGACACCGAGCTGCCGGTCAGCCGACGGCACACCCGCGCCCTGCGCGACGTGTTGGTCCGCCGCGCCCGGGCCGGGGGCTGAGGATGGCCGGCCCATGACCGAGCGGGTCCGCGTCACCGGGCCGCCCCGGCACACCACGTCCGGCCGGCCGGCCAGCCGGCTCGGCGACGTCCACGAGCAGACCGCGCTGGGCGACGTCTACCTGCGCTCGCTGCTGCGCGAGCAGCTCGGCCTCGCCCTCGCCGTACTCACGGCGCTGGGGCTGACCCTCGGCCTCCTGCCGCTGGCCTTCCACCTGTGGCCCGGCCTGGTGGACGTCGAGGTGGCGGGCGCGCCGCTCGCGTGGCTGCTGCTGGGCGTCGTCGTCTACCCGTTCCTGCTGCTGCTCGGCTGGCGCTACGTGCGCAGCGTCGAGCGCAACGAGCAGGACTTCGCGGACCTGGTCCAGGGCGGCTCGGAGGAGTCGTCGTGAGCACCGACGCCGTCCCCGGCTTGGTCGCGGTCCTCGCGGTCACCGTCGCGACGGTCGCGATCGGCACGTGGGGACTGCGCTTCTCCCGTACGACGAGCGACTTCTTCGTCGCCTCGCGCACCGTGCGCCCGCGGCTCAACGCGTCGGCCATCGGCGGGGAGTACCTCTCCGCCGCATCCTTCCTCGGCGTCGCCGGATTGCTGCTCCTCGGCGGCGCCGACGTGCTGTGGTACCCCGTCGGCTGGACCGCCGGCTATCTCGTCCTGCTCGTGCTGGTCGCCGCTCCGCTGCGCCGCTCGGGCGCCTACACGCTGCCCGACTTCGCCGAGGCGCGCCTCGGCTCCCGCTGGGTGCGGGCGGCGTCCTCGCTGCTCGTGGTCGGTGTCGGCTGGCTCTACCTCGTGCCGCAGTTCAAGGGCGCCGGCATCACGCTGGAGTCCGCGATCGGCGCGCCCGAGTGGGTCGGTCCGGTGATCGTCGGGCTGGTGGTGCTGGTCAACGTGATGTCCGGCGGGATGCGGTCGATCACCTTCGTCCAGGCCTTCCAGTACTGGCTCAAGCTGACCGCGATCCTCGTCCCCGCCATGGTGCTGCTCGTCGTGTGGTGGGGCGACGGCCGGCCGACGGGCGCGGGCGTCGGCGGCGAGTGGTCGGACCCGGTCGCCGGTGGCGGCGCGGTCGGCCTCTACTCGACGTACTCGCTGGTCATCGCGCTCTTCCTCGGCACGATGGGCCTGCCCCACGTGGTCGTGCGCTTCTACACCAACCCCGACGGCCGCGGCGCCCGCCGCACCACCCTCGCCGTGCTGGCGCTGCTCGGCCTCTTCTACCTCTGGCCGCCCGTGTACGCCGCCCTGGGCCGCGTGTACGGCGACCGGCTGGTCCGCGAGGGCCACGCCGACGTCCTCGTGCTGGAGCTGCCGCGGCTGATGCTGCACGGCTGGGGCGGCGAGCTGCTCACCGGCCTGGTGACCGCCGGCGCCTTCGCGGCCTTCCTGTCGACCGCGTCCGGCCTGGCGATCGCGGTCTCCGGCGTGGTGACGCAGGACGTGACCAACCGGCTGGTCGGGGAGCGGGCCTCCGTCGCGACGGCCTTCCGGCTCGCGGCGGCGGTGGCGGTCGTCGTACCCCTGCTGGTGGCGCTGGTCGTCGGCGAGGTCGGCGTCGCCCAGTCTGTCGGGCTCGCTTTCGCCGTGGCCGCGTCGACTTTCTGCCCTTTGCTGGTGCTCGGGATCTGGTGGCGCGGCCTCACCGACGCGGGAGCGCTGGCCGGCCTCGCGGCGGGCGGCTTCGGCGCCGGCGGCGCCGCGGTGCTCAACCTCGCCGGCGTCGACGCGTCCGGCTGGAGCGGAGCCCTGCTCACCCAGCCCGCGGCGTGGAGCGTGCCGCTGGCCTTCGCGGTGATGGTCGTCGTCTCGCTGGCCACCGCCGGGCGCGCACCTGCGCACGCCCGGCGGTTCCTGGTCCGGCTGCACACCCCGGAGACGCTGGGCGCCGGACGCGGGGGCTCCTGAGGGGGGGTCACGCACCAACCAAATTCGTGGTGCTCAGGGCCGATCCACGACAATTTCGGTAGTTGCGTGGCAAACCAGGACCGGTCACGCCGCGTCGAACTCCGCCGGGTGCGGACCCGTGCGGCCGTCGCGCTCGAGCGCATCGATCGCGCCGAGGTCGGCGTCGGTGAGCTCGAAGCCGAACAGGTCCAGGTTCTCCGCGATCCGCGACGGCGTGACCGACTTCGGGATCACGACGCGGCCCTGCTGGAGGTGCCAGCGCAGGATGACCTGGGCGGGCGTGCGACCGAGCCTCGAGGCGATACCGGTGATGGCGGGGTCGGCGAGGACGGCGCCCTGCGCGAGCGGGCTCCAGGCCTCGGTGACGATGCCGTGGCGAGCGTCCGCGGCCTGGACCGAGCGCTGCTGCAGCGCCGGGTGGAGCTCCACCTGGTTGACCGCGGGGACCGTGCCGCCGAGGGCGACGATCCGGTCGAGGTGCTCCGGCAGGAAGTTGCTGACGCCGATCGCGCGGACGCGGCCGGCGGCGTACAGCTCCTCGAGGCCCTGCCACGCGGCGACGTAGAGGTCGCGGCCGGGGGTGGGCCAGTGGATGAGGTAGAGGTCGGGGTCGAGGCCGAGCAGCTCGACGCTGCGCTCGTAGGCCTCGAGCGGGCGCTCGTGGTCGGAGTTCCACAGCTTGGTGGTCACGAACAGCTCGTCGCGCGCGATGCCGGACGCCGCGATCGCGCGGCCGACGCCCCGCTCGTTGCCGTAGACGGCGGCCGTGTCGATGCTGCGGTAGCCGGCCTCGAGCGCGGCGCTCACGGCCGCCTCGGTGTCGTCGTCGGGCACCTGGAAGACGCCGAAGCCGACCTGCGGCATGGCGACGCCGTTGGCGAGGGTGACGGTGGGGATGGTGCTCATGTTCTTCTCTCCTTCAGGGGTACGACGGTCAGGCTGCGGCCGCGACCGGGACGGGGACCGCGCGGCGCTCGCCGCCCGGGGCCCGGACCGCGACGAGCAGGACGAGGAGGCCGAGCGCGGTCACGCCGGCGCCGGCCCACAGCGGGGAGGTGTAGCCGAGCCCGGCGGCGAGGGTCAGGCCGCCGACCCAGGCACCGAGCGCGTTGCCGACGTTGAAGGCGGCGATGTTGGCGCCGGAGGCGAGCGTGGGTGCGCGGTCGGCGTACGCCATCACCCGCATCTGCAGGCCGGGCACGGTGCCGAAGCCGACGGCGCCCATGAGGACCAGCATGACGACGGTCAGCACCTGGCTGCCGGCGGTGAGGGCGAACACGGCGAGCACGGCGGTCAGCGCGGCGAGGGCGACCTGCAGGGTGCGGACGAGGTCGCGGTCGGCGGCGCGGCCGCCGTACAGGTTGCCGACGAAGAGGCCGACACCGAAGAGCACCAGCAGGAGCGGGACGGCACCCGACGCGAAGCCGCTGACCTCGGTGAGGGTGAACGCGATGTAGGTGAAGCCGCCGAACATGCCGCCGTAGCCGAGCACGGTGACCGCGATGGAGAGCCACACCTGCGGGCTGGCGAACGCCGACAGCTCGGCGCGCACGCCGGCCGACGCGGCCTCGCCGGAACCGGTGCGAGCGGGGACGAGCGCGGCGATGCCCACGAACGCGGCGACGCCGATGACGGTGATCGCCCAGAAGGTCGAGCGCCAGCCGGCGGCCTGGCCGAGCAGGGTGCCGAGCGGGACGCCGAGGACGTTGGCGAGGGTGAGCCCGCCGAACATGAAGGCGATGGCGCTCGCCCTGCGGTCGGGGGCGACCAGCTGCGCGGCGACGACCGAGCCGATGCCGAAGAAGGCGCCGTGGCACAGGGCGGCGACCACGCGGCCGGCCATCATCGTGCCGTAGTCGGGGGCGATCGCGGAGATCAGGTTGCCGAGGATGAAGAGGACCATCAGGCCGAGCAGCGCGGTCTTGCGGGGGATGCGGGTCAGCGCGAGGGTGAGCGCGACGGCGCCGACCGCGACGCTGAGGGCGTAGCCGGAGATCAGGTAGCCGGCGGTGGTCTCGGTGACGGAGAAGTCGTCGGCGACCTCGGGCAGCAGGCCCATGATCACGAACTCGGTGAGGCCGATGCCGAACCCTCCGATCGCGAGGGCGAGCAGTGCGACGGGCATGGAAGTTGCTCCTGGGTGGGGACGGTGCGGAGACGGGTTGCGTCTGTCGATAGTCGGCGCGTGCATTAGTTGCACGCGCCTCGTATTGATAGTTGCACACGCGCACTACCCGCGCAACCCGGGTATGCTGGTGGTCACTGACCGAGGAGGACCCATGGGCATCGCCGACGACGCCGTCGAGATCCGCGCGCAGGGCTGGCGCACGCTGGCCGCCGTGCACGGCCTGATCGAGGCCGCGCTGGAGAAGGCGCTGCAGGCCGAGCACCAGCTCTCGGTCGTCGAGTTCACGGTGCTCGACGCGCTCAGCCGCCAGGACGGCTGGCACATGCGGATGCAGCAGCTGGCCCGCGCCGCCGCCCTCTCCGCCTCCGCGACCACCCGGCTGGTGACCCGCCTCGAGAACCGCGGCCTGCTCACCCGGATCCTGTGCGCCGACGACCGGCGCGGCATCTACACCGAGCTCACCCCCGCCGGCCGGGCGCTGCTCGAGAAGGCCCGCCCGCTCCACGACGACGTGCTGCGCACGACCCTCGAGGAGGCCGGCGACATCCCCGAGCTGGCCGCGCTCGCCCGCTTCGTGGGCTCGGTCGCGGTCGACTGAGTCCGCTCCGACGGCCGACCCCGCGCCGCCCGTAGCGGACCCCAGCCGACCGCAAGCGAACTCCAAGCGCCACTGCCTAGCGTCCTCCCCGCACCGTCACCGATCCGTGGAGGACCTCCCGTGAAACACCCTGCCCGCTTCGCCGCACCCGCCGTGCTGCTCCTCGCCCTCGGCATCGCCGCCTGCGGGGGCGAGGAGCCGGACCGCCGGGAGAGGTCGTCCGACAGCCCGTCGGCCACCGAGGGCACGCCGACCGAGACGACCTCCGACGCCGCCACCGAGCAGGCCGGCCCACCGGCCACGATCCTCGAGTACTTCGAGCAGGAGGGCATCGCACAGACCGCGCTCGGCCCCGACGACGACGGCCCGGTCGTCGACCTGCCGGTCCTCGACGGCTGGAGCGAGAGCGACGACTACAGCAGCGAGGCGTCGTACGGCGCCCTCGTGTACGACGCCGCGGCCGACACCACCCAGCCGCCGCGGGTCCTGTCGCTGCTCGCCCGCGTCGAGGGCCCGGCCGACCCGGCGCGGATTCTCGAGCTCGCGCCCGGCGAGCTGCTCGGCCTCGACGGCTTCACCGCCTCCGAGGAGGGCGAGGCCAGCACGCTGGGCGCCTACGACGCGGTCCAGGTCTTCGGCGCGTACTCCAACGGCGGGCAGGACCTGACCATCGCGCAGAAGACGGTGGTCATCCCCGACGGGGACGACCTCTACGTGCTCCAGCTCAACGCCTACGCGCCGCCCGCGGAGACCGACGTGCTCGTGACCGCGCTGCAGCAGATCGACGCGACCACGACGATCACGCCGTGAGGGCCGCCGGGGTCTCGTGACGGTTGCTGCGCAACCTCCTCGACCACCGGGTCACGGCCCGCGCGCAGACCAGGTCGACCAGCAGGGGGTGCGGGCCGATGACGTCCGCGACCACGCTCGCGCCCGCGGCGAGGGCGTCGTGCCGGGCCTTGCGGTGGAAGTGCCCGGTCGCCAGCAGGTACGGCGACACGGCATCGCCCGCCCGCACGACGGCCTCGGGCCGCTGACCCAGACCGGACAGCGTGGCGAGCCGGACCGGCGCGCCCCAGGCGTGGGCGAGCAGGGTCGCGGCGCCCTCGAGGTCGGCGGTCGCGAGCGGGTCGGACGAGCCGGCGGCGACGAGGACGACCGGCTGGCCGGGCGTCGCGCCGGCCTCGCGGAGCCGGTCGACCTGGGCGGACGCGAGCAGCGGGTCCGGGCCGAGCGCGCCGCCAAGGTGGACGAGGTCGGCGCGGGGAGCAGCCTCGACCGCGGCGGGCAGGTCGTGGCGCAGGTGGTAGCCGGTCGACAGCAGCAGCGGGACGACCACCGTGGGGGTGGTCGTCGCCGCGACGACGTCGGCGAAGAGCGGCGCGCACAGCTCGACGTACGACGTCGTGGCCTCGACGCCGAGCCGCAGGCCGGCGGCCGCGGTGAGCTCGGCCGCGACGAGGTTGCCGGCGGCGGTGCGGGTGCCGTGGGCGACGGTGACCAGCCTCATGGCGTCACCGCCAGCCGGTAGCCACGCTTGACGACGGTCTGGACGCAGCGGGTGCCCAGCGCCGCCCGCAGCCGGGCGACGGCCATCTCGACGGCGTGCTCCGAACCGGCGGTGCCGGACGGGAGCGCGGCGAGCAGGTCGCGACGCGAGACGACGGTGCCGGGGTTGACGAGCAGCGCCTGGAGGATGGCGTACGGCGCCGGCGACAGCTTGACCTCGACCCCGTCGAGCAGCACGTCGTCGCCGTGGAGCAGCAGGGTGTGGCCGGCGACCTCCAGCGACGTGCCGGCCGCGCGGGAGGGCAGCTCGATCTCGAGCTGCTTGACCATCGCGGCCAGGCGCGAGCGCTCGGGATAGATCGACGGCACGCCCCACATCTCGAAGGCGGCGGCCGTGACCGGACCGACGCAGGACGCGACGACATCGGCCTGGAAGGCGGTGACGACCTCGTCGCGGTGGCCCGTGGACGTCGCGGCCTCCATCATCGCGGCGATCGCGGGGGCGGCGGTGAAGGTCACCGCGTGCACCCGGCGCTCGGCGATCTGCTCGATCAGCGCGAACATCGGCTCCGGGTCGGCCGCTCCCTCGACGCGGTAGACGGCGACCGTGGTGACCTCGGCGCCGAGCCGGCGCAGCGCGTGCGCGGCCATCGACAGCGACTGGCCGTGCTCCTGCACCACGATCCGCACGCCGTGGAGGTCGCGCCCGCGCAGGTGCGCGAGCACGTCCTCGAACTCCTCCGACTCCGGCGCCCACAGCTCGCGCAGCCCGAACCGGCGCAGCGCGCCGACGCTCTTCGGGCCGCGGGCGAGGATCTCGGCGCCGCCGAGGTGGGCGGTCAGGTCGTCCAGCAGCCCCCACCGCTCGGCAGCGGTGAACCACGACTTGAGGCCGATGCCGGTCGTCGCGACGAAGATGTCGACCGGCTGGGCCAGCACGTCCTTCGTCGCGGCCAGCAGCCCGACCTCGTCGATCCGGTTGGGGTCGACCGACAGCGCCGGCGCGTGCACGACCTCCGCGCCACGGCGCTCCAGCAGCGCGACCTGCTCGTCGGCCCGGCGGGCAGCCGTCACCCCGATCCGGAATCCGAGGAGGGGCTGCTCGCTGGTCGGCACCGTCACAGTGTCTCGCGTCGGGCGCCGACGAGCACCACCCCGTCGGCGACGCGGACGTCCCAGGTCGGTACGACGACCGCCGGATCGTCGATGCAGGCGCCCGTGCGGAGGTCGAACGGCTGCTTCAGCAGGGGGCTGGCCACGAAGGGCACCTGCTCCTCCGCATCGCCGGTGCGGACCGTCTTCGTGCCCACGATCCCGCGGGAGAGGACGGAGGCGCGGCCGAACGGGTCGAAGTTCGAGAGCGCGAACACCTGGTCGTCGTACGTCCGGAAGACGGCGACGGCCTCGCCGTCGACGAGCGCGGTGACGCCCGACTCGGGCCGGATCTGCTCGAGGCGGCAGACCGCGGTCTCCATCGCGGTCGCGTCCTGCTCGGCGGTGTGCGTCATCGGGGGCCTCCCACCGGGATCGTGGCGCCGAGCGAGACCGGCCCGTCGTTGTTGGCGGCCTGGATCTGGCCGCGCTCCTCGCGGAAGGTGATGTTGGGGTCGGGCGTGCCGGGCGCGTTGACGAAGGACACGAAGCGGGCGAGCTTCTCCGGGTCCTCGATCGTGGCCTTCCACTCGTCGAAGTAGGAGTCGACGTGGCGGGCCATGGCGGCCTCCAGCTCGGCGCCGAGGCCGAGGCTGTCGTCGACGACGACCTCGCGGATCCGGTCCAGCCCGCCGATGGCGTCCATCCAGTACGACGTGCGCTGGAGCCGGTCGGCGGTGCGGATGTAGTACATGAGGAACCGGTCGAGGTAGCGGATCAGCTCCTCGCGGGACAGGTCGCCGGCCAGCAGCTGCGCGTGGGCCGGGATGGCGCCGCCGTTGCCGCAGACATAGAGGTTCCAGCCCTTCTCGGTGGCGATGATGCCGAAGTCCTTGGACCGCGCCTCCGCGCACTCGCGGGCGCAGCCCGAGACGCCGCCCTTGAGCTTGTGGGGCGAACGCAGGCCGCGGTAGCGCAGCTCCAGCTCGATCGCCATGCCGACGGAGTCCTGCACCCCGTAGCGGCACCAGGTGGAGCCGACGCAGGACTTCACCGTGCGCAGCGACTTGCCGTAGGCGTGCCCGGACTCCATGCCGGCGTCGACGAGCCTCTTCCAGATCGCCGGCAGGTCCTCCATGCGGGCGCCGAAGAGGTCGATCCGCTGGCCGCCGGTGATCTTGGTGTAGAGGCCGAACTCCTTGGCGACCTGGCCGATCACGATCAGCTTGTCGGGCGTGATCTCGCCGCCGGGGATGCGTGGGACGACCGAGTAGGTGCCGTTCTTCTGCAGGTTGGCGAGATAGGCGTCGTTGGTGTCCTGCAGCGTCGCGTTGGCGCCGTCGAGCACGTGGTGGTTGAGCAGGCTGGCGAGGATCGAGGCGACCGCGGGCTTGCAGATGTCGCAGCCGCGACCCCTGCCGTGGCCCTCGATGATGTCGTCGAAGCGGTTGTAGCCGTGGACGGCGACCACCTCGAAGAGCTCCTGCCGGGTCATCGCGAAGTGCTCGCACAGCGACTTGTCGACGACCTTGCCGGTCGCGGCGAAGTGGTCCTCGACGATCTTCTTCACGACCGTCTTGCACGACCCACAGGTCGAGCCGGCCTTCGTGCACTTGGTGACGCAGCCCGCGTCGGTGCAGGGGCCCCCGTCGTTGAGGGTCGCACCGTCGGAGACGGCCGCCTTGATCTCGGCCTTGGTGACGTCGTTGCAGGAGCAGACCTGCGCCTCGTCCGGCAGCCCGAGCTCGACGCCGCCGCCACGCCCGGCCGGGAGGATCAGCTCCTCCGGGTTGGCCGGCAGCTCCATGCCACTGCCGACCATCGGCCGCAGCACGCCGTACGCCGACGCGTCGCCGACCAGGATGCCGCCGAGCAGCTCGAAGCCGCCCTTGTCGTTCTCCTTGACGACGAGCTTCTTGTAGATGCCCGCCACCGCGTCGGCGAAGACCAGCTCCAGGCAGTCGTCGGTGCTGCCGAAGGCGTCGCCGAAGGACGCCACGTCGACACCGAGCAGCTTGAGCTTGGTGGACATGTCGGCGCCGGTGAACGCACCCGCCTCGCCACCGAGCAGCGTGTCGACGACGACCTCGGCCATCGTGTAGCCGGGCGCGACCAGGCCGTACATCCGGCCGCCCGGGGCGGCGCACTCGCCGATCGCCCAGATGTTCTCGTCCGAGCTGCGGCACTGCTCGTCGACCAGGACGCCGCCGCGCTCGGCGATGTCGAGGCCGGCCTCGCGGGCGATCGCGTCACGGGGGCGGATGCCCGCGGAGAAGACGACGATGTCGAGGGGCAGCGTGTCCTCGTCCTTGAACTTGATGCCGCTGACCTTCCCGTCGGCGTCCCCGTCGATCAGCTCGGTCAGCACGCCGGTGTGCACGGTGAGGCCGAGCTCCTCGACGTGCCGCTTGAGGGTCGCGCCGCCGGCGTCGTCGACCTGCACGGCCATCAGCCGCGGCGCCATCTCGACCACGTGGGTCGCGACGCCCAGCTGGTGCAGCGCGTTCGCGGCCTCCAGGCCGAGCAGGCCGCCCCCGATCACCGCACCGGCCCGCGCGCCCCTCGACGCCTCGCGGATCGCCTCGAGGTCCTCGATGGTGCGGTAGACGAAGACGTTGTCGAGGTCCTTGCCGGGCACCGGCGGCACGAAGGGCGCCGCACCCGTCGCGAGGACCAGCTCGTCGTAGCGGACCGTGTCGCCGTCGGCGAGGGTCACGACCTGCGCGTCCCGGTCGATGTGGGTGACCTCGGCCTCGAGCAGCAGCCTGACTCGCGGGTCGTCGTACACGCCCTCGGGGAGGAAGGAGAGCGCCTCCGCGCCCACCTCGAAGAAGGAGGTCAGGGCGACGCGGTCGTACGCCGGGCGCGGCTCCTCGCCGAGCACCACGATGTCGTGGGTCTCGGTCAGCCCGCGCTCGATCGCGGCCTGGACGAAGCGGTGGCCGACCATGCCGTGGCCGACCACGACGAGTTGCTTGCGGAGGTGAGGAGCCATGGTTCAGGCACCTTTCGTGGCGAGGGCGGGGTCACTGCTGCGGCTCTGCAGGAGCTGGCGGACGGTGCTGGCGCAGCCACCGCATCCGGTGGTCGCGCGGGTGGTGTCGCGGACCTGCTCGTACGACGAGCAGCCGCGGATCCGGCCGGCGGTGACGCCGGCGCAGGCGCACACCTCGGCGTCGTCGGGGAGGGTGAGCGCGGCGCTGCGCTCCTCCCCGGTGCGCTCCGGCATGAGGAGGTTCCCGGGCTCGCGCGGCCCGAGGACCGTCTGCCGGTCGAAGTGCTGGGTGATCAGGCCGACGCGCGAGAGGTCGCCGACCAGGGTGGCGGCCACGATCCGGCCGTCGCGGACGACGAGGCGGCGGTGCGAGCCGGAGATCGGGTTGGAGACCTCGACGACCTCGCCGCCGGTGGCGATCTCCCGCTCGGCGTCACCCAGGACGGCGACGTCGAGGTCGGTGGCCCGCAGACGGGCGACGATGCGGGCGCCGTCGTACGTCACGGGCTCGTCGCAGAGGATGCCCGCCAGGACCCCGGCCTGCTCCCATGCCGGCGGGACGAAGCCCGTCGTGCGACCACCGTGCTCGACGCAGTCGCCGAGGGCGTGGATGCTCGGGTCGGTGACACTGGCGAGCCGGTCGTCCACGACGATGCCGCGACGGACCTCGAGGCCGGCGCCGCGGGCCAGCGCCGTCGACGGGCGACCGCCGGCGGTGAGGACCAACAGGTCGGTGTCGAGGGTGAAGCCGTTGTCGAGGCGCAGCGAGACCCGGCCGGGGTTGCGCGGCAGCGGGTCGAGGACGCGGACCCGTCCCCGGCCCAGCGGACCGTCCTCCGAGTCGAGCCGGATCGCCCGCGAGCCGGTGTAGACCGCGACGCCGAGCTTCTTCAGGTCGCGGGCGAGGATGCGCCCCGCGGCGGTGTCGATCTGCTGGTGGAGCACGTGCTCGGCACCCTCGACGATCTCCGTGTCGAGGCCGCGGGCGCCCAGCGCACGGGCGACCTGCAGGCCGAGCAGGCCGCCACCGACGACCACCGCGCGCCGGTTGACCGGACGGCCGTCCTCGTCGGTCGCGGTGATCGCCTCGAGCAGCCGCTCGCAGTCGGCCAGGCTGCGGAACGCGTGCACCGCGTCGTGGAGCGAGCCGTCCATGCGGACCAGGCCGCGGATCGGCGGGAGCGTGGGGATGCTGCCCGTGGCGAGCACCAGGACGTCGTACTCGATGAGGGTGCCGTCGACGAGCATCACGTCGCGGTGGTCGCGGTCGACCCCCAGCACGCGGGCGCCGAGACGGAGGTCGATGCCGTGCTCGTCGTACCACTCGGGCGAGCGGAGCGTGAGCGCCTCGGCGCGGTGCGTGCCCTCGAGGACGGCGGACAGCAGGATCCGGTTGTACGGCGCCACGGGCTCGTCGCCGAGGACGGTGATCGCGTACAGCTCGGTGGCCCGGCGGGCCACCAGCTCCTCGACGAGCCGGGTCGCGGCCATGCCGGAGCCGACGACGACGAGCCGCCTCAGCGGCCGGTCGGGGCGGTGGCTCTCGGTCATGTGTCCATGATGCTGGCCGGAGATTTCACGTCCCGCGCCCGTGATGGACCCCGAGGTCAACTAGTCCTCACGGCCTCACCGTCCTCACGGCATCACGCCGTCGGGGCGGTCACGGGGGCGTTGATCAGACGAGGACCTCGGCCGCGCAGACCTTGAACTCCGGCATCCGGCTCGACGGGTCGAGGGCGTCGTTGGTGAGCCGGTTGGCGCCGACCCAGTGGAAGGGCACGAAGATCGTGTCGGGTCGGATGGTGGTGACGACCCGCGCCGGCGCCTTCATCTCGCCGCGCCGGGTGCGGACCAGGACGGGATCGCCGTCGTGCGCGCCGATCCGGTCGGCGAGCATCGGGTGGATCTCGACGAACGCGCCCTCGTCGGTGAGCCCCTTGATCCGGCGGGTCTGCGCGCCGGACTGGTACTGCGCCAGCACGCGGCCCGTCGTCAGGTGCACCGGGTACGACTCGTCGGGTTGCTCGGCCGCGCCGGCGAACTCCTGCACCAGGAAGCGTGCCCGGCCGTCCGGGGTCGGGAAGGACTCGGTGAACATCCGCGGCGTGCCGGGGTGGGGCGCGGCGTCGCCATCGGTCGCCGGGCAGGGCCAGAAGACGCCCTTCTCCTCGGCGATCCGCGCGTAGGTGATGCCGGAGTAGTCGGCCTTGCCGCCGGCCGACGCGCGACCGAGCTCCTCGAAGATCTCCTCCGGGTCGGTCGAGAAGTCGATGGGGGCGCCGAGGCGCGAGGCGAGGCCGGCGATGACGTCGAGGTCGCTGCGTACCCCGGCCGGCGGCGTGATCGCGCGCCGGCGCAGGATGACGCGACCCTCGAGGTTGGTCATGGTCCCGCTCTCCTCGGCCCACTGCGTGATCGGCAGGACGACGTCGGCGAGCGCGGCGGTCTCGGACATCACGATGTCGCAGACGACCAGCAGGTCGAGGGACTCCAGTCGCTGGGTGACGTGGGTGGCGTGCGGCGCGGACACCACGATGTTGGAGCCGAAGACGAGCAGCGCCCTCGGGCCACCGCCGTCGCCGAGCGACTCGAGCAACTCGTAGGCGGACCTCCCCTTGCCGGGGAGGGTGTCCGGGTCCACGCCCCAGACACCGGCCACGTGCGCACGCGCCGCGGGGTCGTCGATCATCCGGTAGCCCGGCAGCTGGTCGGCCTTCTGGCCGTGCTCGCGGCCGCCCTGGCCGTTGCCCTGGCCGGTGAGGCAGCCGTAGCCGGACGACGGCTTGCCGGGCATGCCCAGCGCGAGCGCCACGTTGAGCCAGCCGAGCACGGTCGCGGTGCCCTGGGCGTGCTGCTCGGCACCGCGCGCGGTCAGCACGATCACCTTCTCGTTGCCGGCGAGCAGGTCGACCAGCGCCCGCAGCTCGTCGGTCGCCACCCCGGTGGTGCGCTCGACGCGCTCGGGCCACCAGGCGGCCACCGAGCGGCGGACCTCGTCGAAGCCGGTGGTGCGGCGGGCGACGTACTCCTCGTCGACGGCGCCCTGCGCGTCCAGCAGGTGCAGGACGCCGAGGGCGAGGGCCAGGTCCGTGCCGGGCACCGGCTGCAGGAAGAGGTCGGCGCGCTCGGCGGTCGAGGTGAGCCGCGGGTCGATGACGACGACCTTGCCGCCGCGCTCGCGGAGGCGGTCGAGGTGGCGGGCGGCCGGCGGCATCGTCTCGGCCAGGTTGGAGCCCACGAGCACGACCACGTCGGCCTGCTCGATGTCCACGAGTGGGAAGGGCAGCCCGCGGTCGACGCCGAAGGCCTGGTTGCCGGCGCTCGCGGCCGAGCTCATGCACCAGCGGCCGTTGTAGTCGATCTGGCTGGTGCCGAGCGCGACCCGGGCGAACTTGCCGAGCTGGTAGGACTTCTCGTTCGTCAGGCCGCCGCCGCCGAAGACCGCGACCGCGTCGTTGCCGTGCTCGGCCTGCAGGACCGCGAGCCGGCGGGCGATGTGGTCGAGGGCCTCGTCCCACTCGGCGGCGCGGAGCTCGCCGGTGGCGCGGTCGCGGACCATCGGGGTGGTCAGCCGCTCCCGGCTGCCGCGCAGCTCCCCGGACGTCCAGCCCTTGCGGCACATCGCGCCCTCGTTGACCGGGAACTCCTCCCAGGCACCGATCTCGATGCCCGCGCGACCCTTCCGGGAGATCGCCATGCCGCACTGCAGGCTGCAGTAGGGGCAGTGCGTCTTCACGGGGCTGCGGTCGGCGGTCTCGGTCATGTCGTCCCTTCCAGTTCTCGGGCCGTTCGTGGCTCCGGTTCAACTACCGAATTCGTCGCGGACCTGGCGGTCTCGCGACGAATCCGGTAGTTGCGCGGCGACTCAGACCCCGACGTACCCGGTGTCCGCCTTGGCGCCGGAGCGCTTGCGGAGGTAGACGGTGAAGGTCACGAGGGCGCAGACCACGTAGAACACCGTGAAGATGGTGAAGGCGCTCTTGGTGGCGTCGAGCGGCGCGGTCACCCACGGGCTGTTGAACGTGATCGGGATCAGGAAGCCGCCCAGCGCACCCACCGCGCCGATGATGCCGACCGCGGCGGACGACTTCTTCGTGGCGTCGAGGACGGCGAGCTCACGCTCGGGGGTGCCCTCACCGGTCGCGACGACGGCGTCCTTGCGGAAGATCGCCGGGATCATCTTGTACGTCGAGCCGTTGCCGATGCCGGTGCAGGCGAAGACGAACAGGAAGATGCCGAGGAAGAGCGGGAAGATGTCGGCGTTGGACTCGACCGCGGCCCGCACGGCGTCGGGGTACTGGAAGGCGGCCGGGTCGGCGGCGATCTCCGCGAGCTTGGCCTTGTCCGGCGGCGGCGGGAGCTCCTGCAGCTGGCTCAGCGTGAAGAGGATGCCGAGCGTGCCGACGACCAGGCCCGAGAAGGCGAGCAGCGTGACCCGGGCACCGCCGAAGCGGTCGGCCAGGTAGCCACCGAGCGGACGGGCGACCGAGCCGACGAGGGCACCGAGGAACGCGTAGAAGGCGAAGTTGATGCCGATGCCCTCGACCGCCGGGACCGGCTGGCGCCAGAAGTTCAGCTTGATGAGCAGGGGCATCGCGGCGGAGTAGCCGATGAACGAGCCGAAGGTGCCGATGTAGAGGAACGACATGACCCACGTGTGCTTGTGCTTCAGCACGCTCAGCTGCTGCTTGGTGTCGGTCTTGGCGTTGGACAGGTTGTCCATGAAGAAGAACGCGGCGAGCACCGCGATGACCGCGAGGCCGGCGTACACCCAGGCAGCGCGCTCGAGGTGGATGCCACCCTGCGAGGCCTTCACCAGGCCGAAGATGCCGGCGCCGCCGACGATCACGGGCAGGAAGAACTGGATGATCGCGACACCCAGGTTGCCGCCCGCGGCGTTGAGGCCGAGCGCGGCGCCCTTGAGGCGCGCCGGGTAGAAGAAGTTGATGTTGGCCATCGAGCTGGCGAAGTTGCCGCCGCCGAAGCCGGCGGTCGCCGCGATCACGCAGAAGGTCCAGTACGGCGTGTCCGGCTGCGTCACGAAGTAGGCGAACGACAGGGTCGGGATCAGCAGCAGGGCCGCGCTGACCATCGTCCAGTTGCGACCGCCGAACTTGCCGACCGCCAGCGTGTAGGGCACCCGAATCAGCGCGCCGACGAGGTTCGGGATGGCGATGAGGAAGAAGAGCTGCTGCGGCGTGAAGGTGAACCCCTGCGCGACCAGGAACGCCGACGAGACGCTCCAGATCAGCCACACCGAGAACCCGAGGTGCTCGGCGAAGATCGACCAGATCAGGTTGCGCTTGGCGATCGGCGCGCCCGTCTTCTCCCAGAACTCGGGATCCTCGGGGCGCCAGTCCTCGATCCACCGCCCGGATCGGTGGGCCTTGGTCGGACTCGGCGCGGTGACGACGGACTCGTCCGGGCCGTTGTTGGTGGTCAGTGTCATTCTCGGGCTCCTGGCGTTACCCGGTCGTCGAGGAGCTTGCGCAGCAAGCGTCACGAGACGCGGGGATGTCGGATGGTGGACCCGATCCTGTGCGCCCCTCGTTTCGCCCCATCGTGTTGCGAGATCTCATTGCGTCAACTCGATCTCACGGGCTCACGCACCTCACAGGCTCACCTCCGGTGCGTTCCGTGTCGGCGGTCATCCGGACCTCACTGCGAACGTGGAGGCCGAGCACCGGCAAGTGGATCGACTCCAGGACATCGGCACCGTGGACCTGCTGTTGCGGAGCTGATCAGGCGATGAGCTGGTAGCGGCCGGGGCCGGTCTGGACGTAGCGGGGTTCTCGCCAGCCGGGTGGGGCGGGCGGGGTGGCGGTGTAGCGGTGGCCGGTCGGGGTGATCGTCTCGACCTGGTGACGGTCGACGGGGTGCCCGACCTGGTGTTGTCGCCAGCCGGGGGCTTGTTTGGCGTGGTTGCACGCCTGACAGAGGCCTTGGCCGTCGTCGACGGTGGTGTTGCCGCCGTCGGCGACGGGGGTGATGTGGTCGTTATGCCGGATGGGTGCGTCGCAGAAGGGGGTGGCGCAGATCCCGGCCCCGCGCAGGGCGAGGAACTCACCCATCGCCTTGGTGTGAAACCGGTTGCGGGTGCTCATCGCGACCAGCCGGCCCAAGCGGTTGCGGTACAGGCACCGGAACCAGTTGATCACCTCGCTGTCAGCCGGCTGGTCGATGGCCTGGGCGAGGAGGTTGCGGGCGACCTCGACCGGCACCACCTCGGCCGGTACGCCGTCCGCGGAGACCTCCGCAGGGGCGTGGCCACCGGCCAGGGACTCGTCGGAGATCACCACGTCGACCGTGACCGGCACGGCCGGCGCTGCCTCGGGGGTGCCGATGTCGGCGACCCCGGTGATCCGGGCGACGAGCAGGTCGCTCATCAGCTGACCGAGGGACCTGGGGTCGCCGGCGGCACGGGCCGCCTCAGCGGCCTTGCGGAGCGCGGCGTAGGCCGCGACCCCTTGGGCGACCGGGACCAGCGCGGTCAGGTAGGTCATCGTGTCCGGCGCCGGCCGGACCGTGACGTTGCGGTCGCTGGCGGCCTTGCGGGCCCGGCGAGCGACCGCAGCGGGGTCGAGCTCGGCCACGAGCCGGCGGATCCGGCCGATCAGTTCCCGGGTCCCGACCCCGGCGAGGGCGGCAGGGTCGGCGCAGGTCTCCTCGTCGGCGAACATCCGTAGCTCAAGCGGCAGGCAGGCGGTCTCGCGGGCCAGCAGCATCGCGCGGAACTCGGACAGGGAGCCGTCGCGGAGCCGGGCCAGGGTGTGCGGCATCTCGGCGTGAAGGACCTTCGCCAGACCGAGCAGGACCTGCCCGCGGTGGGGTGACTCGCGGCGGGCCAGGGCGATCTCGGAGGCGACACCGCGGCCCTGGCGGGCCGCCCGGACACCGGCCGCTGCCTCGTCGGCGCGGCGGCGGGCGTCGTACACCACCGACACCTCGGCCTGCACCGCAGCCGCGGCCGACTTCAACACCTCCAACGCCGCGACCACGTCGACCTGCGCAGCAGGGTGCTCCGGGCAGGCACTACCGGTGATCCGGTCAACGAAGGATCGGACCTCCTCCGCCGTGAGCTGCGCTGCCATACCCATATGATACTCGAACGCATGTTCGAACGCCACGCTGTCCACAACCGACTTCCTGGGGACGCGCGCATGCCCATCGGCACTAGCCGGGGGAGACGGCCGAGCAGATCGTCACCTATCCGTCGAAGACCTCGTCACCAGTGGTGAACTCGTCGAAGAACAGATTGCCGGTGCTCAGATTGGCGTGGACGGTCGCCACGCTGGTGGCCAGGCACCGGAAAGTCTGACCGGGGATCCTGGCGAGGTCGACGATCTCGACTGATGCGAGTCCGCCGTCGCCTGCCGCCTCCGCGACGCTGCGGGTGTCGACGAGGATCGCGTAGCCCCGCATACCTGCCGCTTCAGATAGCTCCGCCGCGTCGACCAGGTCGGCGGCCGTGATGCCTGCGAAGGCCGGGTCGTCAATCACGTCGAGCGGGACCGAGTAGCCCGGGTCGAAGTCGTCCGGGTCGTTGTCGATCGGACTGCTGAAATCGACAGGCGTTGAGACGGCCTTCGCAAGACGCCGCCAGGCCTTCGGGTCGCTGAAGTCCACCCGGATCAGGGGGAGGCGTTCTCTAGGCAATGCGGCCTCGAGAACAGTGGTGAGTCCATCGATGCCAGGCACAGACCGGACCTTCTCATGCCGACCGGTCGCCCGTCCCGGCTCTTCCTCAACTGCGCGGGCTCCTCCCAACCAGCGCCAGCGCCCGGTCCCGGTCGAGAAAGAAGAACTGCGCCGGCTTCTCCGAGATCGACGTCCGGAGGTCCACCAGCGGACCGCGCTCCGCGCCCAGCCGCTCCATCAGCGCGATGGAGGCGTGGTTGCGCGCGTCGGGCTCGAAGACGATCCGCCGGCAGCCGGGGAGGTGGGCGACGAAGTCGAGCCCGGCGGCGAGGACCTCCGCCGTACGGCCGCTCCGGCGCTCGTCGTCCGCGAGCAGCAGGTGGACGCCCACGTCACCCTCACGGCGGTCGTAGAACCCGCCGATCTCGTCGACCTGCGGGTCGTAGGTCTGGAACAGGCCGACGGGCACGTCGTCGAGGACGAGGAGGTACGCCGCGAGGTGCTCCTGCTCCTGGATGTAGGTGTAGATGTCCTCGACCTCGGCCCGGCCCAGCCCGACCATGTTCCAGAAGGAGGCGCGCTCGGCACTCACCCAGCCGGTGAGCAGGGCGGCATCGGCCGCGGGCTCCACGGGTCGTACGACGACGGTCAACGGTCCTCCAGGGGGATGGTGCGGCCGGCGGCCCATGCCGCCTGCTGGTCGTGGTGGTGGGGCGAGGCCGGGTCGCCGGACGCGCCGAGCGGCACGACCCAGCGTGAGTCGCCCGCGAGGTCCCACACGAAGCGGGCGACCGGGCCGTGCACGCAGGCGCCGGTGCCGCCGAGCGCCCGCGTCGCCAGGACGCAGTCGTCGTCGCCCGCGACGGGCGGCCACGGCGGGGCGTGGCCGTCGGGAGCCGCGAGGCCGAACTGCTGCGCCGCTGTCAGTGGTACGACGACGTGCGCGCTCCCCCACGGCGCGGGCTCGGGCGCGTGGGCGACGATCTCGAGCGCGTCGGCGACGGCCTGAAGCGGGTCGACACCGAAGGCCTTCTGCGCGCTGAGCAGCGTCGGGAGCGCCAGCCGGAGCCGGCCGCGGAGGTCGAACCAGGGGGCGTAGAGCTCGCCGAACGGCGAGGCGTCGACCCCGGCGAGGGCGGGCGCGGTCGCGTAGGCCTCGACGACCGCGGCCCGGACCGTGGCGAAGAGGGCGGCCTCGACGCTGTCGACGGCCATCCGGCGGTCCCAGGCGAGCAGCCGGTCGCGCAGAACCGTTGCCGGCGGGGACAGGTCGACCAGGGTGGCGGCGAGGTCGAGCAGCGCCTCCCCCGCGACCTGCCGGTCGTCGGCCAACGCACCGCCGAGCGCCTCCGGCGTGACCGGGCCGGCAGCGACCAGCCCGTCGACGACCTCGGTCAGCCGGTGTGCCCGGTGCGGGGGCGCGAAGTCGTCGCCGATCCGCGCGAAGTCGTCGGTGGCGCGGTCGTTGGCGGTGACCAGCACCTCGCCGGTCCGGCGGGGCAGGTCCTCGACCCAGCCGGTCCACGTTCCGTCCGCACCGCGCGTGGGCACGCGGCCGACGACGCGGTGCTCGATGCCGGCCACGTCGGCGACGAGGAGGTTGTCGACCGGGCCCACCCAGTGGGCGAACGCCGCGGCGACATCCGTGGCGGACCTCGAGCGCAGCAGGGGAAGGAGGGTGTCGAAGCCGAGATTCCCCAGCACCGACGAGGGATTGCGCAGGCTGAAGGTGTCGGGCCGCCCCGGCCCGCCGGTCACCACGGGACCGCGCTCGGTGACGAGGACCTCGACCGGCACGGCGTCGTACACGTCCTCGGCGCTGCGGACCCGGACCACCTCGAACCGGCGCGCGACCGGCTCCCAGCCGGTGGCGCCGCGCGCGATGACGGCGCCGCGGTGGCGGACCAGCTCCTCGGCGTACACGTCCTCGTCGTCGGCGACCGCGTTGGTGACGCCCCACGCGACGGAACCGGCGTGGCCGAAGTGCTGGACGCCGGGGACGCCCGCGAACGTCAGGCCCGCGACGTCGAAGGGGTCGTCGGGGTCGGTGCAGGTGAGCCGGACCTGGGCGTAGCAGCCGGGGGCCTCGATGACCCGGTGCGGGTCGCCGGCGACGATCGGCAGCCCGCTCGCCGTGAGGGAGCCCGCCACGGCGACGGCGTTGCTGCCGCCGGGCAGGCCCTCGGTGCGCAACAGGTCGAGCGCCTCGGCGGCGTCGTCGCCGAGGACGGACGCGACGTGGTGCTGCCAGAGCTTGCCGGGGAAGCGGGAGAAGAGCAGGTGCTGCACGGCGAAGACGGCGAGCGGCGTCCAGCGCTGCCAGGGTCTCGTGACGGTCACTGCGCGACCTCCTCGACCACCGACGACGTCGTTGACGCCGTCGACGTACGCGTCGACGAAGGCCCGGCTCTCCGGCGCCAGCGCCGCGTGCGCGCGACGGGCCACGTCGACCAGCAGCGCCCGCCGGGCCAGCACGTCCCACTCCCGGGCCGAGGCACCGAAGAGCTCCGCGCAGGTCCCCTCGGCACGACGCCGCTCCACCTCGAGCTGCCACGACCGGTCCTGCGCGGTGGCGCGCCCCTGCTCCCGGGCGACCTCGAGGACAGAGGCCCCGGTGACGTGCGGGATGCCCCACGCATCCCGGGTGATCACGGCGCCACGGGACTGACCGGGTTCGCCAGGGTCCCGGCGAAGATCAGCGACTCGGCCTGGTCGGCGATGTCGACCATCTGCAACGTGTTGCGCAGCTGCAGCCGGTTGAGGCAGCTGTGGCGGAACCGCTCGCGGAGCAGGTCGTAGCGCGCGGCGGCCTCCGCCAGCTCGGGGTGGTCGGCCGCGTGCTGCTCGATGGTCTGCCGGGCGATCGCCCAGAACTCGTCCTCGGGCAGGATCCCGTCCTCGTCGAGGATCGCGGCGACGTGGCGCAGCACCCCGTCCAGGACGTCGGTGTGGATCGCCAGCGCCTTGACGTCGTCGGGGAAGCTGCCACGGACCCGCTCCGCCTCCTCCGGCAGGTCCAGCTCACCCATCACCGCGATCTCCTCGCCGATGTCCTTCATGAAGGCGCCCACCGGCACGTGGTCGCGCAGCCGCAGCAGGAGGTTCTCGCCGTGGGGCATGAAGGCGAGGTCGTAGGCGTACAGGCAGTGCACGAGCGGGCGCAGGTAGGCGCGCAGGTACGCCGCCACCCACGTCGCCGCGTCGACCGGCGAGGCCTTGATCCACGCGGTCACCAGCGCGTCGCCGTCGGCGTCGCGGTGCAGCAGCGCGGCCATGGTGGTGAGCTGCTCCCCTGCCGGAGTCCGCGGCACGGGGCTCTCCCGCCACAGCGCCGCGATCATCTTCCGGTAGGGGGAGGTGCCGGCCAGCCGGTGGAAGGCGTCGCCCGTGTAGCCGATCGCCGCCAGCTCGCGCAGCACCTCGAAGCCGCACGCCTGCAGCTCCTCGTCGGCGTGCACGAGCGAGGCGACCCAGTCGTTGATCGCCGGCGTCGCCTCCATGTACTTCGGCGAGAGGCCCCGCACGAAGCCCATGTTCTGGATCGCGAGCGCCGTCTTCACGTAGTGCCGTTCGGGCCGACTGGCGTTGAAGAAGGTGCGGATCGACTGCTGCGGTCGGTGCTCGTCGTCGCCCTCGCCGAGGTGGACGAGGTCGCGGCGCGCGACGTCCGGCGCGAAGGTGATCGCCAGCTTGTTGCGCCACTGCCACGGGTGCACCGGCAGCAACAGATAGTCGTCGGCCGCCAGGCCCAGCGCTCCGAGCCGCGCGCGGAAGCGGTCGCGGACGCCGGGGGCCAGCTCGGCGTCGTACAGGGCCTGCTCGGTCTGGTCCGCACCCAGCGACAGGTGCGTGAGGCTGCGCCGCGCAGCGACCCAGTGCAGGCGCACGGCGGCGCCGGTCTCGGGTGCGAACGCGGTGTAGTCGTCGAGCCCGAAGCCGATCCGCCCGTTGTTGGCGACGAAGGCCGGGTGGCCCTCGGTCATCGCCGACTCGATCTCCTGGTAGTCCGCGTCGACCAGCTCGGCGACCGGCACCGCCCGGTGGCGCAGCTTCCACGTCGTCGACGCCAGCGTCGAGGCGATCTCCTCGAGATAGGTCGGCAGCAGGGAGTCCGGGATGCCCAGCACCGGCGCCAGCTCGGCGACCAGCTCCTGCGCGTCGGGCTCGCGCGGCTCGCCGTCGACGGTCCGCTCGACCGAGTGCGCGTCGATGACCCAGTGCTCGAGCCTCTTCACCCGCGCCGCGAACGTGTACGACGACCGGTCGGTCTCCACCCGCCAGCGTCCCGGTCGCCCCGGCTCGGCGACCGGCGCGATCATCCGCTCGTGGCTGAACTCGGACAGTGCCTTGGCCACCAGGTGCCGCTGGGCGCGCGCCATCAGGTCGGGGGTCAGGTGCTCGCTGGACGGTAGTCCCTGACGAAAAGCACCGAAATCGGCCCCCGGACGGTGCTTTTCGTCCGGGACTACCGCGCCGGGCGGGTCGGGGAGGCGGACGAGCTCCGGGGCGTTCCAGTCCGCCCGCGGGCAGACCGAGAGCATGGCCGTCTTGCCGGGCAGCGGGATCTCGCGGAGCTCGGTGAAGCCGGCGGCGAGGTTCTTGGCGCGGATGGCGTGGTTGCGGACGTCGGGCTCGACGACGACCCGCTCGACGGCGGGGTCGGCGAAGCAGAAGGCCATCACCGCGTCGAAGACCGCCGTCGTCAGGCCGGGGACGGGCGCGCCCTCGGGCGGTGCGACGAGCACGTGCATGCCGAGGTCGCCCGGCCGCAGCTCGGGCAGATCACCCATCCCCGTGGCGCGCGCCGGGTCGTAGGTCTCCACCAGGAAGGTGGGTCGTCCGCCGATCCGGCCGAGGAAGGCGTCGTGGTGGGGGTCGGCGGCGATGGCGGCGTACTCGGTGCGGACGTCGTCGAGCGATGCGTCCTGCATCATCCAGAACGCCGAGCGCGGGTGGGTGACCCAGGCGTGGAGGAGCCCGACGTCGCGCGACAGGTCGAGCGGCTCGATCGTGATCCGGGACGTCAGGGAGCGGCTCATCGGGCGACCTCCTGACGGAACCTGTCCGGCACCCCGAAGGTCTGCACCGCGATCCGCTTCTCGACGGGGTAGACCTCACGACCGAGCATCGCCGCGATGATCACCGAGTTGCGGTGCGCCCCCATCCCGAGGTCGGGTGCGAGCAGCGAGTGGGTGTGCTCCTCGGCGTTCTGGACGAAGACCTCGCCACCGGCGACGTCGACGGAGTAGTCGTCGGCGACGTCGTAGCGACCGCGTGCGTCGCGGCGGATCCGGTGCTCGATCCGGTCCAGGAACCCCGGGACGGTCGGGCCGTAGCCGGTCGCGAGCACCAGTCCACCGGTCGACAGGGAGAAGGCCTCGCCGGTCTCGGTGTGCAGCAGGTCCAGCTCGGACCCGCCCTCCACGGGTCGCGCCGCGCGCACCTCGGTGTTGGTGAGCAGCGTCGTCCGCGGCCCGTCGCCGGTGACCCGCTGCTGGTAGTGCAGGTCGAAGATCGCGTCGACCAGGTCGGCGCTGATCCCCTTGAAGAGGTGGCGCTGGTCGCGGGCCAGCCGGTCGCGGGTCTCCATCGGCAGCGCGCGGTGGTAGGCGCCGTACTCCGGGGAGGTCATCTCGAGGGTGAGCTTGGTGTACTCCATCGGGAAGAAGCGCGGGCTGCGCGTCAGCCACACCAGCTCGTAGCCGTGCTCGGGCGCGGCAGCGAGCAGGTCGAGGTAGATCTCCGCCGCACTCTGGCCGCTGCCGACCACCGTGATCCGCTCCTGGGCCTGCAGCGCCTCGCGGTGGGCGAGGTAGTCGGCGGAGTGGGTGACGCCGGGCCGGCCCACGACCGGACGCAGCGACTCGGGGACGCGCGGCGACGTGCCGACGCCCAGGACGAGCCGCCGGGCCCGGAACGTCTCCCCCGCCCCCGTGCTGACCGTGTACGCCGCCCCGTCGTGCTCGACCGCCGTCACGGGCTGGCCGAAGTGGATGCCGGGCAACGACTCGGCCGCCCAGCGGCAGTAGTCGTCGTACTCGCGGCGCAGGGGGTAGAAGCTCTCACGGATGTAGAACGGGTAGAGGTGGCCGGCCTGCTTGAGGTAGTTGAGGAAGGACCACCGCGACGTCGGGTCGGCCATGGTGACCAGGTCGGCGAGGAAGGGCACCTGGAGGGTCGCGTCGTCGAGCAGCATCCCCGGATGCCAGTCGAAGCGGTCGCGGGCCTCGAGGAAGACGCCGTCGAGCCCCGGTGACTCGGCGGTGCCGCGCAGCGGGTCGGTCAGGCAGGCCAGGCCCAGGTTGAACGGGCCGAGCCCGATCGCCACGAAGTCGTGCGTGATCACCGCGCCACCCCCACGCCGGTGGTCGGGGAGGTCGTGCAGCGACCGTCACGGGACGCGATCCGCTCGCCGAAGGCCCGCACCGTGTCGAGGATCCCGACGATGTCGTCGGCGCTCGCCATCGGGTTGAGCAGCGTCAGCTTGAGGTACTGCACGCCGTCGACCCGGGTGGCCGCGACCATCGCGGTGCCGCTCGCGTAGAGCTCGGCGCGGATCGTCGTGTTCAGCGCGCCGAGCGCCGCGTCGTCCAGCCCGCCTCCGGCCGGCACGTAGCGGAAGACAAGGGTGCTCAGCTCCGGCGCCGCCGCGAACTCGAGGTCCGCGGCGCCGGCCAGCCGCTCGTGGACCTCGCCGGCGAGGTCGATCACCGCGTCGACGTACTGCCCGACGAGGTCGGGGCCCATCGTGCGCAGGGTGAGCCAGAGCTTCAGCGCATCGAAGCGCCGGGTGGTCTGCAGGCTCTTGTCGACCTGGTTGGGCGTGGTCGCCTCGCGCGGGTTGAGGTAGTCGGCGTGCCAGGTCGCCGGGCGCAGGGTGGCCCGGTCGCGCACGATGATCGCGCTCGACGACACCGGCTGGAAGAAGGTCTTGTGGAAGTCGATCGTCACCGAGTCGGCCCGGTCGATCCCCTCGAGCCGCGAGCGCCGGGTGGGCGAGACGAGCAGCCCGCCGCCGTACGCCGCGTCCACGTGGAGCCACGCGTCGTAGGCCCGGGCGAGGTCGGCGATCGCCGGCAGCGGGTCGACCGCGCCGAAGTCCGTCGTCCCGGCGGTGGCGACGATCGCCATCGGGCGCAGGCCGAGCGCGGTGCAGGCGGCCAGTGAGCGCTCGAGCGCGGCCGGGTCCATCCGGTGCCGCTCGTCGGTCGGCACGCTGACCACCGACTCGTCGCCGAGGCCGAGCAGCCGGGCGGACTTCTGCACCGAGAAGTGGCTCTCGGCAGACGCGAGGATCCGCAGCCGCTCGGCCGGGACCCGCTCGTGGCGACCGCGGGCCAGCAGCAGGCCCTGCAGGTTGGACTGGCTGCCACCGCTGGTGAAGACGCCGTCGGCGTCGGCCCCGAAACCGATCCGCTCGGCGGTCCAGTCGACCAGCCGCCGCTCGATGAACGTGCCGCCGACGCTCTGGTCGAAGGTGTCGAGGGAGCTGTTGACGGAGGCCACGAAGAGCTCCGCCAGCAGGGCCGGTACGACGACCGGGCAGTTCAGGTGGGCGGCGTACCGCTTCTCGTGGAACCAGACCGCGTCGTTCAGCCACAGGTCGGACATCTCGGCGAGGACGGCGTCGACGCCGGCGAGCGGGCGGTCGAGGTCGACGGCCGCGACCCGCGCCGACGCCTCGTCGGGCTGGAGCCCGGTCGCGGGACCGCTGACGCCCTTGAGGTGGGCGAGCAGGTGGTCGAGGCCGGTGCCGATCGCCGCGGCGTAGTGGTCGGCGTGGTCGGGGTGGAACACGTGGTGCAACGGAAGCTGTGACACGGGAAGGCTCTCCTCCGAGATCAGGTAAGGCTTACCTAATCATTTCGGAGGAGAGCCTGTCACCCCGGCCCGGAGTGCAGCAGGTCACACCCCGCCGGCCCGTCGGCCTCAGCCCAGGTACTTCTCCCACGGACCCGTGATCGCGAAGGTCAGGCCCGGGGTCTGCATGTTCACGAAGAGCACCTTGCCGTCGTCGGAGAACGTCGGGCCGGTGAACTCCGAGTCGTTGAGCTGGTTGCGGGCGATCGCCTGCGTCGGGCCGTACGGCGTCGCGGACAGCACGTGCGAGGCGCCCACGCCGTCCTCGGCGAGCACGAGCGAGCCCCACGGGGTGACCGTGACGTTGTCCGGGCCGTCGAAGGTGAGGTCGTCGTACCTCGCGGCCGCGCCGGAGGCGCCGGTCTTCTGGTGCGGGAAGTAGGCGACGAGCTGGATGGTCTCCTTCTTGTAGTTGTAGAACCAGACCATGCCGTCGTGCGGCACCGCGTCGGCCGGCAGGTCGCCGTCGGAGAACGCGAAGGAGTTCACGACGTACGCACCCTCGTCGGTGCCCCACACGCCCTCGAACTTCTTGCCGCGCGTGACCTCGCCGTCGGCGAACTGCTTGCGCACCGAGGTGGTCGTCGCGTCGCGGTCGGGGACCTCCTTCCAGCGCACCGGGAAGGGCAGGCCGAGCTGGGCCGAGGTCAGGTAGGCGACGTCGGGGAGCACGGAGCCGTCGGGCATCAGGATCTGCATCGCGGCGAGGACGCCGTCGGTGTCGCCGAGCCGGTCGGCGAGGTTCGCGCCCATCTCGAAGCCCTCGGGCGCGGTCCAGCGGTAGAACAGGCCGTTCGGGCCCGAGGCGTCCTCGGAGAGGAAGACGTGCTTGCGGGCCCGGTCGATCGCGAGCGCCTCGTGGGCGTAGCGGCCGAACGCCTTGATCGGCTTGGGGTTGTGGCGGCCGTCGTGGAAGACCTCGAAGACGTAGCCGTGGTTCTTGGCGTAGGTGCCGCTCTTGCCGTTGCCGCTCCACGCCTTCCCGGCGCGGTCCTCGGTCTCCTCGCAGGTGAGCCACGTGCCCCAGGGGGTCGGGCCGCCCGCGCAGTTGGTCGAGGTGCCGGAGATGCCGACGAACTCGCCGAGGTTGTTGCCGCGGCTGTCGGTGCTGATGACGGTGCAGCCACCGGCGTCGATCGCGCCCTCGTCGTACACGGTGCCTGCGACGTGCGGGACGCCGAGCGGCGAGCCGGCCTTGAGCTCGTGGTTCTGGATGAGGCGGTACCGGCCGCGACCGGTCGTGAACACGGCCGTGCCGTCGTGCGCGTTCGGGGTCAGCTGGCCCTCGTCGAGCTTCGAGACGCCGGCGCGGGTCACGACCGCGTAGGAGAAGCCGGCGGGCAGCGCGAGGAGGCCGTCCGGGTCGTCCTGCAGCGGCGGGAAGGGCACGATGCCCTGGCCCTTGGCCTTGCCGTTCGGCTTCGCGGTGTCGTTGCCCGGGCTGCTCTGGGCGAGGGAGGGCATGGCGCCGGTGACGGCGAAGCCGACGCCCGCGGCAGCGGCGGCGCCGCCGGCGATCACGGAGCGGCGGGAAGAGGGAGAAGACATGCTCGGGGGTCCTTCCGGGAGGAGTGTGCGTCCAACCGGCTCAGCCAACAGCCCTTCCGCGACGAGCAGCCGACCACGGGGTGAACGTCCGGCGGACCCTCGCCGGAGCGCCGTTCGTCGCGTCCCACCGACCGTTCATCGACAACCCGTCCCCACTCGGCGCAGCGCCGGACCGCACCCCTGCCGACGTGACCGCGGTCACTCCTAGCGTCGGAGGAGTCCGTGATCGCGGTCACACCGCACGACCGAGGAGGAACCCGTGTCATCCGACCTCTCACCCCACGACCCGCATGTGGTCGCGGCACGCCACGACCCCGTGTACGACGACCTGCACGCCTCGGCCGAGTTCGCCGAGCTGAAGCGGCGCTACCGGGGCTTCGCGTTCCCTGCCACCGCGGCCTTCCTGGTCTGGTACCTCACCTACGTCGTGCTCTCGATGTGGGCGGGCGGCTTCATGAGCAAGCAGGTCGTGGGCAACATCAACGTCGCCCTCGTGCTCGGCCTCCTCCAGTTCGCGACGACCTTCGTCATCGCGTGGCTCTACAGCAACTACTCCACCAAGCGGCTCGACCCGCTCGCCCGCGAGCTCGACGAGCGCTTCGTCTCGCTCTCCAAGGGCGCGCCGGGCGGGAAGGACCTCCGATGAACAACCAGGCCCTCACCGCGGGACTCTTCCTCGCCGTCGTCGCGCTGACGCTCTTCATCACGATCCGCGCCAGCCGCAACTCCAGCGGCACCTCCGACTTCTACGCCGGCGGCCGCTCGTTCTCCGGCTTCCAGAACGGCCTCGCCATCGGCGGTGACTACATGTCCGCCGCGTCCTTCCTCGGCATCTCCGGCGCCATCGCGCTGGCCGGGTACGACGGCTTCCTCTACTCGATCGGCTTCCTCGTCGCCTGGCTGGTGGCCCTCCTGCTCGTGGCGGAGATGCTGCGCAACTCGGGCAAGTTCACGATGGCCGACCAGCTGGCGTACCGGATGAAGCAACGTCCGGTGCGGACCGCGGCAGCGACCTCTACCGTCGTGGTCTCGATCTTCTACCTGCTCGCCCAGATGGTCGGCGCCGGCAGCCTCGTCGTCCTGCTCCTCGGCATCGACAAGACCAACACGCTCGCGATCAGCGCCGTCATCGCCGGTGTCGGCGCGCTGATGATCGTCTACGTCACGGTCGGTGGCATGAAGGGCACCACCTGGGTGCAGATCGTCAAGGCCGTCCTGCTGATGACCGGCTCCGCGCTGATCGTCGTCCTCGTGCTGGCGAAGTTCGACTTCAACCTCTCCGAGCTGCTCGGCGCGGCCCAGGCCAACTCGGGCAAGGAGGGCTTCCTCGAGCCCGGCCTGAAGTACGGCGCCGACCTCACCCACAAGCTCGACTTCCTCAGCCTCGGCCTGGCCCTCGTGCTCGGCACCGCCGGCCTGCCGCACATCCTGGTCCGCTTCTACACGGTGCCGACCTCCCGCGACGCCCGGAAGTCGGTGCTCTGGGCGATCGGCCTGATCGGCGTCTTCTACCTGTTCACGCTGGTCCTCGGCTTCGGTGCGGCCGCGCTCCTCAAGACCGGAGCCGGCAGCGACGTCGCCAACAGCGAGGGCAACCTGGCCTCGCCGCTGCTCGCCGAGGCGGTCGGCGGTGGCGCCGACTCGACCGGCGGCGCGGTCCTGCTGGCCCTGATCTCCGCGGTCGCCTTCGCGACCATCCTGGCCGTCGTCGCCGGCCTGACCCTGACGTCCTCGACGTCGGTGGCGCACGACATCTACAACTCGGTCATCCGCAAGGGCCAGGCGACCGAGGCGGAGGAGATCAAGGTGACCCGGTACGCCGCCGCCGGACTGGGCATCGTCGCGATCCTGCTGGCCATCCCGGCCCGCAACCTCAACATCGCCTTCCTCGTGGCGCTGGCCTTCGCGGTCGCGGCCTCGGCCAACCTGCCGTCGATCGTCTACAACATGTTCTGGCGGCGCTTCAACACCCGTGGCGCCACGTGGAGCATCTACGGCGGCCTGATCTCCGCCATCACGCTGGTGTTCTTCTCGCCGGTCGTCTCCGGCAAGACCGCCGTCAACGCCGACGGTGACGTCATCAGCAAGGCGCTCTTCTCGCTGGGCGTCGACTTCCACTGGTTCCCGCTGGAGAACCCCGGCCTGATCTCGATCCCGCTGGGCTTCTTCTTCGGCTGGCTCGGGACGGTCACGTCCAAGGAGCCGTCGGCCGAGGAGCGGTTCACCGAGCTCGAGGTCCGTGCGCTCACCGGCGCGGGCGCCGAGCAGGCCGTCCAGCACTGATGGATCTCCGGAGGCCGGGACGGGTGGGAATCCCGTCCCGGCCTCTGGCACGAGCAACCCCGATGCAACCCCTGGTGACCACACTTCCCGTGGGTCCTAATGTGACCTGTGGCACCCCTTTCGATCAGGAGACAACCGTGAGCGACCAGTCGACAGCCG
>NZ_JBYCZV010000029.1:0-31586 GCF_057586415.1 Nocardioides sp. SRI_004
GCGGCGGGCGACGGCGGCCGGGCGGGCGGCGAGGTCACCGTCGTCGGGGGTGTGGTCGGCGAGGGTGCGACGGAGGTCGTCGAGGGTGTTCATGCGCGGTCCTCCTCGGTGGTGAGGGCGGGGTCGATGCGCAGCTTCGCGAGGGCGCGGCTGGCCTGGCTCTTGACGTTGCCGACGCTGCAGCCGAGGACGCGGGCGGTCTCCGCCTCGCTGAGGTCCTCGACGTAGCGGAGCACGACGACGGCACGCTGCCGGCGCGGGAGGCGGCCGAGGGCGGTCCACAGGTCGTGGGTCGTGTCGCTGCGGTCGTGCGCGGTGGGGTGTCCACCGCTGGCCGGCTCGGGGAGCTCGTCGGTCGCGCGCTCGCCGTTCCACCTCCGCCGCCACCAGGTCGCGTAGGTGTTGACGAGGATCCTGCGGACGTAGGCCTCCGGGTCGCCGTCGATCCGGCGCCACGCGAACCACGCCTTCGTCAACGCGGTCTGGAGCAGGTCCTCGGCGAGCGCGTGGTCGCGCGTCAGCAGGTAGGCGGTCCGCAGCAGCGCACTGGACCGGGCGCCGACGAAGGCGTCGAAGTCGGCGCGTGCGTCCATCGACCCTCCCGAGGCTGTGCCGGCTCCCTGCACCCGAGGCGGGGACTGCATCGTGTTCACGTGCTCTTCCACCACCCGGGACCCGGGAATGGTTGCACGCCGCCTACCCTGACTTTTCGTGAGCGAGCAGGCGAGCGACGAGTACCTCCGGCTGGCGTCGGCCGACAACTTCCGCGACGTCGCCGGCACCGGCTACGCCACGAGCGACGGCGGCCGCCTGCGCACCGGGGTCTTCTACCGGTCCAACGACCTGCGGCTGACCGACGTCGACCTCGAGGCGCTGCACCGCATCGGCCTCAACACCATCATCGACCTGCGGTCCGCCACCGAGATCGCGCTGCACCCCGACCCCGAGGTGCCCGGCGTGCAGAACCTCCACTTCGACGCCATCGGCATCCCCATCGAACGGCTCTCCAGCCTGACCAGCCGCGCCGAGGCGATCGCGCTGATGGACGAGGTCTACCGCGGCTTCGTCGTCGAGCAGCACTGCCGCACCGCCTTCGGCGACGTGCTCCGCCAGCTCGCCACCGGCGGCCCCCAGCTCTTCCACTGCTCGCAGGGCAAGGACCGCACCGGCTGGGTCGCCGCCCTGCTGCTCCACGTCGCCGGCGTCGACGACCCGACCATCGAGTCCGACTACCTGCTGACCAACGCCCTCAGCGCCGCCTCCCGCGCGCGCGTCGAGGCCGAGATCGAGAAGCACGGCGGCCCCGACCTCGTCGCCGTCTACGAGCCGACGCTCGTCGTCGACATCGAGTACCTCGACGCCGCCTGGGCCGCCGTCGAGGAGCGGTACGGCGACCGGGCGTCGTACCTGCGCGACGGGCTGGGCCTCGACGACGCCGTCCTGGGCCGGCTGCGGGGGCTGCTCCGGGCGGAGTGACGCTGCCTGCAGGTGCGGCTCCTTGCGGTGGCCGGGGTCGCCGCGGTCTGCGGGGTGGCCGGGGTTTGCGTCATACGAATCGAGCGCTGGGGCGACCGCTTCGCATGACGTTGCGGACAGTCCGACGCGGGTGCGGGTGGACGTCATACGAACCGAGCGCTGGAACGACCGCTTCGCATGACGCTGCGGACCGTCCGACGCGGGCGCGGGCGGACGTCATACGAACCGAGCGCTGGAACGACCGCTTCGCATGACGCTGCGGACAGTCCGACGCGGGCGCGGGCGGACGTCATACGAACCGAGCGCTGGAACGACCACTTCGCATGACGCTGCCGACCGTCCGGCGCGGGTGCGGGCGGACGTCATACGAACCGAGCGCTGGAACGACCACTTCGCATGACGTAACGCGCGCGACCCACGGCACGGACGACCCGTCACGCCGCCTTCCGCTGCCGACCCATGTCGAGCGCCCGCGCGATCTGCGCGAAGAAGTCGTCCGGCTGGATCCGGAGGCCGAGCAGTGGCAGGCGCAGCACGATGTCGCCGTCGAGCGCGAGGGCGTTCTGGCGCAAGGCGTCGCCGACGACGTTCTCGGCCCACGCGTGGTGGATGCCGTCGATCTCCACGACGACACCGAGGTCGGGCCAGTGGAGGTCCAGGTAGTACCGGCCCCGCCGGTCCTTGCGCAGCACCTGCTGCTGCGGCGCCGGCAACCCGCGGCGGCGCAGCTCGCGCTTGATGTCGAGCTCGCCGAGCGCGCGGGCGCCGTCGAGCAGGTCGCCGATCGTCACGTGGATGAGGTCGCGGCGACGGTCGCGGCGGATCCGCAGCGCCTCCTCGCCCAGCTGCTGTGGTGTGGCCAGTCCCTGTTGGACGACCATCGTCAGGACCAGGCGCGCCTGCTCGTTGCTGGCGAGCCACAACGCCGCGCGGACGGCGGCGACGGCGACCTTCGTGCGCGGGATTCCGCCGGGTGCCTGGTCGTCAGCGGACCAGCGGCGGGTCTGGCGAACGTTGTAGGAGCGAGTACGACGCACCCGCGCACCTCGCGGGACCGACACCCGGATCCGGTCGACGGTGAACCTCTCGAGGCCGGAGGCGATGAGGCTGGAGGCGCCGTCCAGCTGCGCTCGCGGACCGCCCTGCAGCACGGCCGCCCACTCATGGGCGCGCTGGGTGAGCGGGCCGTTGTGTACGGCGACGACCTGGTCGCTCACCCGCTGCCACCGCCGCGCGCGCAGTGCCGCGCGCACGTCGCTGCGGGTGATGCCCGCCGCGTAGAGCTGCCGCCGCCCGACCACACCGGACTGGTTCCCGGCGAGCTCGTCGACCCGCGCACGTCGTACGTCATCCATGCGCCCTGCGTGCCCGGTGGCCCTCGGGACGACACCGGCTGTCGGCGAGCTGTGGAGAACGGTGGGGACGTCATACGAACCGAGCGTTCCGACGACCACTTCGTATGACGTCACAGCTGGTGGGGGGAACCGGTCCGGGACGTCATACGAAGCGCGCGCCCGGACGACCACTTCGTATGACGCAAACCCCGGCGACCCACGGCCGAGCCGTCGCGACTCAGATCTCCGGCGGCGCCGGCAGCTGGAAGGGCTGGGTGGGCTCGTCGACGGCCTCGGCGCGCGGGGGCTTGCCGGGGAGGTGCTGCTTGATGACCTTCTCGGTCCTCGGGTCGAGCACGATGTCGTGGGTGTCGCCGTCGCGGCCCTCGAAGCGGACGGCGACCGTCTCGAAGCCCTTGTGGCGCTGCATCTGGGCGTACATCGCGTACGCGCGGCGGTCGGCCTCGGTGAGGTCGACGGAGTCGGTGAACGGGGTGAGCAGCGCACGCGGCCAGAGCCGGCGGGCGAGCACCACGTTGACCTCGATGCCGAGGACGCCCATCACGGCGCCCATGTAGAGCAGGCCCATCAGGCCGAGGACGACGCCGAAGACGCCAGCCATGCTGTTGCGGTCGGCGCTGGCGATGACGTTGGTGACGTAGATTGTCCCGATCCACTGCAGGAGCTGCCACATGACGGCGATGGTGTAGCCGCCGGGAGCGGCCCGGATGACGTTGGCGCGGATCGCACGCGCGGCGGCCATCCGCAGCAGCACGGTCATCGTCGCGCCGAGGATGAGGATCGTCAGCAGGCGCACCAGCCAGTGGAACCAGCCGTGCTGCGAGAGCTCGCCGACGAGGCGGGTCTCGGTGAGGACCGCGGAGCCGACCGAGATCGTGAAGATCACGGTGCCGGCCACGGCGAGGATGAAGAGGCTGTTGACCCGGGTCATCACCGGGTGGGGGCGGCTGTTGCGCGGCACGGCCCACGCGGCGGACTGCACGTTCTGCAGCGCGAGGCCGAGCCCGAGGGCGCCGTACAGGGCGGTCAGCGAGCCCACGATGACACCGCCCGTCGAGCCCTGGATCCCCTCCGGCCGGCCCAGCGCGTCGCCGATGATCGGGAACTGGCCGAGGGCCGAGTCGAGGACCTGCTCCTGCAGCCGCGGGTTGCCCTCGAGGATGAAGCCGAGGATCGACGTGGCGAGCAGCAGCAGCGGGAAGATCGAGAGGAACGCGTAGAAGGTGAGGATCGCCGCGAGGTAGTTGCCCTGGTCGTCGAAGAACTTGTAGACGACCGCCAGCGGGAAGCCGAACACCGAATTGCGGCGCTGGCCGCGATCGATGTCTCCGACGAGTCCCACAGGCGCAACCTATAACTCCGGGTACGACGACCCGGGGACCACTGCCCCGTTCGGGACCGAGCGGCGCTCAGGCCAGCAGCGCGGCGATGCCGATCGCGACGGGCGCGGAGGCCAGCGTGGTGACGAAGATGGCGTCGCGCGCGAGCAGGATCCCGCGGTCGTAGCGGGTCGCCACGACGAAGACGTTCTGCGCCGTCGGCAGGGCCGACAGCAGGGTCACCGCGAACAGGTCGTGCCCGTCGAGCCCGACGGCGAACCGGCCCACGACGTACGCCGCGACCGGCTGGACGACCATCTTCAGCAGCGACACGGTGGCCAGCGCGCGCGGGGGTACGCCGCGTCCGGGGAGCGGGCCCAGGCGCAGCGCCACGCCGTACGCGAGGAGCATCGCGGGGACGGCCATCCCGCCGACGAGCTCCAGCGGCGCGTGGACGACCTGCGGCAGCTCGGCGTCGGTGACGGCGAGCGCGAGGCCGGCGAAGGACGCGATGGTGAGCGGGTTGGTGACCGGGCGGCGCAGGATCCTGCCGAGGGTGGGCCGCTCCGGGCTGGTCACGACGTCGAGCACCGTCAGCGCGAGCGGCTGCAGGAAGAGCAGCTGCATCATGAGGGCGGGTACGACGAGGGCGGCATCGCCCAGCGCGTAGGCGGCGATCGGGATGCCGAGGTTGCCGGCGTTGACGTAGGCCGAGCAGAGGGTGGCGACGACCGTCGTACCGGCGTCGAGGCCGCGCACGACCGCGATCGCCACCAGCACGCCCCCGCTCACCAGCACCCCGGCCGCCGTCGCGACCAGCGGCCCGGACAGCACCCGCGACGGGTCGGAGTCCTCGAGCACGGTGACCAGCAGCGCGGGGCTGGCGAGGTAGAAGGACGCCAGCGACAGGCTGCGCTGGCCGGCGGCGTCGACGATGCCGAGGTGGGCGAGCAGGGCGCCGAGGGAGATCACGATCGCGATCGTCAGGAACCCCTCGAGCACTCCACCCACACGTCGATCCCACCACCGGCGGCGTCGCTCAGGCCAATCGTGCGCGGAAGCCCTTCCCGCTCGTGGCGGCGTACCGGTAGCGCGAGCGCACCGTCCTGGAGTCGAAGTCGAGCACGCCGCCGACGTCGAAGCGGAAGAGCATCTGCCAGCGGCCGGTGCCCGGGTCGCCGTACGCCGTCACCTGGCTGCCGCGGACCGCCATGCCCAGGCGCGCGCCGGGTCGGGACAGGTCGACGGTGCCGTCGAGGGTGCGCACCGGCTCGGCGCCCTGGGTGATCGACCGGCCACGGTGGCGCAGCTCCCAGCGCACGCCGCGGCGTCGGTGGGAGTAGCGGACGACGAGCAGGTTGTCGGCGTCCTGCGCGACCCCGAGCCGGATCTCGCCCCGGCCGGCCGCGACCAGGCCGGAGGTCGCGATGGTCAGCGCGAACCGGCCCGCGGCGACGTGCTCGGTGCTGCGGCGCAGGCCCGTGCCGGGGAGGGCGTGGAAGCCGCCCGTCGTCGCGACCCGCGCGTAGTCCACGCTGCCCGGCGGCGGCGCGAAGAGGTCGAGCTCGTCGAGGTGCTCGGTCAGCAGGGCGGAGAGTCGCTTGCGGGTCTCGGGGGCGCGCTTCGCGATGTCGGTCGTCTCGGCCGGGTCGGCGACCAGGTCGTAGAGCTCGTCGCGCCCGGTGCGCAGCCGCCGGACCACCTTGAAGCCGCCCTGGCGCACGGCCGCGGAGGGGTGCCACCCGCCGATGTGGTGGGGGTAGGCCCAGAAGAGCGTGTCGCGGCCGCTCGGCGCCTTCGCGCGGATGACCGGCGACAGGTCGATGCCGTCGACGCCCTTCGGGGTCGTGCCGTGCGCGAGCGCGGCCGCCGTCGGCAGGATGTCAATAGTGCTGGCGAGCTCGGAGGTCACCCGGCCGCCGGGGGCCTGGCCGGGCCACCACGCGACGAGCGGCACCCGGATCCCGGCCTCGTACAGCTCGCCCTTGCCGCCGCGCAGCGGCCGGTTGGCGGGACGGTTCTGGCCGCCGTTGTCGCTGGTGACCAGCAGCAGGGTGTTGCGGGCGATGCCGAGGTCCTTCAGCGTCCGCACGATCCGCCCGACCTGGGTGTCGACGCTCTCCAGCATCGCCGCGAGCGTCGGCCGCGCGCCCGGCCCGCCCGCACCGGGCTTCGCGCGGTACTTCTCGACCAGCGCCGACTTGCCCCGCAGCTTGGTGTGGACCGCGTAGTTGGCGACGTGAAGGAAGAACGGCTGGTTGCGGTGGCGCCGGATGAAGCCGACGGCCTCGAGGGCGAGCCGGTCGGTGAGGTACTCGTGCGAGGTGCGGCCCGGGACCCCCGGCAGGAACTCGTACGGCGCGAAGTAGTCCCCGCCGCCGATGTAGCGGTGCTCGGAGAGGATCACCTCGTCGAAGCCGTGGGCGTACGGGTTGCCCGGCCGCGAGCGGTAGTGCCCGTGGTAGGTCTCCGTCAGGTGCCACTTGCCGATGTGGCCGGTGGTGTAGCCGCGCGGCTTGAGCACCGAGGGGATGCCGGGGATCCGCGGCGACAGGTGGAGGTCGCTGGCCGCGCCCTCACCCCGCAGGTAGTCGGTGATCCCGGTCCGGCCCGGGTAGCGGCCGGTCACCAGGGCCGCCCGCGTCGGGGAGCACAGCGGGGCGGCGGCGTACGCCTGGGTGAAGCGGACACCCTCGCGCGCCAGCCGGTCGATGTGCGGCGTCTCGTTGAACCGGTTGCCGTAGCAGCCCAGCTCGTCCCAGCCGAGGTCGTCGATGGAGACCACGATGACGTTGGGCCGGTCGACCGCCGGGCGGGCGGCCGTCGGGCGGGCGGCCGTCGCCGGGGTGCCGGTGACGGCCTCGGCGAGGCCTGCTCCCACGACCGGGGTCAGCGCGCCCGCACAGCCGACGGCTGCTCCGCGCAGCACGGTACGGCGGGTGGCGGGCACGGCGGTCGTCGTCATGCCGGAGATACTACATAGACTTACTCGACTTAAAGCGCGGGGCCCCTCGCCGTGGGACGAGCTAGTCGCCCTGCTGCTCCCGGCGCTCCTCGTCGCGCCGCTGGGCCTCGTACCGGCGCCGCTGCTCCTCGGCCCGCTCGCGGACCTTGCGCAGGAAGTCCTCGTCCTTCTCCGGGTCGGCCGCCGCGAACCGACCCCGCCGCTCGTACTCGGGGAAGCCCGGCGCCGCGCCCTGGCCGCGGGTCAGCGGCCGCTCGTGCTGCGGACGCCCGGCGATGATCCACGCGATCGAGCCCGCGAGCGGGAAGAACAGCACGATCAGCAGCCACCACGACTTCGCGAGGTTGCGCACGCTGTCCTCGCGGGAGGTGATCACCTCGACGAGGCAGTAGAGCCAGAGCAGGCCGACGAGGGCGAAGGGCAGGAAACGCATGGCGGGATCATGCCTGTTGGCGGGCGGGCTCGTGCCAGTTTCACCGGCCGGCCGGTGAAACTCGCGTGCTTGAACGACGAAACTCACGGTTGGACGACGAAACTTCATCGTCCAACCGTGAGTTTCTCCGGCCGGCCGGTGAAACTCCCAACGGCTTCTCAGTAGCTCTTCGGCAGCCCCAACGAGTGCATCGCCACGAAGTTGAGGATCATCTCCCGACTGACCGGCGCGATCCGCCCCAGCCGCGCCGCGACCAGCATGTTGCCCAGGCCGTACTCCTGGGTGAGCCCGTTGCCGCCGTGGGTGTGGACGGCGACGTCAGTGGCGTTGCAGGCGACCTCGCCGCCGGCGTACTTGGCCATGTTGGCGTACTCGCCGGCGGTGAAGTCGTCGCCGGCGTCGTACAGCGCGGCGGCCTTCTGCCAGAGCAGGCGGGCCTGCTCGAGCTCGATCTTCACCTTGGCCAGCGGGTGCGCGATGCCCTGGTGGGCGCCGATGGGCTGGTCCTTCCAGACCGAGCGCTCCTTGGCGTAGGCGACCGCCTTGTCGAGGGCGAAGCGGGCGAGGCCGCACGACATGGCGCCGCCCATGATCCGCTCGGGGTTGAGGCCGGCGAAGAGCTGCCACAGGCCGCCGTCCTCGTCGCCGACGAGCGCGTCGACGGGGACCCGGACGTCGTCGAGGAAGAGGGTGAACTGCTTCTCCGGCGCCTGCCACGACATCGGGATGACCTGCTTGGTGAAGCCCTCGGCATCCGTCGGTACGACGAACAGGGCCGGCTTGAGCTTGCCGGTCTTGGCGTCCTCGGTGCGCGAGACGATGAGCACCGACTGGGCCTCGTCGACGCCGGAGATGAACGTCTTCTGGCCCTTGAGCACCCAGTGGTCGCCGTCGCGGGTGGCGGTGGTGGTGATCTGGTGGGAGTTCGAGCCGGCGTCGGCCTCGGTGATGCCGAAGGCCATCAGGTGGGTGCCGTCGGCGATCGACGGGAGCCAGCGCTGCTTCTGCTCCTCGGTGCCGCAGCGGGCGATGATCGAGCCGCAGATCGCCGGTGAGACGACCATCATCAGCAGCGGCGCACCGGCCGCGGCGGACTCCTCGAGCACGGCCGCCAGATCGGACATGCCGCCGCCACCGCCGCCGTACTCCTCGGGGATGTTGACGCCGAGGAAGCCGTTCTGGCCCATCTCGAGCCACATCTCGGTCATCTTGCCGCCCTCGCGGGCCTGCTTCTCGACGTACTCGCGGCCGTACTTGCCGGCCAGCTTCTTGACCGCCTCGCGCAGGGCGACGCGCTCCTCCGGCTCGGTGAACATGGTCTGGGTCATCGGTTCTCCTCCTCCGAGCCGGCCGCCTCGGCGGGCTCCACGATGGCGAGCACGACGCCCGCCTCGACCTGCTGCCCGGCGCTCGCCGACAGCTCGGTGACGGTGCCCGCGTAGGGCGCCGCGATGGTGTGCTGCATCTTCATGGCCTCCATCACGAGGATGGCCTGCCCTTCCTGTACGACGTCGCCGACCGCCGCGCGGACCGCGATCACGCTGCCCGGCATCGGCGCGAGCAGGGAGCCCGCGGCGACCTGCGTCGAGGGGTCGACGAAGCGCGGCACGATCCGGAGGGTGGCGCCACCCCGCGGGCCGTCCACGAGCACGGCCGTCTCCAGGACCCGCACGTCGTAGCGGCGGGTCACCCCGTCGAGCTCCACGACGACCTCGTGCGGCGTCGCGCTGACGACCACCACGTCGTCGCGGTCGGCGCTGCGGTAGCCGTCGCGGCCGCCGTACCAGCGGACCTCGACCTCCTCGGCGCCCACACCGAGCCGCGTCGTGCGCGGCCCGGCGTCGACGTTGCGGAAGCCGGCGGGGATCCGCGACTGCACCTTGGCGCCGAGGCGTCGGTGCTCGGCGAGCGCGACCGCGCCCACGAGGGGCAGCAGGTCGTCGTCGGTCGGCGGCTGGAGCGTCTCGGGGTGGTCGCCGTAGAAGGACGTGGCCACGCCGGTGACGTCGAGGAAGGCCGGGTGCCGCAGCGACGCGACCAGCTGGTCGCGGTTGGTGGTGAGGCCGTGGATCCGCGCCCTCTCGAGCGTCCGGGCGAGGGCCCGCGCCGCCTGCTCGCGGGTCGGTGCCCAGGCGATCACCTTCGACAGCATCGCGTCGTAGAAGGTGCCGACCTCGTCGCCCGACTCGAAGCCGGTGTCCAGCCGGATGCCGAACCCGTCGAGCGCGAACGTGTCGTCGTGCTCCAGCTCCAGCTCCAGCAGGCGCCCGGTCTGCGGGGCGTAGTCGGCCGCGGGGTCCTCGGCGTAGAGGCGCACCTCGATGGCGTGGCCCTCCGGCTGCGGGTCGACGGCGGGCAGCGGCCGGCCCTCGGCGACGGCGACCTGCAGCTCGACCAGGTCGACGCCGTACACCTGCTCGGTGACAGGGTGCTCGACCTGGAGGCGGGTGTTCATCTCGAGGAAGTAGAAGCGCTCTGTGTCGGCGTCGTAGAGGAACTCGACGGTGCCGGCACCGCGGTAGTCGATCGCCTCGGCGGCCTTGCGGGCGGCGTCGTGCAGCGCCTCCGCGACCTCCTCGGTGAGCCCCGGCGCGGGAGCCTCCTCGACGACCTTCTGGTGGCGGCGCTGCAGCGAGCAGTCGCGCTCGCCGAACACCAGCACGCCGCCCTTGCCGTCGCCGACGACCTGGACCTCGACGTGGCGGCCCCGCTCGACGTAGGGCTCGACGAAGACGGTGCCGTCGCCGAACGCCGACTCCGCCTCGGACGACGCCTTCTCGACCTCGCCCGCGAGGTCGGACAGCGCCCGGACGACGCGCATGCCGCGGCCGCCGCCGCCGGCCGACGCCTTGACCAGCAGCGGCAGGTCGTCCTCGGTCGCGGTGTCGACGGTGAGGTTGCCGAGGACGGGGACGCCCGCGGCCTCCATCAGCTTCTTGGACTCGATCTTCGAGCCCATCCGGTCGATCGAGTCCGGGTCGGGGCCGATCCAGGTCAGGCCCGCGTCGGCGACCTGCCGGGCGAACGCCGCGTTCTCGGACAGGAAGCCGTAGCCGGGGTGGATGGCGTCCGCGCCGGCCCTCCGCGCCGCCTCGATGACGAGCTCGCCGCGCAGGTAGGTCTCGGCCGGCGTGTTCCCCGGCAGCCGTACGGCGGCGTCCGCCTCCCGCACGAAGGGCAGGCCCGCGTCGGCGTCGGAGTGGACCGCCACCGTCTCGATGCCGAGGCGGCGGGCGGTGCGGAAGACGCGGCGGGCGATCTCGCCGCGGTTGGCCACAAGGATTCGGGTGATCATCGGCTCGCCCCTACATGCGGAAGACGCCGAAGTTCATGGCGCCCTCGATCGGCTGGTTGTCGATGACGGACAGGCAGATGCCCAGGACCGTCCGGGTGTCGCGCGGGTCGATGACGCCGTCGTCGTACACCATCCCGGAGAGGACGTAGGGCAGCGACTGCTCCTCGATCTGCTGCTCGACCATCTCCTTGATGCCCGCAAAGCCCTCGGCGTCGAAGGGCTGGCCCTTCTTCTCCGCGGACTCGCGCGCGACGATCTCGAGCACGCCGGCCAGCTGCGCGGGGCCCATGACCGAGGACTTCGCGGACGGCCAGGTGAAGAGGAAGCGCGGGTCGTAGGCGCGGCCGTTCATGCCGTAGTTGCCGGCGCCGTACGACGCACCCATGATCACCGTCAGGTGCGGCACCTTCGAGTTGGAGACCGCGTTGATCATCATCGCGCCGTGCTTGATGATGCCGCCCTGCTCGTACTCGGCGCCGACCATGTAGCCGGTGGTGTTGTGCAGGAAGAGCAGCGGCGTGTCCTTCTGGTTGGCCAGCTGGATGAACTGGGCGGCCTTCTGGGCCTCCTCGCTCATCAGCACGCCGCGCGCGTTGGCGAGGATGCCGACCGGGTGGCCGTGGATCTGCGCCCAGCCGACGCACAGCGCCGAGCCGTAGAGCGGCTTGAACTCGTCGAAGGGCTGGCCGTTGCCGGCGCTCGTGCCGTCGACGATGCGCAGGATCGCCTCGCGCGGGTCGAAGGGCTCCTTGAGGTCGGTCGGGATCAGGTCGAGCAGGTCCTCGGGGTCGAGGTCCGGCTCGGCGTAGTCGTCATGGCCGCTGGTTGAGGTGCGAGCGCCAGCGAGCCTCGAAACCCCGGCCTTGCGCCAGTTGAGCCGGGCCACGGTACGACGGGCGAGCCGGATCGCGTCGTACTCGTCGACGGCGAGGAAGTCGGAGGAGCCGGAGATCCGCGAGTGCATCTCGGCGCCGCCGAGGGTCTCGTCGTCGGACTCCTCGCCGGTCGCCATCTTCACCAGCGGCGGGCCGGCCAGGAAGACCTTGGCCTGCTCCTTGACCATGATCACGTAGTCGCTCATGCCGGGGACGTAGGCGCCGCCCGCGGTCGAGTTGCCGAAGACCACCGAGATGGTGGGCTGCTTGCGGGCGCTGGACCGGGTCAGGTCGCGGAAGCCGCGCCCACCGGGGATGAAGATCTCCTTCTGGGTGGGCAGGTCGGCGCCGCCCGACTCGGTGAGGTTGATCGACGGGAGGAAGTTCTTCTCGGCGATCTCGGCCGCCCGGAAGGACTTCTTCAGCGACCAGGGGTTGAGGGCGCCGCCCTTCACCGTGGGGTCGTTGGCGATGATCATGCACTCGACGCCCTCGACGACGCCGATGCCCGTGACGAGCGAGGCCCCGACCGCGAAGTCGCTGCCCCAGCCGGCCAGCGGCATCAGCTCCAGGAAGGCCGAGCCCTCGTCGACGAGCAGCTCGATCCGCTCGCGGGCGGTGAGCTTGCCCCGCTCCTTGTGGCGGGCGATGTACTTGCCGCCGGCCTCGACCGCCTTGGCCTGCTCGGCGTGCAGCGACGCGAGCTTCTCCTCCATGGCCGTACGCCGCAGCTGCTCGGGCGTCTGCTCCTCCGCGACCGCCTCGGTCTCCGTCGTGGTCATGCCTCCACCACCGCCTTCATCCTCTCGAGGGTCGTGCGCATGCCGCGCTCGTTGGTCTTGCTGCGCAGCCGGCCCAGGAGGAGCCAGTAGCCGCGGATGTACCAGGCCGGCGTGAGCCGGAAGTACTCGGTGACGCGGGTGCCGCCGTTCTCGGGAGCCATCCGGTAGCCCCACGTGTTGATGGCGTTGTCGTCGAGGCCGACGGCGAACTCGAAGACCGCCTGGCCGTTGCTGCCCGGCTCGACGCACTTCGTGACGGTGCAGGGCGTCCAGTAGACGGGCCCGACGCCGTTGCGCTTCACGTGCCCCTTGAAGCGCGCACCGACCGCGGGGCCGGTCGCGCCGTGGGTCCACTGCGCCTCGAAGGTCTCGGGGGAGAACTCCCCGATCCGGGTCACGTCGCTGACCAGCGCCCACACGTCCTCGACCGGCGCCTTCATGTGCACGCTCACCTCGCCGCCGAGCGGCTTGAGGAGGCTCATCAGGCATACCCCAGCAGCTTGGCCGCGAGGTCGGTGAGGACCTCGGTCGCGCCACCACCGATCGGCAGCAGCCGCACGTCGCGGTAGTGCCGCTCGACCTCGGACTCGCGCATGTAGCCCATGCCGCCGTGCAGCTGGACGGCCTGGTCGGCCACCCACACGGCCGTGTCGACGGCGGTCTGCTTGGCGAGGCAGGCCTCGGCGATGACGTTCTCGCCGGCGACGTACCGCTGCGCGACCTCGAGGGTGTAGCCGCGGGCGACCGCCACCTGGCGGTGCATCTCGACCAGCTTGGCCCGCACGACCTGGTTCTTCACCAGCGGCTTGCCGAAGGTCTCGCGGTCCTTGCAGTACTGCACCGACAGGGCCAGGCAGCGCATCGCGTGGCCGTAGCCCATCAGCGCGAGGAAGATCCGCTCGGTCACGAAGTTCTCGGCGATGTAGTAGAAGCCGTGGTTCTCCTGGCCGACCAGGTTGCCGACCGGGACCCGCACGTCGACGTACGACAGCTCGCCGGTGTCGGACGCCAGCCAGCCCATCTTGTCGAGCTTGCGGGAGACGGTGAAGCCCGGCGTCCCCTTGGGTACGACGATCATCGAGATGCCGTGCGCTCCGGCCTCGCCGGTGCGCACGGCCGTCGTCACGAAGTCGCCGCGGACGCTGGAGGTGATGAACGTCTTCGCGCCGTTGATCACCCAGTGGTCGCCGTCGCGGACCGCGCGCGTGCTGATGCTGGCGACGTCGGAGCCGGTGCCCGGCTCGGTGACGGCCATCGACCCGATCAGGTCGCCGCTCAGCGTCGGGCGGACCCAGGTGTCGATGAGCTCCTGGGAGCCGTTCTGGATGATGTGCGGGATCGCGATGCCGTGGGTGAACGCGCTCGCCATCGCGCCGCCGGACCACCCGGCCTCCATGAAGCCCTCCTGGGCCGCGCAGATGTCGAGCAGGGTGCCGCCGTCGCCGCCGACCTCCTCCGGGACGCCGACGCCGAGCAGGCCCGCGTGGGCGAGCTTCTTCTGCAGCTCGCGGGGCAGCTCGCCGTCCTTCTCCCACTGGTCGAGGTGCGGCGTCACCTCCCGCCGGGTGAACTCGATCGCGCTCTGCTTCAGCGCCAGCTGCTCGGGCGTCCAGCCGTGGTTGAAGGTACTCATCGGGGTCCCCGCGAACTTGTCCGGAGGAGCGAAGCGGGGGAGGAGAAGTTCGTGGGGTGATTCACAGAAGGTCCTCCTGGATGTGGACGATGCGGCTGCGGACCCACTCGCCCAGGCCCTTGGCCTGCGGGTCGAAGCGCGTGGACGCGGCGACGCCGTCGCCGAGCAGGCCGTGGATCACGATGTTCACGGCACCCAGGTTGGGCAGCACGTAGACGTCGACGTCGAGGTCCTTCGCCTCGGGCACGAGCTCGCGGACCTTGCGGTCCTTGACGATCTTCGCGAGCCACTGGACCCGCGCCTCGTACTTCGGCGAGCCGTCGTTCTTCACCCACAGGCCGAGGTTGGCGTCGCCGCCCTTGTCGCCGGAGCGGGCGTGCACGAAGCTCCCCAGCGGCATGCGGCGGGTGATCGTGTCCGCCGGCGCGGGGTACGGCGACGGGCGCTTCCCGAGCTCGGGGTCGAGGTCCGCCGGGCCGGCGAAGGTGGTCGGGTCGGCGATCACCTCGCGGGTGCCGTCGTGGTGGACGACCGTGTGCTCGACGGCCGACCGGTCGACGTACTCGGGCCTGTAGATGCCGAACGGGCTGGGCTTCTGCGGCGGGGTGGTCATCGTGAAGCCGGGGTAGCTGGCGAGCGCGAGCTCGACGGCCGGGCCGGTGAACGGCTTGCCGAGCGGACCGGCTTCGGGGTCCTTGCCGATGCAGCGCAGGATCACCGACGCGCCTTCCTCGGTGTCGGAGTCGCCGCCGCGGGCGGGCGTCTGGGTCCAGGTCACGTCGGCGGCCGTCAGCTGCGGGTCGAGCTGGCTGCGCAGCCACTCCGCCTTCGCGTCGATGTCGAGCCCGGTCAGCACGAACTCCACCTGGTTGCGGTAGCCGCCGAGCGTGTTGACCGCGACCTTGAGCTGCTCGGGCGGCGCGCTGCCGGTGACGCCAGAGATCTCGACCCGGTCCGGGCCGGCGTCGCGGAGCCGGATCGAGTCGAGGTGGGTGGTGACATCGGGGTTGAGGTAGCGCGTGGTCTGGATCTCGTAGAGCAGCTGCGCGGTGACGGTGTCGACGGTGACCGCACCGCCCGTGCCGTCGTGCTTGGTGATGATGCTGCTGCCGTCGGCGGCGATCTCGGCGATGGGGAAGCCCAGCGGCTTCGTCATCGGGGCACCGGCGCGGAACAGGTCGGTGAAGCCGGAGAAGTTGCCGCCGGTCGCTTGGGTGCCGCACTCGATGACGTGGCCCGCGACGACGGCGCCGGCCAGGGCGTCGTACGACTCGGGGGTCCAGCCGTGGTGGGCGATCGCGGGACCGACGACGACGCTGGCGTCGGTCACGCGCCCGGTGACGACGATGTCGGCGCCACGGGTCAGGGCGGAGGCGATGCCGAACGCGCCGAGGTAGGCGTTGGCCGTCAGCGCCCCCTCGAACAGGTTGGCCGCGCGCAGGTCGTCGCCCTCGACGTGGGTGACCTTGGCGTCGACACCCAGCTCGGCGGCGAGCTTCTGCACCTGCGTCGCGAGGCCGGCGGGGTTGAGGCCACCGGCATTGGTGACGATCTTGACGCCCTTGTCGATCGCGAGGCCGAGGGTGCCCGCGAGCTGCTTGAGGAAGGTGCGTGCGTAGCCGAGGTCGGCGTCGCGCAGCGTGTCCATGCCCAGGATCAGCATGGTCAGCTCGGCGAGGTAGTCGCCGGTGATGACGTCGACGTCGCCACCCTCCAGCTGCTCCTTCAGCGCCGAGAGCCGGTCGCCGTAGAAGCCGCTGCAGTTGGCGACCTTGATGGGTGAGGTCATCGGGGATCCCTTCCGCCGCCCGCCGGACCGGCGAACGCCTGCGCGATGGTGAGCCACTTCTCGGCGTCGTCGCCGACGGCCACCAGGTCGGTGTCGTCACGGTGCACCCGCTGGGTGACCAGCTGGCAGAAGTCGTACGCCGAGCCGGTGACCTTCTGGGGAGCGTCCTCCGGGCCCCAGGTCCAGGTCGCGCCGCTGGGCGCCGTCAGCTCGACGCGGAACTCCTCGCCCGGAGCCTCGAGGCCGTTGTTGGCGTAGGAGAAGTTGCGGGTGCGCACGCCGATGTGGGCGACGTGGCGGATCCGGTCGGTCACCTCCGGACGGGTGCCGAGGGCGTCGTACACGTCGAGGGAGTGGGCCCAGGTCTCCATGAACCGCGCGGTCGCCATCGACGTCGGCGACATCGGCGGGCCGAACCACGGCATCTTGAGGCCCTCGGGGTAGGCCGTCAGCGCCTCGACGAGCGCGGGCCGGGCGGCGTCCCAGCGGGCGAGCAGCTCGTCGGCGGGGAGCTCGCCGATGCGCAGCGCCTCCTTGTCGACGAACCCGGTCGGGTCCTCGATCGCCAGGAGTACGACGGCGTCCCACGCCTGCTTGCCTTCGTCGGTCAGCGACCCGGCGGCGAGCACGGCGACCTCGTCGGTCCACAGCAGGTGGGCGATCGTGGTGGCCACGTCCCAGCCCTCGGCGGGCGTCAGGGTGCGCCAGCCGTCCGCGTCGAGGCCGGCCACGGCGGCGCGGAGCTGGTCGCCCTCGGCGGCCAGGTCGGCGAGGACGTCGTCGAGGACACTCATGGCTTCTCCTTCTGATCACGGGCGAGCGCCGACTCCAGCGAGCGCGACCACTCCTTGAGGATCCTGCGGCGCCGACGGGCGTCGTCGCCGAGCGTGTTGGCCAGGCCGAGGCCGCGGACCAGGTCGAGGGTGGCCTGGACCAGCTCGCGCACGCCGGGCACCGACTCGTCGGCGCCGAGCAGCTCGACGGTGAGCCGGTGGGTCTCGCGGCCGACCCGCTGCTCCAGGGGCGCGACCGCCTCGTGCAGGGTCGCGTCGGTGCGGGCCGCGACCCACAGCTCGAGCGCCGCGGTGAAGACCGGCGAGGCGAAGTGGTCGCCGAGCATCTGGACGACGGCCTCGATCCGCCCGCTGCCCTCGGGGAGGCGGGCGACGGCGGCCTCGAGGTCGGAGCCGCGGATCTCCGTCAGGTGGGCGACCGCCGCGACGACGAGGTCGTTCTTCGTGGGGAAGTGGTGCAGCTGGGCGCCGCGGCTGACGCCCGCGCGCTCCGAGACCAGCGTGGTCGTCGTACCGCTGAAGCCCTTCTCGACCAGCAGGTCGACCGTCGCCTCCATCAGCCGCTGCCGCATGGCGCGGGTGCGCTCCTCCTGCGGCACGCGGGCGGTGGCGGACATGGGCCCAGCATGGTGCCCCGACTAACAAACAGTCAAGACTGACTTTAAGTGATCTGGTGGACAGTGGCCCCGTACGATCGGCGTATGAGCAGCACCGGCCACCGGCACACGGCGCGCGCCTCCGCGCTCGTCACTGCCCTGCTGGTCGGCCTGCTCACGGCGCTCTCCTCGACGCTGCTCGCGATGGGCACCGACGCCCCGCTGGCCGCCGGCATCGCGATGCTCGCGATGGCCGTCGCCGCCCTCGTCGGTACGACGGCGCGCGGGATCCTCGCCCTCCGGCCGGCCACCTGGCCGGGCAGCCGCCAGCCGGTGCCGGCCCTCGCCTCGCTGGTGACGGACCCGGTCCGGCACCCCGTGCGCCCGCGCGCTCCCGGGACGGTCTGACGCTCGCTTCGTGCGAGCCACGACCCCTCCCCTTCCCTTCCCAGGAGCTCCGCCATGTCCGTGCTCGACCCGTTGTCCCATGCCCTCGCGGGCGTCGTCGCCACCGCCCACTCCGCCGTCACCGCCCTCGGCGCCGACCCCGACGGGGCAGGCACCTGGCTGCTCAGCATCGCCGGCGTCGTCGTCCTCGTCCGCCTCGCGCTGCTGCCACTCGTGGTCCGCGGGGTCCGCCAGGCCCACGCCGGGGCCCGCGCCCGGCCGCACCTGCAGCGACTGAGCGAGGAGTACCGCGAGAAGATCGCCAACCGCGACCCCGACACCATGCGCACCTTCCTCGAGGAGCGCCGCCGCCTGGGCGAGGAGCACGGCGTCTCCCGGCTCGGCTGCCTGCCGACGCTGGTGCAGATCCCGGTCTGGATGGCGCTCTACCACCTGCTCGCCCGGGTCGCGGGCGGCACGGCGGTCGGCGCGCTCACCCCCGCACTCGTCGCGTCCTTCGGCGCCGCGACCGTCCTCGGCGTCCCCCTCGCCGCCCACGGGTACGCCGGCGGGGGCACCCACCTCGCCGTCGTCGCCGGCCTCGCCGGCACCGCCGCGCTGGTCAGCCTCGTCACCCAGCGCCACCTCGTCGCGCCGAACACCGTCACCGACGGCATGCCCGAGGCCATGGTCAGCGCCCAGCGGCTCGCCCCGCTGCTCTCCGCGGGCGGGATGCTGATGGCGGGTGGCGTCGCGCCGGTCGCGCTGCTGGCCTACTGGGTGATGAGCGGGCTGTGGACCTGCGGCCAGGCCGCGGTCATCTGGCGGTGGTTCCCGACGCCGGGGTCGCCGGCGGCGCAGCGGCGGTGAGCCTTGTTGGTCATCTTGGTCTGGTCAACCTGGTCTCGTCGAAGTACGATGGCCTCGTGCCCACCACCGTGAACGTGCAGGACGCCAAGACCCGGTTGTCGGAGCTCCTGAAGTCGGTCGAGGCCGGCGAGTCCGTGATCATCGCTCGGGCCGGCAAGCCGATCGCCGAGCTGCGTCCGCTGCAGCGGGTTGACCTCGTCTACGGGGGCTACGACGTCGAGGTCGACGAAAGGTTCTTCGCTCCCCTCCCGGAGGCGGAGCTCGCGGCGTGGGAGGGCGCAGCCTCGGAGAGCGGCGCGTGAGGCTCCTGCTCGACACCCACGTCCTGCTGTGGCTCGCGAGCGACAGCTCCCGGCTCGGGCCCGACGAGCGCGAGCTGCTCGGCTCGGCAGCCGAACGCCATGTCTCCGCCGCGTCCGCCTACGAGATTGCCCAGAAGACCCGGCTCGGCCGGCTGCCCGGCGGCACGCAGGTGCTCGACGGCTGGCAGCGACTGCTGCGCAACGTCCAGGCAGCTGAACTGCCACTGTCGGTCGCGCACATGGCCCGAGCCGGCGCGATGTCCTGGTCCCATCGCGACCCGTTCGACCGGATGCTCGTCGCTCAAGCCCAGCTCGAAGGCCTGACCTTACTGACCGACGACGATGCCATCCGCTCCTTCGACGACGTGCGAACGCGCTGGAGCTGAGCGTCAGTCGCCGTCGACGTGGAGCTCCGACCCCGGCGTGGCCGCGCACTGCTCCGCGAGCGCGACGATCGGCGCGACGTACGACGCCGATGCGGCGCCACCCGCCGCGACGCTAGTCGATCCGCGCCGTCAGCGGCAGCCGGCCGCGCGCGCACGCCCCCACGGCGGCCGCGGTGAGCAGCGGCAGCCCGACGACGACCACCGCGATGAGCAGCCAGGGCACGTCGAGCGACGCGACCCCGCTGCCCTCGGTCAGGGGGTGGCTGATCGCGATGCCCGGGATGAACCCGACCGGCGCACCCAGCAGGGCCCCGATGCTGCCGACGACGAGCGCGTACGCCGCCGCCACGCCACGGCGGGTCCGTGGCCGGGCTCCCACCGCGGCCATGGTGGCGAGGTCGGGCCGGGCGTCGGACAGGGCGAGGAAGGTCGCCGTGAGGGTGCCGCCCAGCATCAGGATCCCGCCCAGGGCGGCCAGCACGCCCTGGATGATCCGGACCGCCTCGTCGGGCTGGTAGCCGCGCTCGACGTAGAAGTAGGGACCGTCGGGCAGCGCCGCCATCGCCTCGGTGATGTCCTTCTGCGCCTCGCCGCTGATCGGCCCCCTGACCAGGACGCCGACGGCGGCCGTGGTCAGGTGGAGCTGCTTGACCAGGCGCGGTGAGAACAGGGCGACCGAGGGCGCCGCCCGCCCGGTCGGGATGACGACGGCAGCAGCGTCGCTCTTCGCGACGTCCTCCGCCTGGCCCTCCTCCCCGTCAGGGTAGGTCCAGCGCCGGACGTCGACCGTGAGGTGGTCGCCGTCGAGCACCGGCGTCGCGATGCCGTCGTCCGTCGACTGGTCGTCGTGCAGCAGGACGAGGCCGCCATCGGCGAGGACGGCGTCCGCCCGTCGCCGCTCGGCCGCCGGGAGCTCGATGTAGTCGGGCACCTCGGGGGCGACCGCGTAGGGAGACCCCAGGGTCGACCAGTACGACAGCAACAGGGGCTCACCGCCCTGGCTGAACTCGATCTCCAGCTCGCTCCCCTCCGTCGAGGTCTCCACGCCCTGGACCTCGACGACCTGGTCGGCCCGGACGCTGCGGGCCAGGACGCTGCGCACCGCGTCGAGGTCGGTGTCGGGAGACAGCGCCAGCGAGCCGTAGCCGTCGGGGAGCTGCGGGTGGTAGCTCGCCGCGTTGGCGGCCTCCTGGCTGCTCACCGCGATGCCGAGCGCGACCACACCGGCCACGGTCGCACCGACCGCGGCCACCGCCGGGACGGTGCGGGTGCGGTGCCGGGCGGCGTCGCGGGCCGCGAAGCGCAGGGCCAGGGGCAGGCGCGCGGCCAGCCGGGCGACGAGCGCGACGGCGACCGGGACGACGAGGATCATGCCGACCACGGAGACCAGGGCCGACCCGGCGATCAGCACCGCACCGAGGTCGTTGGCGCCGGCGCCGGTGGAGGCACCGGCACCCGCGACCGCGCCGGCGATGCCGCCGCCCAGCAGCACGAGGCCGAGGATCGGGGACCTGACCGAGGGGCGGCCCTCGCCCCGGCGTCCCGCCAGCACGGCGACGACGTCCTGCTTCGAGGCGCTGGCGGCCGGCACCACGGCGGCCAGCACCGCCGAGAGGAAGCCGAAGGCCGCCACCACGGCCAGCAACGGCCACGGCACGTCGAACGGGCCGAAGCGGGAGCTGTCGAAGGACTGGAAGAGCGGCACGGCGAGGGCACCGGTCGCCACTCCGAGCACCACCCCGAGGACGCCTCCGACAGTCCCGATGACCACGCCGGACGCCAGCACGGTGCGGCGCGCCTGGCGCGGCGTACCTCCCGCGGCCCCGACGAGGGCGAGGGTGTGCGCCTGCGCCTTGGCGCGTACGGCGAAGGCCGGGCCGGCGAGGAGCACGACCTCGAGCAGCACCATCACCACGACCAGCGCGAGGATGGTGATGGTCAGCTGGTCGACGGACTCGCCGAGTTGTTGCATCTCGGGCGGCAGGGCGGACTCGGGCGGCGGGTCCTGCAGCACGGCCCGCGAGGTGGCCTGCACGCCGATGTCGTTGAGGGCGCGGACCTGGTCCCAGTCGACCGGACCGCCCCCGACCAGCCACCGCCGGGTCGGGTCGGGGCTCGTGCCGAACGCCCCGGGGGGGCCGGCGGCGAACTCGTAGCCGGTGTTCCACGTGTTCTCGGCGATGCCGACGATCGCGAGGTCGACGGTCTCCTCGCCCTCGGGCGTCTTGCGCACCACGGTCAGGGTGTCGCCGACGCCCGGGCCCCGGTCGACGACGGCCTGGTTGACCACGACCTCGCCCGGCCCGGGTGGGTACTTGCCCTCGACCGGCTCCACCAGGCCGTCGGCCAGCGGGTCGGCGAGGTCGGTGTCGAGGGTCTCGAGCGAGCCGAGGCCCTTCTCCGTGCGGAACTCGACGGAGTCCCTGCCGAAGGGGATCGCGTGCCGGTCCTGTCCGAGGACCGCGAGCACCTCGTCGAGCCCGACCGGCTCGTCGAGCGTGTCGCCGAACCAGCCACTCGCCTGCTCCGGGTCGAAGCTCTGGGCGATCCGGGAGGAGACCGTCGCCTCGACCATGGCGTCGGCGGCCCCGATCCGCCGGTCGATGCCCTCCACACTCGACACGTCCTGGGTCCGCCACACGATGGCGGCCGCCGTCACGGCGACCACCGGGAGGCAGATCAGCACCAGCATCAACGCGGTCTGGCCCTTGCGCCGCCACGCCTCGCGGCGGGCGAGGCGCAGCGCGACCCGCCAGCCGCCGCTCGTCGTACCCATCAGCTAACCGCGGTCTCGGTGAGCAGCTCGACCGGGGCCGAACCGCTCTCGTCGATCACGACGCCGTCGCGCAGGAAGACCACCCGGTCCGCCCACGCCGCGTGGCGGGCCTCGTGGGTCACCAGGACCCCGGCCGCGCCGGCGTCGCAGCGGGCGCGCAGCAGGCGCAGGATCTCCTCGCCGGTCTCGGTGTCGAGCGCGCCGGTGGGCTCGTCGGCGAGGATCAGCCGCCGCTCGCCGACGACCGCCCGCGCGATCGCGACCCGCTGCTGCTGGCCCCCGGACATGTCGTCGGGGAACCGGTCGGCGAGCTCGCCGATCCCGACCTCCTCCAGCGCCTGCCTCGCCTGGGCGCGCGCCTCCTTGGCGGAGGCGCCGTCGAGCTCGCGGGGCAGGGCGACGTTCTCCGCGGCGGTCAGCGCCGGGATCAGGTTGAAGCCCTGGAAGACGTAGCCGATCGACGTACGCCGCATCCGGGCGCGACCGTCGAGGCTGAGCCGGTCGAGGTCGGTGCCCTCGACCGTCACCGTCCCGGACGTCGGCCGGTCCAGTCCGCCGGCGAGGGTCAGCAGCGTGGACTTGCCGGACCCGGACGGACCCATCACGGCGACCAGCTCGCCGGGGTACGCCGCGAAGGAGATCCCCCGCAGGGCGTGCACCTCGTTGGCGCCGGAGCCGTGGACCCGGCTGACGTCGGCCATCCGCAGGACGGCATCGGTGGCGCTCATCGGTCGGTCTCCTTCGTGGTCGCGGCCACCGCCGCGATGGTGCGGGTACGACGCAGCCGGTCGCGTGCGTCGGCGAGCCAGCGGCGCTCGGCGCGGTCGAGGCGCCGGGCCTGGTCGACGAGGCCGCCGATCATCGGGCGCTCCGCTCGGACGCGCCCGAGGTGGGAGTTTCACCGGCCGGCCGGTGAAACTCACGGTTGGACGACGAAGTTTCATCGTCCAGGCGTGAGTTTCGTCGTCCAAGTTCGAGCGACGCCCGTCGCAGGCGCGCCTCGCAGTGGTCGAGCCAGCGGATCTCGGCCTCGGCGCCGAAGACGAGCGAGTCGAGCACCAGGCTCCACGCGAGGTCGGCCGGCTCCGCCGCGGTCGCGGCTCCGGCCTGCCGCTTGAGCCGGGTGTAGTCCTGCAGCGCGGCCATCGTCGCGCTGCGCTGCTGCTGGATGACGGTGCCGACGTCGACGCCGGGCACGGTCACCGCGAGGGCCAGCTTGATCGCCAGCTCGTCACGCGGGGGCTGGGTGCGGGCGACGGGCGTCGTGAACCAGGTCGCGACCTCGGCCCGCCCGGCGTCGGTGATCCGGTAGACCACGTGGCCCTCGGCGTCCTCGCCCTCGGCGGCCGCCAGGCCGTCGCGCTCGAGCCGGGTCAGGGTCGTGTAGACCTGCCCGACGTTCAGCGGCCAGGTGGTGCCGGTGCGCTGCTCGAACTCGACGCGCAGCTGATAGCCGTACATGGGCTTCTGCTCGAGCAGCGCCAGGAGTGCGTGCTTGACGGACATTCGTGCCTCCGCGATGGGATACATACCGGGTATGGACATGTATACCCGGTATGCCTCGCGCTGTCGAGCCCTGCCACACTCCCGGCATGACCTCAGGCGGAGCGAAGACGATCCTGATCACCGGTGCCTCCAGCGGCCTGGGCGCCGAGATGGGCCGCCAGTTCGCCGCCAAGGGGTACGACGTCGCGCTGGCCGCCCGTCGTACCGAGCGCCTCGAGGAGCTGCGCGCCGAGATCCTCGCCGCCCACCCGGAGCGGCGGGTGGCGGTCCGCGCGCTCGACGTGACCGACCACGCCGCGGTCTTCCGCGTCTTCGGCGAGCTGCGCGACGAGCTCGGCCGGCTCGACCGGGTCGTCGTCAACGCCGGGCTCGGCAAGGGCGCGAGGCTCGGCACCGGCCGGTTCGAGGCCAACCTCAAGACCGCGATGACCAACTTCGTCGGGGCGCTGGCGCAGACCGAGGCCGCGATGGAGGTCTTCCGGGCGCAGGAGGCCGGCCACCTGGTGATGGTATCGTCGATGTCGGCGATGCGGGGGATGCCGTCGGCGATGACGACCTACGCCGCGACCAAGGCCGGCGTCGCCCACCTCGCCGAGGGCCTGCGGACCGAGCTGCACGGGACGAGGCTGCAGAAGACGATCAAGGTCACGGTGCTCTACCCGGGCTACATCCGCTCGGAGATGAACGACAAGGTCGAGCAGTCCACGCCACTGATGTCCTCCACCGAGAAGGGCGTGCAGGCGATGGTCGCCGCGATCGAGAAGGAGGTCGCCGACGCCTGCGTGCCGCCGCTGCCGTGGGCGGCGATGGCGCCGGTGATGAAGCACGCGCCGCTGGGCGTGCTGAAGAAGCTCATCTGAGCCGGGCGGCCCGGTTCCGGCTCGACGGGCCGGTCGGAGGTCCGGTTGTCCCCATGGGTCCTCCGACCGACTCGCCAGGCCCGGTGAGCACCGGCCGCGACGATCCCCGGGCAGCTCGGTCGCGTGGAGGGGGATCCCCGTGACCGCCCACCGCCACCCGGGGTCTTCCGCGCGGGCCGTGGCGGTGCTCGGCCCGGGGCCCACGCTAGGGAGGGCACCTTCACAGTCGACCCCGGCCTGTGTGAACCCCCGGACGCGGAAGGGGCCCGGTCGGTCGACCGGGCCCCTTCCTGCGTGCGTACGCCGCCGCTACGGCGTGGTGGTGTCGACGTAGACGAACGTCGAGTTCGGCGCGCCGTCGTACCCGAGCAGGCCGAAGTAGTGCGCGTCGGCGTCGAGCCCGCTCCACGTCACGTCGAAGGACGTGTCGGCACCGGTGGTCACCGGCACCGGGTTCGGCTCGACGGCCAGGTCGCCGACCGACGGCGAGCCGCCGAGGTCGTAGACCCGCAGCGACCACGGCACCGGGGCGCCCTGGTCACCGGCCGCGAACGCGTCCACCTCGACGATGTAGGTGCCCGCCGGCGCCCCCTCGAGCGAGAAGGTCTCACCGGGCGACGGCGTCGCCGCCTCACCCGCGACGGCGAAGATCGTCGACGGGTCGCACGACTCGGCGGCGTACACGTACATGTCGAGGTCGCTGGTCTGGTCCGGCGCGACGAGGTCGAACTGGGCCAGGTCGTTGCCCTCGCCGATGGTCACGCACTCGAGGGTGTAGGCACCCACCGCGAGCGAGCCCTCCGAGGTCTGCCCCTTGACCAGGCCCGCCGGCGAGACCTGCAGGTCGCCGGTGAAGCCACCAGTGATCGGCACCTCGGTCGAGCCGTCGACGCCCGTGCCGGTGACCGACGTCGGCGCCTTCACCGAGACCGGCCGCAGCGCGACGGGCAGCCGCACGGTGGTCGGACCGGTCAGCGTGACGTGCCCGAAGGCCCACTGGCTCAGCGGCGCGTTGGTGCGCTCGAAGGTGAAGTCGACCTTGGTCGACTGCCCGACCTGTCGGGCCGACACCGACGACCTGCTCGCCTTCGCCTTGAACCCGGGGACGTCGACGCTGACCCGCCACGTGCCCTTGCGGGCCGCGGTGAAGGTGCGCGCCAGGGTCACCGACGTCATCACGTGGCCCTCGGCCAGCGACGGCAGGTTGACGGCGTTCGGCTCGATCGCGGGCACCCCCGTGTCGAGGCCGAGCCCGGTGATGTAGCCGTACCACTGCTCCCAGTCCGAGAGGACGAACAGGCCAGGGTCGAGGAACGCCCGCGGGTTGACGTGGCCGGCACCCTGCGCGAACAGGTCGTTCGACCGGCTGCCGTCGGACTTCTTGAGGTCGGTCGCGGTCGTCATCATCGCCGACTTGATCTTCATCGGCTCCCAGCGCGGGTGGACGCCCTGGATCAGCGCGGCCAGGCCCGCGATGTGCGGAGCCGACATCGACGTCCCGGAGTAGAGGTCGTAGTCGCGGCCGTGGTTGGACGGCGGCGCGACGGCGGCCAGCACGCTGACGCCGGGCGCGGAGATGTCCGGCTTCAGCAGGTCGCTGTCGTCGGACGCGGCCGGGCCACGCGAGGAGAAGCCGGCGATCTGCGGCACCGGGGTCACCGTGCCGGAGAGGTTGCCGAGCTCGAAGCGGGCGGTGGCGGAGGCGCCGGCCGAGTCGAGGTAGTCGTAGACCTTCGGTGCGTCGGCGTCCGAGACGTGGATCGTCGGCACGGCGTGGAAGTCGGCGTCCAGGCTGCCCTCGCTGATGTTCGCGAGGACGACGCCGACGCCGCCCGCGCGCTGCACCTCGGCACTCTTGGCGACCCGGTCGTAGACACCGCGCTGGCAGACCACGATCGTGCCGCTGACCTTCGCGGGATCGAGGCTGTCGGGCGCGCACAGGGCCGTGTCACTGGCCGAGTGCGAGCCGTTGCCGGAGTCGCCGGCATCCACGAGCTTCGTGTCCGGCAGGGCGGTCTTGCTGATCGACGCGCCCACGATCTTCTGGCCGTTGCCGAGCACGACGGTGTTCTCGAAGCTGGTGTGCGTGCTCGCGGCCACCGTGGTCACCCACGGGCTGTTGTGGGCGACGGTAGAAGCGCCCGGTCCGCTGTTGCCGGCGGAGGCCGCGACGAAGACGCCGGCCTCGGCCGCGCCCTCGAACGCGATCTCCGCGGCCTCGAGGACCGTGTCGGTCGGGCCCGAGATGGAGTAGTTGAGGACGTCGACGCCGTCGGTCACGGCCTGCTCGATCGCGGCGACCAGGTCGGACGTCGTACCGGACGCCCGGCCGTCCTCGGTCGCCCAGAGGGCCTTGTAGACGGAGATCTTCGCGGCCGGGGCGATGCCACTGACCGAGCCGAAGTCGACGCCCTCGGTGGTCACGTCGTCGACCCGGCCGCCCGCGGCGGTGGACGCGGTGTGCGAGCCGTGGCCGTTGCCGTCACGGGGCGAGATGTAGTCCTCGTCGATGGTGCGTGCCTCGCCGTAGCCCTCGACGAAGTAGCGCGACGAGATCAGCTTGCTGTTGCAGTCGCTGACCTCGAACTCCTCGCCCGCCTGGCACAGGCCACGGAAGAGGTTGCCGTCGGACTTCCTCATCGACGTCACCGCGCCGGTGATCTTGGTGCCCCACCTGCCCTGCGGGTCCGCCGTCAGCGGCGCGCCCCGGAAGGACTTCGACTCGGGCCAGATGCCGGAGTCGATGACGCCGACAACAACGCCGTCGCCGGCCTTGCGCTCCCCACCGACCTGCTTCCAGACGCCCTTCTTGCCGGTCAGGCCGAGGAAGTCGGGGGTGTTCCAGGTGTCGGCGTAGACGATCGAGTCCTTCTGGACCGTCAGCACGCGGCGGTCGGTCGCCAGCTCGGTGGCCTGCTTGGCGGTCAGGTCGGCGACGAAGCCGTTGGCCGAGATCGTGTAGTGCCGCTTCACGTCGAAGCCGAGGTCGCTGCCGAGCCTGTCGTGCGACGCGCGCAGCTTCTTCGTGTACGCCGCCACGCCGGCCCCGCGCGCGTCGAACTGCTCACCGGCGCCGGCCCGGGTCTGGTCGGCCGTGGAGGCGGGCGGAGCCGCCAGCATCACGACATAGCGACCGGCCTTGTAGCGCGTCAGGTCCGTCTTGTCGGCGCTCAGGCCCGCGCCGTCGGAGGCGCCGGGACCCGGGTCACCGGGGTCGTCGGCCAGCGCGGGAGCACCCAGCGCGACCGTCACTCCGAGGATCGCGGCCGGGGCGATCACCAGGCTGGAGCGGAGACGGCGGGCGCGTCGTACGCCCGCGGCAAGGACATGCATCGATGGGTCCTCCGAGATCCGAGAGGGACGGCGTTCGCCTTGTGGGCAGCTGCCGGTGCGGAGATCGTTCCGCCCACGACACCCAAGCCGCGAAGATCCGCTGCGTCAAGACCCTCGCAGGGGACGGCCTCGTTCCGAGCGCCGTCGCCGCGGGGGCGCAGGGACCGAGGGCGCCTCCATGTGGGGACGGGCAGCGCCCTCGGTCCGCGCGAGGAGTCCGATCCCGCCGTGGACGACAGGATCGGACTCGGGACCGGCCGCACGTTCTTGGGGCATGCGGGCCCGGACCCTGCGGCCAGGCGCTCCCTCCCCACCGCACTCGTGGATGAGACACGCGATGTGCCCGAGTCTTACGCCGCCGGAAGGCAAATCTGACGCGGTCCGGCCGCTGGCAGCCGAGCGCAGGACCTCAGCAGGCCCGGACGAGGTGTCTCCGGGCGTCGGCGACGAAGACCCTCGTACCGGGGAGAGCGCCGGCGTCGTCCAGCGCATGGCATACCTCAGCGGCGTCGACCGGAACGAGGGCCTCGGTCGTCACCAGCAGCAACCAGCCCGAAGCCGTGGACTCGATGGTCATGACCTCGGCTGAAAGGTCGGGGGCGACGACACCTGGGTCGCGCAGCGCGTCGGCGATCCTCTCCGCGGACGTCCGGAGCACGGGATCGACCGGAGCACCGACCACGGCCGCGCTGGAGTACGACGCCTCCGCGTCGCCCGCCTCGGGGGTACCCGGGTGCAGGGCGCCGTCCACGAGCACTGCACCACTCACGACGACCCCGAGGACCGCGCCCGTGACGGTCCATCCGCCCGAGGACGCACGCCATCGATCCAGCAGGCCCGGCCTGCCCGTCGGAACGGGAGGGAACGAGGTCAAGGGGTTCGCCACTGGTTGTTGCCCGGATCCGGGTCGATGTTGCCGGGTGCGCTGACACTCGCCACGACGGTGAGGTCGCCGGACACGACCACGTCGAGGGCGAAGTCTCCGTTCCCCGCGACCAGCGTGCACGTCACCTCGGCGTCGCCGGTGAGCTGGCAGCTCGCCGGACGGAAGCCTTCGCGTCGATGGGCCACGAACGACTCGAGCCCGTCGATCCTCAGACGGATCTCGACGCCGGCCGCCGACGAGTCCGGGCCGAGGCTCAGCTGCAGGTGCCGATGGTCCGGGTAGCTCGTCGAGCCGCCGCCCGTGATCGACAGGTCGCGGCGCGTGGGGATCGTCGGGGAGGGGGACGACGACGCCGTCCCCTCGGCGCCCGGTGCCGGGCGGGTGAAGGGCACCGTCGACGGCGTGGCTGCCGAGGCCGACGTCGGCCCCGAGGGTGTCGACGATGTGGCACGCGGAGCCGATGCCGATGGTGCCGGAGACGACGGTGCCGGAGACGACGGTGCCGGAGACGAGGACGGCGTCGGCTCGCTGGTCGCGTGCCCCGACGCCACCGACGCCGAGGGCCGACCGGGTGCGGCCGAGCGCTCGGGCGGGTCGCTCGTGAGCACGACGAGCCCTCCGGTGACCGCCAGGACGAGTCCGACCGCGACGCCTCCCAACGCGAGCGCCGCATGGTGGGACGAGTCGGCCGAGAACAGCGGGGTCGGGTCGACCGCGATGGTGCCGGACCCGCCTCCCTGGGCCACATACCCCACGGCCAACACGGGACCGACCAGTGCCGGCAGCAGCGCGGCCCCGGGGCGGCCGTTGACGAAGGCCACCTCGCCCACGACGGCCGTGCACGCAGCGCACCCGACGAGATGGTCGTCGAGGCGTTGCTGGTCGCCCGCCGTGAGCTTGCCCAGCACGTGCCCCGGTACGAGGCGTCGTACGTCCTTGCACTCGGCTTCGTCACCGGCAGCCACATGGGCGTCGATGTAGGCGCGGCGAAGGCCCTCTCTCGCCCGGAAGCTCAGGGCGGCCACTGCGTTCGGCTTGATGCCCAGGATCTGGCCGACGGCGCGATGATCGTCGCCCTCCACCGCGGTGTGCCACAGCACGGCCTGCCAGCGCGCAGGCAGCGAGCGGAATGCCGCCGCCAGCATCTCCGAGCTCATCCGGTCATCGATGTCGTTCGCCGGCTGGTCGGCCACCTGCGCGGGCACCTCGTCCACCCACATCAGCCTGCGGTCGCGCTGGAAGCGATTCACGGCGAGGTTGCGAATCGTCTGGAACAGGTAGGCACGGAAGGCCGAGCGGACCCCCGCGCCGTTCCGCGCCGCCACGTACACGCGCGTGAACGCCTCGGACACCAGGTCGTCGGCGTTGGACGGATCGATGCCCCGAGCCATCCGCATGGCAGCCTCGTGGTGCCGGCGGAAGAGCTCCGCCCAGGCCGCGGTGTCGCCGGCGCGGACGCTGTCGAGCAGCGCCTCGTCGGCAAGGGTCGTTGCCGTCGACTCGAGCATCTCGGTCACAGCGGTGCTGACCGCACCACGCGAGCCACGCACTCCACCCCGGCCCCGGTGCGGCCTCGCAGCCTGCCGACGGCGAAGTCCTCGCTCCCGCCGGCCGGAACGGCCAGGTCACGCTCGCCGGAGGCGATCACCTCGCTGGTCTCGCTGACGACCACCGAGACCCGGACCAGGTAGCGCGCCTCGTGGTCCGTCGGGTTCATGAGGGTGCCCGATGCCGTCCAGCGCCGCTGGCCCTTCGGCGTGCAGCGGAACCCGGTCAGGTCGGCGCGGGCGCCCACCGGGTCCGTCAGGTCCCCGTTGTCGCCGCTCGGCGTCCTCGACTCCTCGGACGCCGAGGAGGCATCGCGGCCAGCTGGCTGGTCCTTCGAGTCCTCGCTGCAGGCCGTCATCGAGAAGGCACCGAGCGCGAGCGCCAGCGCGATTGCAGTCTTTCTGTTGAACATGCTTCCCCCACATATGGTCGACGCCACGCTGGCGTCCGATGGCCGACGCCCACTCCGCCAGCGGAGCGTCGGACCGGTTCTTCACGACCCCGCACGGTCCGGCCCGGCCGCGAAGAGCGACCGGACCGGACCGACGGAGTCAGGCCACCTTGCGCCTGTTGCGTCCCACCAACACCAGGCCGGCCAGGAGGCTGATCCCTGCGCCGCCGATCAGCAGCAGCGACGGTCCGCCGGTGTTGGGCAGCCCACCGCCAGAGCCGGCCGAACCGGAGGAGACATCCGGCTCCGGGAGCTCGATCGGCGTCGTGACCGAGTCGGGCGGGGTGACGACCGGGGGCTGTCCCGGCGGGGTGTAGCCCGCCGTCGCGGTGTTGCGCACCGCTCCCGCATCCACGTCCGCGGCAGTGATGACGTACGCCTCGTCCGCCAGGCAGGTCACCGTCTCCGACGGCGCCAGCGAGGTCACCGGGCAGGTGACCGCGATCCCGGCCGCCTCCAGCATCGGGTCGTCGACCACGAGCTCGGTGAGCGTGACGTTGCCGGTGTTCGTCAGGTCGAAGGCGTAGGCGATCTCGTCGCCCTCGTCCGTCCGACCGTCGCCATCGACGTCGGTCACCGAGGCCACCCGCTTGTCGAGGACCAGCGCCGGCTCGTCGTCGAGCTCGGTCACCGTCTCGTCGGGGTTACTCGGGACAGGCGGGCCCGTCGGCGGAGTGCCGTGCGAGGTGGCCGTGTTCTCGACCGTGCCGGCATCCATGTCGGCCTGGGTGATCACGTACGGCTCATCAGCCGTGCACGTCACCGACGCACCCGGCGCCAGCGTCGTCGGGTCACACGTGACCGTGATCCCCAGACCCGCCAACAGCGGGTCATCGACCGCCACGTCGGTCAGCGTCACGTTCCCGGTGTTCTCGAGATCGAACACGAACTCGATCTCGTCGCCCAGGTCCGTCAGACCGTTGTCGTTGACGTCCGACACCGAGCTGACTCGCTTGTTGAGCGACAGCT
>NZ_JBYCZV010000030.1:0-28197 GCF_057586415.1 Nocardioides sp. SRI_004
AGCTTCAGCTCCGGCCGCCGCTGATCCGCGGTTCACCTACCGAATTCGTCCTCCGCGCGGCCCCAGGACGACAAATTCGGTAGGTGAACGGCTCCCGGCCCGGTGACCTCAGCGTGGGCCGCGCGGGTTCCGTGCCGCCCGCGCGACGGCCGACTCGTAGGCGGTCACGAGGCCGCCGACGGACAGCGGCTTGAGCCGCTCCATGATCTCGCGGAAGTGCTCCGAGGTGGCCGCGTCGTCGTACAACGGGGCGAGCTGCTCGTTGATGACCTCGTAGAGCTCCTTGGCCATCTGCTCGCCGTGCTCCTGGTAGACCGCGGCCGCCGCGACGGCGACCTCGCGGGGGAAGCCGAGCTCGAGCAGGCGCACGCCGATGGCCAGCTGGTTGCTCGCGACGAGGTACGACGACCCGCGGACCCGCAGCACGCCGAGCGCCTGCAGCGTGGCGAGGTCGTCGGCCGAGAGTTCGCGCCCGGCCTTCCTCTCCAGCTGGGCGAGGTCCATCTCGACGGGCAGGTCGGACTGCCACGGCGCGAGCATGGTGCGCGCCAGCGCGATCTCCTCGGGCGTGGCGTCGTCGGGGATGCCGGCGACATAGCGCTCGATGGCCGAGAGCGTGAAGCCGTGGCTCTGCAGCTCGAGGACGAGCTCGATCCGGGCGATGTGCTCGGCGGAGTAGTAGCCCGAGCGGCCGCGCCGGATCGGCGGCGGGACGAGGCCGCGCGAGGTGTAGAAGCGCACGGTCCGGACGGTCAGTCCGGTGCGCTCGGTGAGCTCCTCGAGGGTGAGCAGCACCGGCTCCGGGCTGCCGCCCGGTGCGGTGTGCGTCACACCACCTGCTGGACCCTCGCTCTTGACCATGACAGTAATAGTGTCACAATCGACCCCAGGGACATCCATCCCGTGCGGCGCGCCTCGCGACTGCCGCACCACGCCACTCGAACCAGGACACAAGGACGGTCATGGCAGAAGCATTCGTGTACGACCACCTCCGCACGCCGCGCGGCCGGGGCAAGGCCAACGGCACGCTCCACGAGGTGAAGCCGGTCGACCTCGTCGTCGGGCTGATCGACGCGCTGCAGGAGCGCAACCCCGGTCTCGACACCAACCGCATCGACGACGTCGTGCTGGGTGTCGTGTCGCCGATCGCCGACCAGGGTGGCGACATCGCCAAGACCGCCGCGATCGCCGCCGGTCTCCCCGACACCGTCGCCGGTGTCCAGCTCAACCGCTTCTGCGCGTCGGGCCTCGAGGCGGTCAACCAGGCCGCCAGCCGCGTCCGTGGCGGCTTCGAGGACCTGATCATCGCCGGTGGCGTCGAGTCGATGAGCCGCGTGCCCATGGGCTCCGACGGTGGCGCCTGGGCGTCCGACCCGGCCACCGCGTTCAAGGCGGGCTTCGTGCCGCAGGGCATCGGCGCCGACCTGATCGCGACCATCGAGGGCTGGAGCCGCGAGGACGTCGACGCGTACGCCGCCCAGTCGCACCACCGTGCCGCCAAGGCGTGGGCCAACGGCTACTACGACCGCCCGGTCGTCCCGGTCAAGGACGTCAACGGCCTGGTCGTGCTCGACCGTGACGAGACCGTCCGCCCCGACACCTCGGTCGAGGGCCTCGCCGGCCTGAAGCCGTCGTTCGCCCAGCTCGGCGCCGACGCCGGCTTCGACGACGTCGCGCTCGAGAAGTACCACTGGCTCGAGAAGATCAACCACGTGCACCACGCCGGCAACAGCTCCGGCATCGTGGACGGTTCCGCGCTGACCCTGATCGGCAACGAGCAGGTCGGCCAGGACCTCGGCCTGACCCCGCGGGCCAAGATCATCGCGACCGCGGTGTCCGGTGCCGACCCGATCATCATGCTCACCGGTCCCGCCCCGGCGGCCCGCAAGGCGCTGGCCAAGGCCGGCCTCGAGGTCGGCGACATCGACCTGTTCGAGATCAACGAGGCGTTCGCCGCCGTCGCGATGCGGTTCATGCGCGACATGGGCATCGACGACTCGATCACCAACGTCAACGGCGGCGCGATCGCGATGGGCCACCCGCTGGGTGCCACCGGCGCGATCATCCTCGGCACGCTGATCGACGAGCTCGAGCGACGCGACCTGCGCCGCGGCCTCGCCACGCTCTGCGTCGGCGGCGGCATGGGCATCGCGACCATCGTCGAGCTCGTCTGAGCGTCGTACCCGAATCCTCGAACTTTCACGGAACCGAAAGAAGACATGAGCACTGACACGCAGACCGCGGTGCGCTACGACCGCGACGCCGACGGCATCGTCACCCTCACGCTCGACGACCCCAACCAGAGCGCGAACACCATGAACGAGCTCTACCGCGAGTCCATGGCGGCCGCGGTCGAGCGCCTGTACGCCGAGCAGGACGACATCACCGGTGTCGTCATCACGTCCGCCAAGAAGACCTTCTTCGCCGGCGGCGACCTCAAGCTGATGGTCCAGACCACCAAGGAGAACGCGGGCGACGTGTTCGCGCAGTGCGAGAGCATCAAGCAGGCCCTGCGCCGGCTCGAGCTGTTCCCGAAGCCGGTCGTGGCGGCCATCAACGGCGCCGCGCTCGGTGGTGGCTACGAGATCACCCTCGCCACCCAGCACCGGATCCTGGTCAACGACCCGAAGATCAAGGTCGGCCTGCCCGAGGCGACCCTCGGCCTGCTCCCCGGCGGCGGCGGCGTCACCCGCGCCGTACGCAAGTGGGGCCTGCAGACCGCGCTGATGGACGTCCTGCTGCAGGGCACCCAGTTCAACCCGGAGACCGCGCTCAAGAAGGGTGTCGTCGACGAGCTCGTCGCCACCCAGGAGGAGCTGGTCCCCGCCGCGAAGGCGTGGATCAAGGCCAACCCCGAGGCCGCCCTGTCGCCGTGGGACGCCCCCGGCTACAAGATGCCCGGCGGCTCGCCGAAGAGCCCCGCGCTCGCCGGCTTCCTCCCGGCCTTCCCGGCCCTGCTGCGCAAGCAGCTCAAGGGTGCCGACTACCCCGCGCCGCGCGCGATCCTCTCGGCCGCGGTCGAGGGCGCGCTCGTCGACTTCGACACCGCCTCGCGGATCGAGTCGCGCTATCTCGCCAACCTGGTCGTCAACCAGGGCTCGAAGAACATGATCCAGGCGTTCTTCTTCGACCTGCAGGCGATCAACTCGGGCTCGCTGCGCCCGCAGGGCATCGAGCCCTACAAGGCGAAGAAGGCCGTCGTCCTGGGCGCCGGCATGATGGGTGCGGGCATCGCCTACGTGCTGGCGAAGGCCGGCGCCGAGGTCGTCCTGAAGGACATCTCCGACGAGGCCGCCGCCAAGGGCAAGGCCTACTCCGAGGGCCTGCTCGACAAGGCGATCAGCCGCGGCAAGTCGACCGAGGAGAAGAAGGCCGAGCTGCTCGGCCGGATCACCCCGACCGCCGACCCGGCCGCCGCTGCCGGCGCCGACATCGTGATCGAGGCGGTCTTCGAGGACCCGGCCCTCAAGGCCAAGGTCTTCGCCGAGATCCTGCCGCACCTCGCGCCCGACGCCCTGCTGTGCTCGAACACCTCGACGCTGCCGATCACCGACCTGGCTGCCGGCCTGGAGAACCCCGAGGACGCCAAGCGCTTCATCGGCCTCCACTTCTTCAGCCCGGTCGACAAGATGCCGCTCGTCGAGATCATCGCCGGCAAGGAGACCTCCGACGAGGCCCTCGCCAAGGCGTACGACGTCGTCCTGCAGATCCGCAAGACGCCGATCGTCGTCAACGACAGCCGTGGCTTCTACACCTCGCGCGTCATCGGCTTCATGGTCAACGAGGGCATGGCGATGCTCGCGGAGGGCGTGGCGCCGTACTCCATCGAGCGGGCCACCACCTCGGCCGGCTACCCGGCCCCGGTGCTGCAGCTCTCCGACGAGCTCAACCTCGAGCTGATGGCCAAGATCGCCAAGGCGACCGCCGACGCCAACCCCGACCTGCCGGTGCACCCGGGCCAGGCCGTGGTCGGCAAGATGCTGGAGGCCGGTCGTGCCGGCCGCCTGCGTGGCGCGGGCTTCTACGACTACGAGGACGGCAAGCGTGGCTCGATCTGGGCCGGCCTGTCGGAGCTGTTCCCGCTCGCCGAGGAGCAGCCGCCGATCCAGGACATCCGTGACCGGATGCTCTTCGCCGAGGCGCTCGAGACCGCGAAGACCTTCGAGGAGGGCGTCATCACCTCGGCGGCCGCCGCGAACATCGGCTCCATCATGGGCATCGGCTTCCCGCCGAACACCGGTGGTGCCGCGCAGTTCATGACCGGCTACGAGAACAAGGCGACCGGCGAGATCGGCCTCAACGCCTTCATCGCCCGCGCCGAGGAGCTCGCCGAGAAGTACGGCGACCGCTTCCAGCCCACGCAGTGGCTGCGCGACCTCGCCGCGTCCGGCAAGGGCTTCCCCGCCTGACGCACTGATCCACCTGCTCCACCGCACCGGCCCGGCTCGTTCACGAGTCGGGCCGGTGTGTTTTTCGGGGCCGGTCTGGTGGTCCGCGAAGTGTGAGAGTTTCTCCGCCGAAGTGGGGATGTTTCTCCGTCGAGGTGTGACGAATTCTCCGCGGGCACCAGCAGTGGTCACACCTCACTGGAGAAGGCCTCACACTTCGGCGGAGAAACTCTCACACCTCGGCGGAGAAGACCTCACACTTCGCGGGCCGCGGCGGCGAGGGCGGCGGCGACCTCGGGGGCGTCGTCGGGGGAGACCAGGCCCGACGTCACCCGGACGTACGACGGGCTGCCGGGCCCGCCGGCATCGGCTCCGCCCGCCAGGAAGGGCGTGCCCCCGGCGACCCGGATGCCGGAGGCGGACAGGTGCACGAGGGCCGCCCGCTCGTCGCGGACCGGCAGCCAGAGGTTGATCCCGTCGGGCGCCGGCAGGTCCACGCCGAGCTCGGCGAGGGCGGCGACGAGGGTGCGCTGGCGGGCGAAGTACTGGCGCCGCGCCTCGCCGACCTCGTCGAGGGCCTGGGCCGAGGTGAGCAGGTCGAGCAGGATCGTCTGCACCATCCGGGAGGTCCAGGCGGGGCCCAGCATGCGGCGCGCGACGATCCGGTCGACCATCTCCGAGGGCCCCGAGACAGCGGCGATGCGCAGGTCGGGGCCGTGCGACTTCGAGTACGAGCGCACGTGGACGACCCGCTCCGGCAGCCAGGTCGCGAGGGTCACGTCGGCGGAGGTGCTGATGCCAGCGGAGTGGTCGTCCTCGACGATCCACGGCAGCTCGTGGGACGAGCGCCGCAGCACCCGGACCAGCCGCTCGGCGCGCTCCGGGTCGGTCGCGACACCGGTCGGGTTCTGGGCGCGGGGCTGGAGCACGACCGCGCAGGGGCGGGTGGCGAGCGCGCGCCGCAACGACTCGGGACGGATGCCGCGGTCGTCGAGCTCGACCGGCACCACCTCGCCGCCGAGCGCCTCGACGAGGTCGAAGAACGGCGGGAAGCCGGGCGACTCGAGGACCACTCGGTCGCCGTACCCGACGACCTGCTCGAGTGTGCGGGCCACGCCGTCCGTGGCACCGTCGACGACGGTGAGCGCCTCGGCGGCGTAGGGCCAGGAGGCCTCGAGGACGGTGCGCAGCTCGGGGAGCACGGGCTGGTCCTGGTAGGTCAGCGTCCCGGCGCGCTGGGAGACGCGGTGCAGGGCCGGGCCGAGCGAGGGCAGCAACTGGGGGTCGGGGGTGCCGCGGGAGAGGTCGAGGCGCAGCCCGTCGGGGCCGGCGCCGACGAGGCCGCGCTGGCGAGGGGAGAGCCACGGCGTCGGGCTGTCCTTGACGAAGGTGCCGGCGCGCCCGCGCGACACCACCCCACCGGTACGACGCAGCGCCTGCCAGGCCGCGGACACGGTGGCCGGTGACACGCCCAGCTCGGCGGCGACCTCGCGCACGGTCGGGAGCCGGTCGCCGGGGGAGAGGTCACCGGCCCGGATGGCGCGGCTGAAGGCGCCCGCGATGCCCGCGGGGGTGCGGTCCTCCAGCGTCGACAGATCAGGCCCCGCGGTCACGGGCTGACCCTCTCACCGGATCCGTGCATGCGAAAACCCTTGACAGGCGAGAAATCGAAGCGAAATGTTCAGCCCCAAGGATAACGAAACACCGATCCCCCCGGAGGTGCACGTTGACCATTGTTCGAGCAGCCATCAGCCAGACCACCTGGACCGGCGACAAGGCCTCGATGCTGGACCGTCACGAGCAGTTCGCCCGCGACGCGGCCGCCGACAACGCCCAGGTGATGTGCTTCCAGGAGCTCTTCTACGGCCCCTACTTCGGCATCACCCAGGACCAGAAGTACTACCGCTACGCCGAGCCGGCCGACGGCCCGATCGTGCAGCGCTTCGCCGCGCTCGCCAAGGAGCTCGGCATGGTGTTGGTGCTCCCGATCTACGAGGAGGAGCAGACCGGCGTCTATTACAACACCACCGTCGTGGTGGACGCCGACGGCACGATCCTCGGCAAGTACCGCAAGAACCACATCCCGCACGTGGAGAAGTTCTGGGAGAAGTTCTACTTCCGGCCCGGCAACCTGGGCTATCCCGTCTTCGAGACCGCGGTCGGCAAGGTCGGCACCTACATCTGCTACGACCGCCACTTCCCCGAGGGCTGGCGTGAGCTGGGCCTCGGCGGCGCGCACATGGTCTTCAACCCCAATGCCACCAAGCCCGGTCTCTCCAACCGGCTGTGGGAGGTCGAGGGCCCCTGTGCCGCGGTCGCCAACGGCTACTTCGTCCTCCAGCCGAACCGGGTCGGCCTCGAGGACAACGAGTACGGCGACGAGGCGGTCAACTTCTACGGCACCAGCCAGGTGATCGACCCGCGCGGCAACTTCGTCGGCGACCTCGGCAGCAGCGAGAAGGAGGAGCTGCTGGTGCGCGACCTGGACCTCGACATGGTCCAGCAGATGCGCGACGACTGGCAGTTCTACCGCGATCGCCGGCCCGACTCGTACGGACGGATCGCCCAGCCATGAGCACCCTCCTGGTCAAGGGCGGCACGGTCGTGAACGCGACCGGCACGGTCGAGGCGGACGTGCTCGTCGACGGCGAGCGGATCGTGGCGCTGCTGGCGCCGGGCGACCAGTCCCTCGGACCGGTCACCGCCGACACCGTCATCGACGCCACCGGGAAGTACGTCATCCCGGGCGGCATCGACGCGCACACGCACATGCAGCTGCCCTTCGGCGGCACCTTCGCCAGCGACACCTTCGAGACCGGTACGACGGCGGCTGCGTGGGGCGGCACGACGTCGATCATCGACTTCGCGGTCCAGAAGTACGGCGAGCGGGTCGAGGACGGGCTCGCCCACTGGCACGAGCTCGCCGGGGGCAACTGCGCGGTCGACTACGGCTTCCACCAGATCATCGGCGGGGTCGACGAGGAGTCGCTGAAGGCGATGGAGAACCTCGTCGACGAGGGCATCACGTCGTACAAGCTCTTCATGGCGTACCCCGGCGTGTTCTACAGCGACGACGCGCAGATCCTCCGCGCCATGCAGAAGGCCCGTGAATTGGGGCTCCTGACGATGATGCACGCCGAGAACGGCCCGGCGATCGACGTCCTCGCGGCCCAGCTGGCGGAGTCGGGGAGGACGGCGCCGTACTACCACGGCATCGCTCGCGCGTGGCAGATGGAGGAGGAGGCGACCCACCGGGCGATCATGCTGAGCGACCTGACCGAGGCGCCGCTCTACATCGTGCACATGAGCGCGAAGCAGGCCGTCGAGCAGGTGGCGTGGGCGCGCGACAAGGGCAAGAACGTCTTCGGCGAGACCTGCCCGCAGTACCTCTACCTCTCCCTGGAGAAGCAGCTCGGCGCGCGCAGCGACGAGTGGGGCGACTTCGAGGGCGCCAAGTGGGTCTGCTCGACGCCGCTGCGCTCGGAGGAGGAGGGCCACCTCGACGCGATGTGGCAGGGCCTGCGCACCAACGACCTGCAGATGGTGTCGACGGACCACTGCCCCTTCTGCATGAAGGACCAGAAGACGCTCGGCAAGGACGACTTCCGCGCGATCCCCAACGGCATCGGCTCGATCGAGCACCGCGTCGACCTGCTCTACCAGGGCGTCGTCGACGGCCGGATCTCCCTGTCCCGCTGGGTCGAGCTGATCTCGACCACGCCGGCGCGGATGTTCGGCCTCTACGGGCGCAAGGGCGTGATCCAGCCGGGCGCCGACGCCGACATCGTCGTCTACGACCCGAACGGGCACACCTCGATCGGCATCGGCGAGGGCCGCACCCACCACATGAACATGGACCACTCCGCGTGGGAGGGCTTCGAGATCGACGGCCACGTCGACGTGACCATCTCGCGCGGCACGGTGCTGGTCGCCGACGGCGAGTTCAAGGGCACCAAGGGCCACGGCCAGTTCCTCAAGCGCGACCTCACGCAGTACCTGGTCTGACCGGGGTCTCGTGACGGTCGCCGCGCGACCTCCTCGACCACCGGACCGGAAAGCAAGGAGAAGAGATGGACTTCGGCGTCGTCCTGCAGACGAACCCCCCGGCGTGGCGCACGGTCGGCCTGGCGAAGCTGGCCGAGGAGCACGGGTTCGACTACGTGTGGACCTTCGACTCCCACCTGCTCTGGCAGGAGCCCTATGTCATCTACTCGGCGATCCTCGCCGAGACCAACCGGGTGATCGTCGGCCCGATGGTGACCAACCCGGCGACCCGCGACTGGACGGTCAGCGCGTCGGTCTTCGCGACCCTCAACGAGATGTACGGCAACCGCACCGTCGTCGGCATGGGCCGCGGCGACTCCGCGGTGCGCGTCCTCAACGGCCGGCCGTGCACGCTCAAGGAGGTCCGCGAGGCGACCCACGTGATCCGTGAGCTGGCGAACTGCCGGCCCGTCGAGGTCAACGGTGCGACCCTGCAGTTCCCGTGGGCGCGGACCTCCGCCCTCGAGGTGTGGATCGCGGCGTACGGGCCGCTCGCGCTCAAGACGGCGGGCGAGGTCGGCGACGGCTTCATCCTGCAGCTGGGCGACGTCGACGTCACGAAGTGGATGATCGAGCAGGTCCGCACGGCCGCCTCCAACGCCGGCCGCGACCCGGACTCGCTCACCTTCTGCGTCGCCGCCCCGGCGTACGTCGGCGCGGACACCCCCGAGTCGTGGACCCACATGCGCAGCCAGACCAGGTGGTTCGGCGGCATGGTCGGCAACCACATCGCCGACATCGTCGAGAAGTACGGCGAGGAGGCGGACTTCCCCGAGGTCCTCATCGACTACATCAGGGGCCGGACCGGCTACGACTACAACACCCACGGCAAGGCCGACAACGACCACGTCGACTTCGTGCCCGACGAGATCGTCGACCGGTTCTGCATCCTGGGCACCCCCGAGCAGCACATCGCCAAGCTCAAGGAGCTCAAGGACATCGGCGTCGACCAGTTCGCGGTCTACCTCCAGCACGACAACAAGGAGGAGACGCTGCGGGTCTACGGGGAGTCGATCATGCCGGCGCTGCGCGAGCACGTCACCGCGAAGGCATGAGCGTGAGGAACCCCCGCGGAGGTACGCCGAGCGCCAGCGAGGTGTGCCGGAGCGAGGTACCGCAGCGCTCATGCGAGAAGGGCAGGGCCTGACCTTGGCGGCGTTCCTGTCCCGCTTCCGCGGCGTCCTCCTCGGAGTCCTGGGGGTCGCGGCGGTCGTCGCCGCGTGGGACCTCTACAAGGCGTTCGGGCCCGAGCAGGGCGTGCTGGTCGGCGACACGCGCATCCTGCCGCGCACGACCGACCTCGCGATGCCGCACTCCTGGGAGATGCTGCAGCGCTTCGGCGAGCCGGTCACCTCCCTGCGCGGCGCCCCCGACGCCTTCTCCGCCGTGTACGACGCCAGCATGTTCTCGCTCGGACTGGCCGCCCGCGGCTGGGTGATCGGCGTGGTGGTCGGGCTCGTCCTGGCGCTCGCGATGAGCCGGTTCCGCATCGTCGAGTCGGCATTGCTGCCGTGGGTGGTGCTGAGCCAGACCGTGCCGCTCATCGCGATCGCGCCGCTGGTGCGGCGGTGGGGTTCGGAGATCGAGATCGGCGGCTACACCTGGACGAGCCAGGACTCGGTCGCGGTGATCGCGGCGTACCTCGCCTTCTTCCCGGTGGCGGTCGGCGCCCTGCGCGGGCTGAAGTCGCCCGACCAGACCCACCTCGACCTGATGCACGCGCTGGGGGTCGGCTGGTGGCGGACCCTGCTCACCCTGCGGCTGCCGGCGAGCGTGCCCTTCCTGCTGCCCGCGCTGCGCCTCGCCGCGGCCAGTGCGGTGATCGGCGCGGTCGTGGCCGAGGTCTCGATCGGCCTCAAGGGCGGGCTGGGCCGGATGGTCATCGACTACGCGGTCGCCGCCAGTGGCGACCCGGCGAAGCCGTGGGCGCCGATCTTCGGCGCCGTCGCGATCGGGCTCGTGGCCGCCGGTGCCGTCGGCCTGCTCGGCCTCGTCCTCCGCCCGTTCCGACTGACAGGAGCCCCTCGATGACTCACGCTGCCAGCGACCCCACCGCCGGCCACGCGGCGATCCAGGTCCGCGGCGCCCACCGGGTCTTCGGCAAGGGCCGCAAGCGGGTCGACGCCCTCAGCGCGGTCGACCTCACCGTGGCCGCCGGGGAGTTCGTGTCCCTCATCGGACCCAGCGGCTGCGGCAAGAGCACCCTGCTGCGCCTGGTCGCCGACCTCGACAGCCCGACCTCGGGCGAGATCTCGGTCTTCGGCAAGAGCGCCCGGCAGGCTCGGCTCGACCACGACTACGGCATCGCCTTCCAGCAGTCCGGGCTGCTGCCCTGGCGCACCGTCGCCGGCAATGTCGACCTGCCGCTCAAGCTCCACGGGATCAACTCCGACGTGCGCCGGGAGCGGGTCGAGGAGCTGCTCGAGCTGGTCGGCCTGACCGACTTCGCGAAGAGCCACCCCGACCAGCTGTCGGGCGGCATGCAGCAGCGGGTCGCGATCGCGCGGGCCCTGGCCGAGAGCCCCCGGCTGCTGCTGATGGACGAGCCCTTCGGTGCCCTCGACGAGATCACCCGCGAGCGGATGCAGAACGAACTGGTGCGGATCTGCGCGGAGACCGGCGCCGCCGTGCTCTTCGTGACCCACTCGATCCCGGAGGCGGTCTTCCTGTCCGACCGGGTCGTGGTGATGTCGCCGCGGCCGGGTCGGATCACCGGTGTCGTCGACGTCCGCGCCGACGGCATGGTCGCCGCCCACGACCGCTCCGCCGGCGCCCGCGACGAGGAGGGCTTCTTCCGCGCCGTGGGCGAGGTCCGCTCCCTGCTGCACGGCACGCCCGAGCCCGCCAGCGCCGCGCGGGGGGTCGACAACAGATGACCACCGTCGCCAGCGCCGCGCCGGCCCGCGACACCCGGGCCCGGCTGCCGATCACCGACGTCCGGTGGAGCACCGTGCTCGCGCCGCTCGCGGTCGGCGTACTCGCCCTGGTGGCGTGGGAGTGGGTGGTCGACGCCTTCGACGTCAAGCCCTACGTACTGCCGGCGCCGAGCGCGATCTGGACCCAGGTCACCGACCACCTGGACTCGATCGTCAAGGGGGCCCGGGTCACCGGGCGCAACGCGCTCATCGGCACCCTCGCCGGAGCCGTGCTCGGCGTCGCGGGCGCGATGCTCGCCGGCAGCTTCCGCTTCGTCGACCAGATGGCGGCGCCGGTCGTCGCGGCCCTGGCGGTGATCCCGATCGTCGCGCTGGCGCCGGTGCTCTACTCGATGTTCGGCGCCGCGGTCGACACCGGCCGGATCATCGTCGCCGGCATCTCGGTCGCCGTCCCCGTCTACCTCAACACGCTGCGTGGGCTGCGCCAGGTGCGCCAGGTCCACCTCGACCTGATGACCGCGTGCGCCGCCAGCCGCTGGCAGGTGGTCCGCACGGTCACCCTGCCCACCGCGACGCCGTACGTCTTCACGGGCCTGCGCGTCGCCTCGTCGCTCGCCGTGATCGCCGCGCTGATCGCGGAGTACTTCGGCGGACCGATCGGCGGTCTCGGCAAGTCGATCACCTCGTCGGCCGCGAGCAGCAACTACCCGCTGGCGTGGGCCTACGTGTCCGGCGCGATCGTGCTGGGCCTGCTCTTCTACGTCGTCACGCTGCTGGTCGAGCTGTGGTTCTCGCGCCACCACCGACCGTCCTGAGCACCCCCGTCTCGGAACCCCACCCCCGAGGAAACAGGAGAATCGCATGAAGAGAACACTGAAGCTGGGCGCCACCGCCGCCGCCCTCGTACTGGTCGCCTCCGGCTGTGGGAGCGACGACGGCGACAGCGACTCCGAGGTCGACGTCGCCTCCAACAAGGACTGCGCGGCGAAGACGAAGGAGGCCCGGGACGCGGGAGACCTCACCGAGGTGTCCCTCCAGCTCCAGTGGGTCTCGCAGGCACAGTTCGCCGGCTACTACGCCGCCGTCGCGCAGTGCTACTACGTCGACGAGGGCCTCGACGTGAAGATCGTCGAGGGCGGTGTCGACATCGTCCCGCAGGACGTCCTCGCCTCCGGCGACGTCGACTACGCCATCTCGTGGGTGCCGAAGGTGCTCGGGTCGATCGAGCAGGGCGCCCAGATCACCGACGTGGCGCAGATCTTCGAGCGCAGCGCCACCACGCAGATCTCCTTCAAGGACAAGAACATCACCAAGCCGGCCGACCTCAAGGGCAAGGCCGTGGGCAGCTGGGGCTTCGGCAACGAGTGGGAGCTCTTCGCGGGCATGCAGGAGGCCGGTGTCGGGGTGGGCGACATCAACCTGGTGCAGCAGGCCTTCGACATGAACGCCTTCCTCGCCGGTGACATCGACGCCGCCCAGGCGATGACCTACAACGAGTACGCGCAGGTGCTGGAGACGGTCAACCCGGACACCGGCGAGCTCTACACGCCCGACGACCTCAACGTCATCGACTGGAACGAGGTCGGCTCCGCGATGCTCCAGGACGCGATCTGGGCGCAGACCGAGAAGCTGTCCGACGCCGCCTACGAGGAGCAGACGGTCAAGTTCATCAAGGCCAGCATCAAGGGCTGGGCGTTCGTCCGCGACAACCCCGAGGACGCCGCGAAGATCGTGGCCGAGTCCGGCTCCGAGCTCGGCACCAGCCACCAGCTCTGGATGACCAACGAGGTCAACAAGCTGCTCTGGCCCTCCACCAACGGCGTCGGCGTGATCGACGAGGCCGCGTGGAAGCAGACCGTCGACATCGCGCTGCACACCAAGAACGAGACCGGCGCGACCATCATCTCCAAGGAGCCGCCGGCCACGGCGTACACGAACGAGTACGTCGAGAAGGCGCTCGCCGAGCTCGAGGAGGACGGCGTGGACACCAAGGGCGCCGACTTCGAGCCGATCACCGTCGAGCTCAAGGAAGGCGGCAAGTAGGCATGACCGAGGACCGGGACGCCCTCGCGGCGCAGCTCGACAAGGAGCACGTCTTCCACTCGTGGAGCGCACAGGCGGCGCTCGCGCCGCTCGTCGTCGCGGGGGGTCTCGGCACCCGGGTCTGGGACCACTCCGGACGGACCTACCTGGACTTCTCCAGCCAGCTGGTGAACGTCAACATCGGCCACCAGCACCCACGGGTGGTGGCCGCGATCCAGGAGCAGGCGGCGACGCTCGCGACGATCGGGCCCGCCACCGCCAACCTCACCCGCGGTGAGGCGGCGAAGCGGATCGCGGCGCGGGCGCCCGCCGGCATGGACAAGGTGTTCTTCACCAACGGAGGCGCCGACGCCAACGAGAACGCCATCCGGATGGCGCGGCTGCACACGGGCCGCGACAAGGTGGTCTCGACCTACCGCAGCTACCACGGCAACACCGGCGCCGCGATCGTCTCCACCGGCGACTGGCGGCGCTTGCCCAACGAGTACGCCCGCGGGCACGTCCACGTGTTCGGGCCCTATCTCTACCGCTCGGAGTTCTGGGCGACCACGCCGGAGGAGGAGTGCGAGCGGGCGCTCCAGCACCTGCGACGGGTCGTCGAGTGCGAGGGACCGCAGAGCGTCGCCGCGATCCTGCTCGAGACCGTGCCGGGAACCGCGGGGATCATGGTGCCGCCGCCGGGCTACCTCGCCGGGGTCCGCGCGCTGGCCGACGAGCACGGGATCGTGCTCATCCTCGACGAGGTGATGGCGGGCTTCGGGCGGACCGGTGAGTGGTTCGCGCTCGACGCGCACGACGTCGTACCGGACCTGATCGTGTTCGCGAAGGGCGTGAACTCCGGCTACGTCCCCGTGGGCGGCGTGGTCCTGAGCAACGCGATCGCGGCGACCTTCGACGACCGCGTCTTCCCCGGCGGCCTCACCTACAGCGGGCACCCGCTGGCCGCTGCCTCCATCGTCGCGTCGATCGACGCGATGGCCGAGGAGGGCATCGTCGACAACGCCCGCAAGATCGGCACCGACGTGCTCGGCCCCGGCCTGGCCGAGCTCGCCGAGAAGCACCCGGTCGTCGGCGAGGCCCGTGGTGTCGGGGTGTTCTGGGCGCTCGAGCTGGTCGCCGACCGGGCGACGCGCGCGCCGGTCGCCCCGGCCGTCATGGGACGGGCGAAGGCCGAGCTCGTCTCCCGCGGCGTGATCCCGTTCATCGCCGACAACCGCATCCACGTCGTCCCGCCCTGTGTCGTGACCGCCGACGAGGTGGCCGAGGCGCTGGCGGCGTACGACGCCGTCCTGACCCTGCTCGACGAGGAGCTGACATGACCGAAGTCCTTGACCACTGGATCGCGGGAGGGCCCGACGCCGGTACGTCGGACCGGACCGGGCCCGTCTACGACCCCGCCCTCGGGCAGGTCGCCCGGCAGGTGCGCTACGGCAGCGCCGCCGACGTCGATCGTGCTGTCGCCGTCGCGAAGGAGGCCTTCGCGAGCTGGGGGGAGACCTCCATCGCGCGGCGACAGCAGGTGCTCTTCGGGTTCCGCGAGCTGCTCAACGCCCGCAAGGACGAGCTCGCGGCGATCCTGACCTCCGAGCACGGCAAGGTGCTCTCCGACGCGGCGGGGGAGGTCGCGCGCGGCCTGGAGGTCGTGGAGTTCGCGTGCGCGATGCCGCAGCTCGCCAAGGGCGCCTTCTCGCAGAACGTCTCGACCGACGTCGACGTCTACTCCGTGAAGGAGCCGCTCGGCGTCGTCGGCATCATCAGCCCGTTCAACTTCCCGGCGATGGTCCCGATGTGGTTCTTCCCCATCGCCATCGCCTGCGGCAACACGGTCGTGCTCAAGCCGAGCGAGAAGGACCCGAGCGTCGCGAACTGGATGGCCGCGCTGCTCGCCGAGGCCGGCCTGCCCGACGGTGTCTTCAATGTCGTCCACGGCGACAAGGAGGCCGTCGACGCGCTGCTGGTCAACCCCGACGTCGCGTCGGTCTCCTTCGTCGGCTCGACCCCGATCGCGCGCTACGTCTACGAGACCGGGACCGCCCACGGCAAGCGGGTCCAGGCCCTCGGCGGCGCCAAGAACCACATGCTGGTGCTGCCCGACGCCGACCTCGACCTGGTCGCGGACTCCGCCGTCAACGCGGGCTTCGGCTCGGCCGGCGAGCGCTGCATGGCGATCTCCGTGGTCGTCGCCGTCGAGCCCGTCGCCGACGAGCTGATCGACAAGATCCGCGACCGGATGGGCAAGCTGGTCACCGGCGACGGCCGCCGCTCCTGCGACATGGGCCCGCTGATCACCCGCGAGCACCGTGACAAGGTCGCCGGCTACCTCGACGTCGCCGCCGCCGACGGAGCCACCGTCGTCGTCGACGGGCGCGAGGTCGAGGTGGACGGCGCTGCCGAGGGCTTCTGGCTCGGCCCGACGCTGATCGACCGCGTCCCGACGACGTCGACCGTCTACACCGACGAGATCTTCGGACCCGTGCTGTCGGTGGTGCGGGTGGCGTCGTACGCCGACGGGGTGGCGCTGATCAACGCCGGGCCCTACGGCAACGGCACCGCGATCTTCACCAACGACGGTGGCGCGGCCCGGCGCTTCCAGCGCGAGGTCGAGGTCGGCATGGTCGGCATCAACGTCCCGATCCCGGTGCCCGTCGCCTACCACTCCTTCGGCGGCTGGAAGGCGTCGATCTTCGGCGACGCGAAGGCCTACGGCCCGCAGGGCGTGGAGTTCTTCACCCGCGAGAAGGCGATCACCTCGCGCTGGCTCGACCCGTCGCACGGCGGGCTCAACCTCGGGTTCCCGCAGCACACCTGACCCTGGACGAGAAAACTCACGCTTGGACGATGAAACTTCGTCGTCCAAGCGTGAGTTTCACCGGCCGGCCGGTGAAACTCCCACGGCGCCCGGTCCCGGCTCGACCCGCCCGATCGGACTACCCCGGTCGGGCGCTTCGGCCGTCCCGCCCGGCCCGCGCCGTGGCGAGGATGGACCGATGACGGGGAGGCAGTCCTTCCGCGGCGTCCTGGTGGACGGCCTGCGGGTGCAGTTCGGATCGGTCGAGGCCGTCACGGGTGTCGACCTGCGCGTCGAGCAGGGCCAGTCGATGGCGCTGCTGGGCCGCAACGGAGCCGGCAAGTCGACCACGATGCGCGTGCTCGCCGGCGTCGTACCCCCGACGTCGGGCACCGCCCTCGTGGGTGGGTACGACGTCCGGGAGGCCGCGCTCGAGGCGAAGCGGGTCGTCGGGTACTGCCCCGACGTCGGCGGGCTGGTCCCCCGTGCGACGCCGTGGGAGCACCTGCAGCTCAGCGCCCGCCTGCGTGACCTCGCCGACTGGGAGATGCGCGGCCGGGCGCTGCTCGAGCGCTTCGACCTCGGCGACGTCGCGCACCGGGTGACCGCGGGCTTCAGCCACGGCATGTCGCGGCGGCTGAGCGTCGTCCTCGCCGCACTGCACGAGCCCGAGGTCCTGTTGCTCGACGAGCCCTTCGACGGTGTCGACCCGGTCGGCGTCGAGGCGACCTTCGACGTGATCGAGGACGCCCGCGCCCGTGGCGCCGCCGTCCTCGTCTCCACGCACCTGCGCGACCTGGCGGTCGAGGTGTGCTCGGAGGTGGCGGTGCTGCGTGGGGGGACGCGCATGGCCACCATCTCGTCCGGCTTCATGGCCGGCGACGACGGTGCCCGTGCCTACCGCGCGCTGCTCGCCGGCTGAGCCGACGCCGCACCGGCGGGCGTGCGCCCACCCGGTGCGCGACGTCGGCCACCTGCTCCGCTTCCGCGCCGCGACGGTACAACGCCGGCGGGCCGCCGCGCTCGCGCTGGCCGTGCTCGGGCTGGCCACCGTGGCCGCGGCCGTGGTGCCGGCGTGGGTCGCGGTCGATCCGGGGCTGGCGCGGCTGCTGCAGCCGGGCCTGGTCGGGGTCGCGCTCGTGGCCGTCGGGAGCGCCGCGGCGAGTGGAGGCGGTCGGGAGCTGCTGCCGCGCGACGCCGCGGCCGTGCACCCGATCAGTCCGCTGACCGACCACCTCGGCGCCCTGCTGCTCGCGCCACTCAGCGCCGGCTGGCTGATCCAGGCCTGGGCGCTGCTCGGGCTCGCGTCGGCCGTCGGGGTCCCGGCCGCGCCGGTGGTGGCGCTGTGCTGGCTGGTGGCCTCCACGGTGCTGGCGCAGGCGGTGGGGTGGACCTCGGAGTGGCTGCGACGGCGCCACCGCGGGCTGCTTCCCGTCCGGCTGGCGCTGCCGCTCGTCGTGGCCGGTCTGCTCGCGGCGGGTCCTGCGGGGGTCGTCGCGGCGACGATCCGGGACGGTGCGCTCATCGCCGTCGTGGTGGTGACGCTGGTCGTGGTGAGCGTCGGGCTGGTTGTCCTCGGCGCCCGTCTCGCGGGGGCCGTCGCCCGGCTGGTGCCCCGTGACGAGGGCCGCCTCGAGACCCGTGCCCACGCGCCGCGGCCGACGCCGCGCAGCGACCTCGTCGTGCTCCGCCGGATCGACCGCGGCTCGGTCTGGCGCAGCGCTCCGCTGCGCCGCGGCACGTGGCTGCTCGCCCTCGCCCCCGGGTCGGTCGCCCTCGCCGGCGGCCTCGACTGGCCAGCGCTGGTGCTGATGCCGGGCCTCGTCGCCGCCGGCTGCGTACTGCTGTTCGGCGTCAACCTCTGGTGCCTCGACGGCCGCGGGATGCTCTGGCGCGAGACCCTCCCCGTCGCGCCGCGCACGGTCGTGGCCGCCCGCGCGTGGGTGCTCGCCGAGCTGCTCCTCGGTGCCGGGGCGGTCACGCTGCTGCTGGGGGCGGTCCGGGCCGGGCGCCCCACCGCGGCGGAGCTCGCTGCCGTCGTACTCGCCCTCGTCGTGGTCGTCGCCCAGTCCGTCTCCGCCGGTCTGCGCTGGTCCGCCGCCCACCCGCACGCCGTCGACCTCCGCTCCGCGCGCGCCACCCCGGCCCCGCCGCTCGCGATGGTCGGCTACTCGCTGCGCCTCGCCGTCGCCACCACCGTCGCCGGCCTGCTGCTCACCGGCCTCGCCACCGCGGGCCGGGTCGACCTGCTGCTCGCGGTCGCCGCCGTGCTGGTCCTGGTGTCGGCGCTCCGCATCGCCCGTTCGGTACGACGGTGGGCCGATCCGGTCGCCCGCGCCGAGGTCGTCGCGGTGGTCGCCGCCTGAGGGTCGTCGCGGTGGTCGAGGAGGTCGCGCAGCGACCGTCTCGAGACCTCTGGCTCCGGTGCACCCGCTGTGACCGGGGATCCTCCGGACCGGTGGCCACCGACGACAGCCCGGCGAACCGTGTCGCCACGTCTCGTGACGGTCGCTGCGCGACCTCCTCGACGATCGGGGGTCGTCGCTGCGCGACCTCCTCGACGACCGGCGGGTCAGGCAGTCAGTAGTGTCGGCCGGGTGACCGACCAGCAGTCGAACCAGCAGCCGCAGACCAGGGTCCTCATCACCGGCGCCGCCTCCGGGCTCGGCGCGGCCTTCGCCTCGGCCTGGGAGGCCCGCGGAGCGCGGGTGCTCCGCACGGACCGGGTCGCGGACGAGTCGGCGGGCGAGCTCCGCCTCGACATCACCAGCGACGCCGACTGGGCGGCCGCGCGCGAGCACGTCGAGCGGGAGTGGGGCGGCCTGGACGTCCTCGTCAACAACGCCGGCATCGCGGGCGGCGGACGACTGGACGTGTCCGGCATCGACGAGTGGCAGCGGCTCGTGGACATCAACCTGCTCGGCGCGGTGCGGGGTACGGCGACCTTCACCCCGCTCTTCAAGCGCCAGGGCAGCGGCCGCATCGTCAACGTCGCCTCGCTGGCGGGCCTCGTGCACCCGGCCGGGATGGCCGGCTACAACGCGACCAAGGCGGCCGTCGTGGCGCTGACGGAGACCACGGGCCACGAGCTCGCGGCGCACGGGGTGACGGCGCATGTGGTGTGCCCGTCCTACTTCCGGACCAACCTGATGGCGGGTGTCGAGGGGCGCGACGCGGCGCTGCAGCACGTGATGACGAAGCTCGTCGAGGACAGCCCGATCAGCGCCGACGACATCGCCACCGCGGTGCTCGACGCGATCGACGCCGGCACGGAGCTGATCATCCCGGACGAGGCGGCCCGCGGGGCCTACCAGCTGAAGCAGGCCGACCGGGCGGCGTACGACGCGGTGATGCGGGCCCAGGCGCGCAAGCTCGACGTGATCGCCGAGAACGCCCGGTGACCGCCACGGACGAGTCGCGCCCGGTCCGCGACGAGGACGCCTTCGACGTCGCGGCCGTCGCCGACTGGCTGGGCCGCGGGCCGATCGCCGAGGTGCGGCAGTTCCCCGGCGGCGCCTCCAACCTGACCTACCTGCTGCGGATGGCGGAGGGGCCGGAGCTGATCCTGCGCCGCCCGCCGGCGGGCACGAAGGCCAAGGGCGCGCACGACATGGGCCGGGAGTTCCGGATCCAGTCGGCCCTCAAGCCGGTCTTCCCGCAGGTGCCGGAGATGGTCGCCCACTGCACCGAGGAGGACAGCCCGGTCGGCAGCGAGCTCTACGTGATGGAGCGGCTGCACGGACTGATCCCGCGCCGCGACTTCGGCTTCCCGGTCAGCCCGGAGCAGGCGAGCCGCCTCTGCGACAACGCCGTCGACACCCTCGTCGCGCTGCACTCGATCGACGTGGCAGCGGTGCCCGGGCTGGCGGCGCTCGACAAGGGCGAGGGGTACGTCGCCCGGCAGGTCGGCGGCTGGATCAGGCGTCTCGCCAACGCACGCACCGACGACACCGGCGACTGGTCCGACATCACCGGCTGGCTGGACGCCCACCAGCCCGCCGACGCCGGGTCCGCGATGATCCACAACGACTACCGCTTCGACAACATGGTCCTCGACGCGGACGACCCGACCCGCATCATCGGCGTCCTCGACTGGGAGCTGTCGACGGTCGGCGACCCGTTGATGGACCTCGGCTGCGCGCTGTCCTACTGGGTGCAGGCCGACGACGACGACTTCTTCCGGATGACGCGCCGACAGCCGACGGCCGACCCCGGCATGTGGACCCGGCAGCAGGTCATCGACGCCTACCTCGAGCGCCGCGGTCTCTCGCTCAGTGCGCAGGAGTGGCGGTTCTACGAGGTCTTCGGGCTGTTCCGGTTCGCCGTCATCGCCCAGCAGATCTGGTACCGCTACTTCCACGGTCAGACCACCAACGAGGCCTACGCCGCCTTCGGCCCGGCGGTCGCCGGGTTCGAGGCGCGCTGCCGCCGCATCCTCGACGACGGGCTCGTCGGCTGATGGGCATCCTGCTGCTGGTCCGCCACGGCCAGGCCTCCTTCGGGGCCGACGACTACGACGTGCTCTCGGACACCGGGTGGGAGCAGGGCCGGACGCTCGGCCGCTGGCTCGCCGAGCACGGCCCCGCGCCTGCCTCAGTCGTGCACGGCGGGATGCGCCGTCACCGCGAGACCTGGGAGGCGATCGCCGAGGGCGCGGGTCTCGACCCGGCATCCGGTATCGACCACGACTGGGCGGAGTTCGACCACCTCGCCGTCCTGGCCCGCCATGCCGAGCTCACCGGCGTGACGATGGCGCACGATGTCGACCGCCGTGCCTTCCAGGAGCACTTCGAGGTCTCCACCGCCCACTGGGCGGCCGCCGACGCGAGCGCCGGCTACCCCGAGCCGTACGACGCCTTCATCGCCCGCACCCGCCGTGCGCTCGACGCCGCCGCGGACCTGCCGGGCCCCGCGCTGGTGGTGACGTCCGGGGGAGTGATCGCGGCGCTGGCCGCGTCGCTCGTCGTACTGGAGGGCGGGGAGATCGGGCCGGTCTGGGCCCGCTTCAACACCGTCATCGCCAACACCTCGGTCACCCGGGTCATCGTCGGCTCCACGGGGGCCCGGCTGCTGACCTTCAACGAGCACCCCCATCTGCCGCGGGACCTGGTCACCTACCGCTGAGGCAACTGACGCCTAGGGTGGGGCCGTGGTCGCTTCGGGCGGTGGTCAAGGTCGGCTCATCGGGCGGGCCGCCGAGGTGGCGGCGGTCCGGGAGCTCGTCGCGCCCGGACGGGTCGTCACCCTGACCGGAGCCGGGGGTGCTGGGAAGACCCGGATCGCACGCCGTGTCATCGCCGAGGGATCCAGCGGTCGGTGGTCGAGCGCCTGGGTCGTCGAGCTCGCCGACGCGACGGAGCAGGACATGCTGGGCGAGCTCGTGGCCGGTGCTCTCGATCTCCAGGTGCCGTCCGGCGCCTGGGACGGCTCCGTGCTCGCCGACTTCTTCGCCGACCGGCCCGGGCTCCTCGTGCTGGACAACTGCGAGCACCGCGCGGCCGGGGTGGCCGGGTTGGTGAGTGACCTCCTGGCAGCATGCCCGGGCCTGTCGATCCTCGCGACCAGCCGGTTGCCACTCGGGGTCACGCGCGAGACGGTCTACCAGGTGCCCCCGCTGCCGGCACCGGAGCCCGGGGTGGTGGTGGACCTCGAGAGCGCGGCCGGCTACGACTCGATCGCCCTGTACGTCAGTCGGGCTGCGGAGGCGATGGCGACGTTCCGCCTGACCGCGGAGAACGTCGTCTCGGTGGGCGCCCTGGTTGCGCGGTTGGAGGGCCTGCCGCTCGCGATCGAGCTGGCGGCGGCACGGGTCAGGTTCCTGTCGCCGGACGCGCTGCTCAACCGGATCGACGACCACCTCGCGCTGCTGGAGACCGAGCTGCGCGACGTTCCGTCCCGCCAGCGCTCGCTCGCGGCCTCGGTGGGTTGGAGCCATGAGCTGTGCAGCCCCGCAGAGCGTGAGCTGTGGGCCCGCCTCTCGGTCTTCACCGGAGGGTTCGAGCTCGAGGCCGCCGAGCTGATCTGCGCCGGCGACGGGATCGCGCCGGGCGAGGTCCTCGTCCTGCTCTCGGCGTTGGTGGACATGTCGGTGGTGGGGCGGGTCGGCGAGACAGGCTCGCGATTCCGGATGCTGGAGACCATCCGCCAGTTCGGTGCCGAGCGCCTGGCCGCTTCCGGCACCGCGGCGCACTGGCGCGACCGTCATCTGGAGTGGTACGCCGCCCTCGTGGCGCGGCTCGAGCAGGAGTGGGTCGGTCCCGACCAACTGGCCTGGATGGACCGGTTGCGCATCGAGCACCCCAACCTCCGCGCCGCCCTCGAGCATGCCGTCGGGTCACCGACATCTGCTGCGGTCGCGCTGCGCATGTGTCGCGACCTGGAGCCGTTGTGGATCTGCGGCGGTCACCTGGGGGAGGCACGGCGCTGGATCGAGCGGGCGATCGCCGGGACCGACGGGGCACACCAGGACAAGGTCGCCGCGCTGCGACTGTGTGCCTGGTTCGCCGCCCTGCAGCTCGACCTCGGCTATGCGCGGACCCGCGTCGAGGACGCAGCTGGACTCCTCGATGCCAGCGACCACCGTTCACGCGGCGACTACCTCTTTGCGGCCGGCGTGGTCGCCACCTGGGAGCAGGACTTCGAGGAGGGCGTTGCACGCTTGGTCGAGAGCGCCCAGGCCTATGCGGACGCCGGCCACGGCCCGGGGGTGCTGGAGGCTCAGCTGAACAGGGCGATCGCCCATGTCTTCGCAGGCGACTACGAAAGCGCCGGGGCGGTGTGCCGGGCGTGTCTCGAGGTCACCGACCCCCTCGGAGAGACCTACATCGGCGCCTATGCACGGTGGGCGCTCGGCCTTGCGGCGTTGATGTCCGGCGATGTCGCCGAGGCAGCCGAGCTCGAGCAGGACGGGCTGGCGCGCTCATCCTCCCTCGGCGATCAGCTTGCGATGGCGCTGCAGTTGGAGGTTCTCGCCTGGCTCGCGGCCATCCAGTTCGACTTCGACAGGGCGGTCCCGCTGCTCGGCGGCGCTGAGCTCTTCTGGCGGATGATGAGCATGCCGGTGGCGCTGACCCCCGGGGTCAGCGACTTCCGCTCGCTGGGCGAGGCCCAGGTGCGTTCCCAGACCGGAGACGCGTTCTTCGACGAGGCCTTCGCCCGCGGCCTGGCGATGGCTCCCCACGACGTGGTGACGATGGGACTGTCGTCGCACCCCACCTCGGTCGACGAGGTCGCGCGCGGGCAGCGCACCGGCCCCCTGAGTCGTCGTGAGACCGAGGTGGCGGCGCTGATAGCCGAAGGCCTGACCAACCGGGACATCGCCGAGCGTCTGTTCCTCTCCGAGCGGACCGTGCAGGGGCACGTCCAGAGCATCCTGCGCAAGCTGGACTTCCGCTCGCGGTCCCGGGTCGCGGTGTGGTTCGTCGGCGAGTCCGGGGCCTGAAGGGCTCAGGCCGCACGGCGGGCAGCGATCCTGCCCGCGACCTCGACCAGTTCGGTACGTGCTCGTTGGCACGGTGCGCAGGCGCCGACGTGGCTGTCGACGCGCGCCTGCTGGCCGGAGCTCGCACCGCGTGCCTCCCGGGCGAGGAGCGGGACGACAGTGCGGCATCCCTCGGCGGTGGGAAGGACCACGTGTTGGACCAAGTAGGCCCGGCGGAGCGCCTCTCGGGCGCGGTGCGCCAGTTGGGCGGCCGCGTTGGGAGTGCAGCCGAGGATCCTTGCGGCCTCGGCCAGGGGACGCTCCTCGACGACGGTCAGCCGGAGGACCTCCTGCCAACGGGCCGGAAGCGCTTGCACCGCGCTGCCGACCAGTTCGTCCTCGAACGGAGTGAGGAGGTCGCCGTGGCCGGGGTCGGCCCGGTCGAGAACCCTCATGTCGCCGACGTGGACGAGCCGCGCGTTCTTGCGGCCGTCGTTGCCGTGGGAGTTGCGGATCGCGGTGCAGAGGTAGGCCCGGAAATGCCGCTCCGGACCGCGTCCGTCCAGGAGCAGCTCGAGCGTGCGGGTGAACGCCTCCGCCACCAGGTCGTCGGCCTGCGACGGGCCGGCGACGGCGATCGCCGCGCGGCGCACCGCCAGACGATGGGCGTCGTACAGCTCGGCGTAGGCGCCGACGTCACCTGACCGGACTCGGGCAAGGAGTGGGATGTCGTCGATGTGGTGATCCCGAGAATCAGCAGGGTGGTGCGGGGATCGCGTCACGGGGTGCTCTGGTTTCGTCTTCGGAACGGGTACCCGGTCAGCCTGAGGCCGACACAACGGTGCGCACATGCGCCGAAATACCTGATTTCGCTCGCGACGTACGCGTAATGGTTCGCGCTCCGGCTGGTCACTTCTATGTGAAGTCGTCTCCCCACCGCATGTCGTCTGCCGCTCGAGCCGTCGTCGGGCTCCTGCTCGTCACGATCGCTGCGATGACCCTGGTGATCTCGAGTGGGCATGGCGATGACGCCGGGGCCGCCGAGATCCCAGCCATGATCGAGGTCTCGACGACGGCGACGACCGTCGCCCAGTGGGACCGGGTCGACTTCACCTGTCGGTGGCAGGTCCCCGACCGGTCGCAGCCCGGCGACACGTTCACGCTGACCCTGCCCGAGCAGCTCCGCTGGATGGGCGCGACGAGCTTCTCGCTCCTCGCCCCCGACGGGGTGACGCCGGTCGCCACGGCGTCGGTCGCGAACGTCCCGCCCTGGACGGTGACCTTCACGTTGACGGACTACGTCGTCGACCATCCGCTCAATGTCCGGGGAACCTGTCGCTTCAGCACGCAATATGTGAAGACCGTGGTCGAAGGCGAGGTGATCTCGCTCGAGTTCGACGTCACCGGCCAGGTGTCGACAGTGCCGCTGACCGGGTCGAACCCCTGCCAGTCCGGTTGCGACCTGCCGCCAGCGGTGCCCAAGAAGTGGATGTGGTGGTCCGACCCGGCCGACCAGCAACGGGCGCACTCGATCCTGTTCTCGCCGGTGACACCCACGGATGGGACCACCGTCACCATCGTCGACACGCCTCGCCCGGGCCTCGCCATCGACTGCTCGAGCGTCGTCGTCACCGTCGGCGACACGCGGGCGAGCGACGGCACCGTCATCGCTGACCTCACCGCGACCCATCCGGACCCGCAGCACATCGTGTGCTCCGCGGCGCAGCTGACGGCGACCTGGGATCTGCCCGCTGGTTGGTACATGAACGTCACCCTCGACAGCGACGTCACCCAGGCCGGTCTCTCCGAGTACCACAACGACGGCACGGTGACCCTCAGCGGACAGCAGCCGGCCGCCGTCACCTCGGAGCTCGTGCGGACCGACGCGGGGGGAGACGGGCAAGGGGAGCCGACGGAGAGTCCGTCGGCTGCTACGTCGGAGCCGACCGAGCCGACCGAGCCGACCGAGCCGACCGAGCCGACCGAGCCGACCGAGCCTGGCCCGTCGACGGGCCCGGGCGGTGACGGCCACGAGGATGCCTCGCCGCACGGTGACCAGCTACCGGCAACGGGCACGGACCTGACGATCCGGTGGTTGCTGGCCGGAGGCATCCTCGTCGCTGCGGGGGTCCTTCTCGTGGCTGCTCGGGTCCGGTCGTGACAGCCGCGCGCCGCGGACCTGACGTCGAGGACGTCAGGATCTACGCGGGCGTCGACGAGCCGGCGGCGACCATCTGCCTGCTGGTGGCGTTGCCACTGCTCGCGGTCGCGGTGGTCGTCTCCGCGGCGCTGGTGCTCGCGGTGCAGGCGCTGGTCGCGCTTCTGTGATCACTGGGTGACGGTCCAGCGGACCGCTACCAGGTCGGGGCGCCCGGCTCGGGTGGCGGGGACGGCTCGGCCACGGCGCCGAGACCAGTCGGGTCACCGAGGCGGGCGACGTCGAAGGCGAAGTCACCCGATTCCGTGCGCCGCTGCTCGCGCAGCTCCCACTCGGCGGCCTCCAGCGCGCGGAGTCCGTCCGGATAGGGGCCGGCGTACGTGGTGAACCCGGATCGCAGGTCGGTGCAGACCACGATCCAGGGCGCCACGATCGCGTTGACGTCGTCATCGATGATCATCTGCTCGATCCTCGTCAACCATCCGTCGGGAAGGTCGTGGTCGTCGATCACGGCGAGCTCGCTCTCGTCTGGTGGGTGGTGGGCGAGTGGTCCCTCGTCCTTGGGGACCGCCCTCAGCCGGAGAGACAGCCCACCGGCAGATCCATGACGCGACAGGGCGACATCCGGGCGCCCGCGCCGGATGTGGCAGGCGTCACAGAGATTCCCGGATCAGCGCGTAAGAAAGCGCCCGACTCAACTGTCTCCCCCCCGAGTGCGCCACAGGCCGGCGCCGGTTTCCGAGTATGGGGAGTTGTTTCAGATGTCCAAACACGCTGCACGGCGACGGCGCTCGCACGCGAGCCGGCGTCTGCGACGTCCTGCCCTTGTCTCCGGCGCGGTCGCCTTGGCGCTCCTGCTGGTGGCCGCTGCGCTGCCGGGCGCTCCCCGGAGCGCGGCGCCCGTGACGGACGCGCTCCTGCTGGCGGCGGCCGGTGTTCCCGAGGCAGGCACGCCGATCTTCACCGAGACGTTCTCCGAGCAGAACGCCTCGACGACGGGCATCAACATCCTCAACTACTCGGGCACCAACGGCATGACGTATGACGCCGACCCGGCGTACACGCCCGCAGGGGCGCAGTGCAACGGCTGGGTGATGAACTCGCTCACCCCGCAGCCGACGGCTGCGCAGGACGCAGGGTGTGCCAACAACCAGCCTGACGGGTGGAACCAGCTCCGCCAGATGGCGATCAGCCTCGGCCTCGCCCAAGGACAGACCGCTGCCCAGGCGGCCGACAACCAGGTCCTCACCGAGTACACGAACGCGACCAACGGGTCGATCCCGGCCGGCTACGAGTTGAAGTCCGAGGGTTCGATCCCTGCCATCGCGGGTCACTACTACGCGGTGTCGGCCTACTTCGCCGAGGTCAACTGCTTCGCGGCTCACGCCAAGATGACGTTCTCGCTGGTCATCAACGGCACCCCGACGGTGCTGAGCACGGGCCTCGACCCGTGCACCGCACCCGGCGGCACGGTCCCCATCCCCAACGGTGCGCGCGTGGTGAAGCTGCAGTCGGCCGCGATGCAGCTGCCCGCCACGGGAGCGCAGTCGCTCGGCCTCCAGCTGTACAACGCGACGACGAGCGGCTCCGGCAACGACGTCTCGTTCGACCTCCCCCAGATCGTGGACGTGACCCCCAGCCTCGACAAGTCCTTCAGCCCGCCGCTGATCGCCCCGGGCGGCGTCTCGACGCTCACCTTCACCGTCACCAACACGACGGAGCTGATGGCGAAGAACGACTGGTCCTTCACCGACAACCTGCCGGCCGGGCTCAAGGTCGCGGCGACGCCGAACGTCGGCGGCACCTGCACCTCGACCACCGGCGCCCCGCTGGTGCGGACTGCGACTGCCGGCGCGACGTCGATCGCGGTGACGGGTGGCGACCTCGCCCTGAACCAGGAGTCCTGCACGGTCACCGTCGACGTCACGTCCGACATCGAAGGCACCTACGTCAACGGCCCGGCGAACGTGACGACCAACCTGCTGCCGCCGGAGGACACCCCGCTGGAGGTTCTCGCGCCGCGGATCAGGCTGGTGAAGGCCCTGGACGCGCCGCGGATCACGGATGCCGACCAGTTCACGGTCCAGATCCACAGCGGCTCTGCCACCGGAGCCGTCGTGAACAGCACCGCCGCGTCCACCACGACCGGCACGGGGACCACCGTGACCACGGGCACGGGCACGACCGGCACCTACGTGGCCGACGTCGACACGACGTACTTCCTGACCGAGACCGCGTCCTCAGGGACCGATCTCGGCGCCTACGACAAGACGATCACCTGTGTCGACGCCAACGGGCGCCAGACGGGTCTGCCGAGCGGGGCGACGTTCTCGGGTTCGCTGAGCATCAAGCCGGTCGCCGGTGCCGACGTCACCTGCACCCTGACCAACACCGCCGACCCGCAGCCGGCGATCGAGCTGCTCAAGCGGGTGGCGTCGGTCGACGACGTGAACGGCAACGGTCTGACGGACCTGGGCGAT
>NZ_JBYCZV010000031.1:0-26643 GCF_057586415.1 Nocardioides sp. SRI_004
AACATTCCAGTAGAGGCCACCCTCAGGGGTGGCCTCTACTGTCTTTTGCAGACACACTTCTCTCATCTCAATAGCGATCTCAACACGGAGCAGGTGCACGGACGTGACAGACCAGCGAGGACGCCGGGACGGCGGATCCCGGTCGGGCGGGCCCCGGCAGGGCCAGGGCGGTGACCCACGCAAGAGCAGCTCGTCGCGCGGCGACGGCAAGCCCCGCAGCAGCGGTGGCTCCGGTCGGGATCGCAAGCCCTTCGAGCGCAAGGACGGCGACAAGAAGCCGTACGAGCGCCGGGACGACAAGAAGTCCTTCGACCGGAAGGACGGAGACCGGCGGCCCGCCAGCGAGCGTGGCGGACAGCGCCGCGGCAAGCCGGCCGGCGGACAGGGCGAGCGCCGCATCGGTGGCGCGCCCGAGCAGCGCGAGCGCACCGTTGAGCAGGCGGTCTACGACGGTCCGCCGATCCCGGACGACATCACGGGCACCGAGCTGGATGCGTCCATCCGCGCCCAGCTGCGGAGCCTGCCGGAGAAGCTGGCGCTGCGCGTGTCGCGCCACCTCGCGGCGGCCGGACAGCTCGTCGACGACGACCCGGAGACGGCGTACAAGCACACGCTGGCGGCCAAGGCGCGCGCGGCGCGGATCGCCGTCGTGCGAGAGGCCGTTGGTGAGACTGCCTATGCGGCGGGTCACTACGCCGAGGCGCTGGCAGAGCTCCGCGCCGCGAAGCGGCTGAACGGAGCGACCGCGTACCTGCCGATCATGGCCGACTGCCACCGCGCGCTCGGGAACCCGACCCGTGCGCTCGAGCTGGCGAAGAGCCCCTCGGTCGCTCGCTTCCCCTCGGCCGCCAAGGCCGAGATGACCATCGTCGAGGCCGGGGCACGGCGCGACCTGGGCCAGATGGATGCCGCGCTGCGCACCCTCGAGGTGTCGCCGCTCAACAGCAAGAGCCGTGAGCCGTGGGTCGTGCGCCTGCGCTATGCCTACGCCGACACGCTCGAGGCGGCCGGCCGGCTCAACGACGCGCTCACCTGGTTCCACAAGACCAACGCGATCGACTCCGACGAGGTCACCGATGCCGCGGAGCGGGCCGAGTCGCTCGAGAAGCGGGTCGACCGCGGCTGACCGCGGGCGTGCTCACTCGCTCGTGGCGTCGTCCGCGACGTCGGGCCTGGCGCTGAAGGTCACGATGGCCTGCTCGACGCCGGCCGGCTGCGTGTCCCACCGCACGTCCTCGCGGTAGGCGACCCGCAGCTGGTCGACGACGGCGATCACCGGCTCGGCGGCCTCGAACCTCAGCACGAGCGAGTCGCCGCCGACCATGCGCTGCCCTGCGGGATCGATCAGCTCGGAGCAGAACTGCTCCGGTCCGGTCGTGACGCCGACGGTGCCCCGACGGCACAGCAGGGGAGTGATGGTGAGATCGGCGCTCGTGGTCGCGTGCACCTTCACTCCCGAGATCCGCAGGGTGCGGTCGAAGCCGTCGGGCGCACCGAACATGCCGACGTAGAGCGGGGTGCCGGCCACGCCGGGAGCGCTGATGGTCTTGTCGCTCGTCGGCAGCTCCTCGGGCGTCGTGGCGTACCAGGTGAACCAGCCGAGCAGGAGCAGGACGCCGGCACCGGCGAAGACGAACCGCCAGAACCTCGACTGCAATGAGATCCGGGGGAGCGGGGGCTTGCCGAGGTTGCCCGCGGACAGTCGCCGCGAGGGCTTCTCCGCCCGGCGCCGGCCCGGCTGGCGGGCGCTGTCGGTCGCGGTTCCCCCCTCGGTCATGGTCGAACCTTAGGACACCCCAGCGCGCGCCGTGTGCACCTGCCACACTCCTGCGCATGACTTTCCCGGCGGTGAAGATTCCGGAGCAGCCCAAGCGGCCCACGCTGGAGGGCAGCGTCGCCGTCCGCGACGGGCGCCGGCTCAGCTTCGCCGAGTACGGCTCGCCCCGCGGGCCGGCGCTCGTCTGGATGCACGGCACCCCGGGGGCGCGGCGCCAGATCCCGGTCGACGCACGGCAGTACGCCGAGGAGGCGGGCCTGCGGATCATCGGGATCGACCGTCCGGGCATCGGCTCGTCGACGCCGTACCTCTATCCCGACATCCTGGACTGGACCGAGGACCTGGCCCTCTTGCTCGACGCACTGGCGATCGACACCCTCGGCGTGGTCGGCCTGTCGGGCGGTGGTCCCTACGCGCTGGCTGCGGGCGCGGCTCTCCCGGGTCGGGTGCACAGCGTCGGGGTCCTCGGCGGTGTGGCGCCCACGCGCGGCCCGGACGCGGCGGACGGGGGCATCATCCAGCTCGCGGTCCACGCGGCACCCCTGCTCGCCGCGACCCGCGTCCCGCTCGGGATCGCGCTGACCGGCGCCATCCGCAGCGTCAAGCCGCTCGCGGGTCCCGCGTTGGACCTGTACGCCGCCGTGCAGCCGCCGGGGGACAAGAACCTGCTCGGGCGCCCGGAGTTCAAGGCGATGTTCCTCGACGACCTGCTCAACGGCAGCCGCTTCCAGACCTCGGCGCCGCTCTCGGACCTGATCCTGTTCACGCGGGAGTGGGGCTTCCTGCTCGAGGACGTGCAGGTGCCGGTGCGGTGGTGGCACGGCGACGACGACCACATCGTGCCGTTCCGCCACGGTGAGCACTGCGTCAGCAGGCTGCCCGACGCCACGATGACCGTCATCGACGGGGAGAGCCACCTCGGTGGGCTGGGCATCGCACAGCAGGTGATGGACGAGCTGATCGGCCTGGGTGCCGCCGGGGCCGTCGCCGAGTAGCCCAGGACACACGGCCCAATCACTGGTGTCGGCGTGTCCCATGGGCCACAATGGTCACCACAACCACACATTTGTCGCTCACGTGACGGTTGCTGCAACGCCATGACGACGACCACTTCCGAGGAGACCGCTGGGGAAGGCGTATCTCGCGCCGGAGGTAGGGAGAAGTCGAGGAGTTCGTGGTGACCGGAAGCATGAGTGCAACCAGGGGCGTGTTCTACGTCCACTCTGCGCCGTCCGCGCTGTGCCCTCACATCGAGTGGGCGGTGGGCGGCGTGCTCGGCGTACCCGTCAACCCGCACTGGACGCCGCAGCCCGCGCAGTCCGGCAGCTACCGCTGCGAGTTCTCGTGGAGTGGCAAGGTCGGCGCGGCCGCGGAGATGGCCTCCGCACTGCGCGGCTGGAACCACCTGCGGTTCGAGATCACCGAGGAGCCGACGTCGTCCACCGAGGGCGCCCGCTTCTCCTCGACCCCGGACCTCGGTGTCTTCCACGCCGTCACCGGCATCCACGGGGACATCATGATCCCCGAGGACCGGCTCAAGGCTGCGGTCGTGCGTGCCGCGCTCGGCGAGGTCACCCTCGAGAACGAGATCGACAAACTGCTCGGCAAGCCCTGGGACGACGAGCTCGAGACCTTCCGGCACGCCGGTGAGGGAGCTCCGGTCCGCTGGCTGCACCAGGTCGTCTGACCTGCCCCTGGCAAGGAAAAAACGAAGGGCCCGGCGCATCGCGCCGGGCCCTTCGTCCACCTCGTACGACGTCAGCTCGGCGTCCCGAAGATGACGGCCACGTTGGCACCGCCGAAACCGAAGGAGTTGTTCAGCGCAGCGACGTCGCCGAGTGGGAGGTCCCGGACCTTCGTCGCCACGTCGAGCTCGACCCGCGGATCCTGCTCGTCGAGGTTGATGGTGGGGGGAGCAGTGCGGTGGTGGAGCGCGAGCACGGTGGCCACGCCCTCGAGGGCGCCGGCGCCACCGAGGAGGTGACCGGTCATCGACTTGGTCGCCGAGACGACCAGGTCGTTGGCGGCCGAGCCGAGGACGGCGTGCAGCATCAGCGACTCCGCGACGTCACCCTGCGGGGTCGAGGTCGCGTGGGCGTTGACGTGGGCGATGTCCGACGGGGCGACCCCGGCGTCCTGCACGGCGAGCCGGATGGCGCGGGCGCCGCCGCGGCCGGCCGGGTCGGGCTGGGCGATGTCGTGGGCGTCGGCCGTGATGCCGGTGCCCAGCACCTCCGCGTAGATGCGGGCGCCGCGTGCCTTGGCGTGCTCGTAGGACTCGAGCACGAGCGCCCCAGCGCCCTCGCCGAGCACGAAGCCGTCACGACCGGTGTCGAACGGGCGGGAGACCGTGGTGGGGTCGCCGTCGTTCTTCGACAGCGCCATCATGTTCGCGAACGCCGCGATCGGGAGCGGGTGGATCGCCGCCTCCGTGCCGCCGGCGACGGCGACGTCGACCCGGCCGAGCCGGATCTGGTCGGCGGCGAGCGAGATGGCCTCGTTGCCGGACGCGCAGGCCGAGACGGGCGTGTTGACCGGTCCGCGAGCGCCGATCCGGAGGCTGATGGTGGCGGCCGGGGCGTTGGCCATCAGCATCGGGACCGCGATGGGGGAGACCCGGCGCGGACCCTTCTCCATCAGGACCTCGTGGTTGGACAGCAGCGTCTGCACGCCACCGATGCCGGAGGCGAAGGCGACGCCGAGGCGCTCGCTGTCGAGGTCGCCGGCCTCCTGGGCGGCGGCCAGGCCGGAGTCGGCCCACGCCTCGAGCGCCGCGACGAGCGCGAGCTGCGAGGAGCGGTCGAGCCGGCGGGCGACGACGCGGTCGAGGACCTCGGTGGGGTCCACGGCCGCGACGCCGCCGATGGTCACGGGGAGGCCGTCAGCGATGTCGCCGAGGTGACGAACCCCCGAACGACCGGCGAGGAGGCCCTCCCAGGTGCTGGCGACATCGCCGCCGAGCGGGCTGGTGGTGCCCAGGCCGGTGACGACGACACGGATGCGGGACATGGCTGTCGGTCTCCTTCGTGAGGGTCAGGCTTGCTGGGTCAGACGAGCTGGCTCAGGCGGCCTGGTTGCGCTCGATGTAGGCGACGGCGTCGCCGACGGTCTTGAGGTTCTTGACCTCGTCGTCGGGGATCGTGACGCCGAACTTCTCCTCGGCCTCGACCACGACCTCGACCATCGACAGCGAGTCGACGTCGAGGTCGTCGCTGAAGGACTTGTCGAGCTGGACGTCGTCGGCGGGGATGCCGGCGACCTCGTTGACGATGTCGGCGAGGGCGGCGCGGATCTCTTCGGTGCTCATCTTCTTCTCCAGGGTTGTTGGTGGAACTCGGGGCAAATCGTGGGTCGTGCCAGAGGGTCAGGGGACGGTGACGACCTGGGCGGCGTACGCCAGGCCGGCGCCGAAGGCGATGAGGAGCGCGAGGTCCCCGGACTTCGCCTCGCCGTCGGCGATCATGCGGTCGAGGGCGAGCGGGATCGAGGCGGCCGAGGTGTTGCCGGCGTCGATGATGTCGCGCGCGATGCGCACCGTGTCGGGCAGCCGGAGCGCACGGGCCATGGTGTCGGTGATCCGGTTGTTGGCCTGGTGGGGCACGAAGACGTCGAGCTGGTCGGCGGTGATGCCGGCGCGGTCGAGCGCCTGCTGGGCCACCTTGGCCATGCCGTACGACGCCCAGCGGAAGACCTCGTTGCCCTTCATCGACAGGTTGGGCATGCCGCCGCCCGCAGCGAGGACGTCGCGCCAGTCGGGCGTGCGGATGTGGTCGTAGTGCTCGCCGTCGGAGCCCCAGACGACCGGGCCGATGCCCGGGGTGTCGGACGGGCCCACGACGACGGCGCCGGCGCCGTCGGCGAAGATGAACGCCGTCCCGCGGTCGGTGGGGTCGGTGATGTCGGACAGCTTCTCGACGCCGATCACCAGGACGTGGCGGGCGCTGCCGCCGCGGATCATGTCGTTGGCCAGGGCGACCCCGTGGCAGAACCCGGCGCAGGCCGCGGAGATGTCGAACGCGGCCGGCTGCGCGGTGCCCAGCGCGTGCGCGATCGCCGTCGCGGCGGACGGGGTCTGGATCAGGTGGCTGATGGTCGCCACGATCACGGCGTCGACCTGTTGTGCGTCGATGCCGGCGGCGTCGAGCGCCTTCTGCGAGGCGGCGACAGCCATCGAGACGACGGTCTCGTCCTCGCCCGCGAAGCGACGGGTCTTGATGCCCGAGCGCTGCTGGATCCACTCGTCGCTGGAGTCGATGGCGTCGACGACCTCGGAGTTCGGCACGAGGCGGGACGGCCGGTAGGCACCCACGCCGAGGAAGGCAGCGTGGGTGGAACCGGTCTCGGTGCGGATCGTGGCGCTCATGCGGGCACGACCTCGGCCAGCGCGGCGTGCCGCTCGCAGAACTCGCGTGCCTCGTCGAGCTGCTCGGGCCCGTTGAGCGCGAACGTCTCGACCGTCATCCCGCGGTCGCGGAAGAAGCGCTTGGCGATCCCGGTCAGCGTGCCGGCGGGCGGCAGCTCGAGGAAGCCCGTCACGCCCAGCTCGGCCATGGCGTCCAGGCACAGGTCCCAGCGGACCGGGCGGGCGATCTGGCCGACGATCCGGTCGAGGACCACGGCGCCGTCGGTCAGCAGGGTGCCGTCGGAGTTGGTGATGAACGGGATCCGCGCGTCGTCCACGTCCACCGAGCCAGCGAGAGCGGCGACGTGCTCGACGGCCGGCGCCATGTGCGGGGAGTGGAACGCGCCGGCGACGGCGAGCGGCCGGAGCCGGGCGCCCTTCGGCGGGTTCTCCGCGAACGCCGCGAGCTGCTCGAGCGTGCCGGCGGCGACGATCTGACCGGGACCGTTGTCGTTGGCGGGCGTGAGTCCGTGGGCCTCGATCGCGGCGAGGACCTCGTCACGGTCGCCGCCCAGGGAGGCGGTCATGCCGGTCGGGGTCACCGCCGCGGCGTCGGCCATCGCCTGGCCTCGCTCGCGGACCAGGACCATCGCCTGCTCGGGGCTCAGGACGCCTGCGGCCACGGCGGCGCCGAACTCTCCGACGCTGTGGCCCGCGACAGCTGCGGCCGGCTGCGGGCCGAGCTGCTGGGCCGTGGCGAGGGCCGCGGCGACCAGGAGCGGCTGGGCGATCTTCGTGTCGCGGATCGTGTCGCCGTCGGCCTCGGTGCCGTAGTGGGCCAGGTCGAGACCGGAGACGGCCGAGAGCCAGCCGATGCGCGCGGCGAAGGCCGGGTCCTCCAGCCAGGCGGAGAGGAATCCGGGGGTCTGTGCCCCTTGTCCGGGGGCCACGATCACGAGCACGAGTCCAGCCTGCCGGGCGGGGCGGGGCACACGCGCCTGCGCCGCCGACGAAACTGGCCCCGCGGCGTTGTGGAACCCCTACAAGTTGATCGGCCGGCGGGTCTCCACCGCGCTGCCGCCTACAGTCCCGCCTGCCGGCCCAGGACGAGGGCGAGCTGGAGGACCAGCGCGTCGCGGGGGACCGAGGGCGTCAGGCCGGTCACGTCGCCGATCTGGCCGAGCCGGTAGCGCACCGTGTTGGCGTGCACGAAGAGCGCGCGCGAGGTGGCCTCGATGCCGCCGCCGTTGGCGAAGTAGGCGACCAGGGTCTCGACGAGCTCACCGCGGGCCTCGGCGAGGGGGCGGTACAGCTGCTCGACGGCGTCGACCCGGGCGGCGTCGTCGCCGGCCAGGATCCGCTCCGGGAGCAGGTCGTGGGCGGACACCGGGCGCGGGGCGTCGGGCCAGCCGACCGCAGCCCGCAGGGCACCCAGCGCGACGCGTGCCGACACGTGGGCGGTGGACAGGTCGGCGGCGGTCGGGCCGACCACCACGGGGCCCTCGCCGAACAGGCCCACCAGGGGGGCGGCGTCCTTCTCGGGGGTGCCGACACCGCCCAGGATCACGACGAGGAGGTGGCCCTGCACGGCGCAGAGGGCGTCGAGGCCGCGTTCGTGCGCCTCTCGTCGTACGGCGTCGAAGGCGCCGGTCTGCGCACCCGTGGCCTCGGCGGGGGCGGTTCCGACCACCACGGCCACGGCGCCACGCGCCGCCCAGCCGACCGCACTGGCCCGGGACAGCACCGACTCGTCCGTCTCGGCCCGCAGCACCGCGTCGACGACCAGCGCCTCGAGGCGGGCGTCCCACCGGCCCCGGACCTCGGCGGCGCGGGCGTAGACCTCGGCGGTGGCGAACGCGACCTCGCGCCCGTAGCGCAGGACGGCGGCGTGCACCTCCTCCATCACGTCGGGCTCCAGGAGCAGCTGGATGTTGCGCTCGACCTCGTCGATGGTCAGCTTGATCAGCTCGACGGTCTGGTGCAGGTCGACCACGCCGGCCATGGCTCGCGGCGCGGCGCCGAAGACCTGGATGACCACCTCGTCGTCGTCGGGGTCGGTGGCACCGCCCTCGGCGAACCAGTCGACGAAGCCCTTCACGCCGGCCTGCACGATCATCCCGACCCAGGAGCGCTCCTCGGCGCCGAGCTGGCGGAACCAGCTGAGGTCGGCCTCCATCCGCGCGACGGCCGCGGTGCTGAGCGACCCGGAGGCCGCGCGGAGCTGCCGGGTGGCGCTCTGGTGTGCCCTCGGTCCGGTCGGCGACATGGCACCAGCGTAGGGCTCACCCCGAGGCCCGCGGCCACCGGACGGATCCCGGCGGGTGGGTGTCGCGGCGAGCGGTCGGCGTGATTGAATCGTCCATCACCTGCTAGCAGGAGCAAGCGCCTGCTAGCTCGTCAGTGAGGGGGCCCCGCCATGGCGGAGAAGGCTGACCGCGCCGCGGCGATGCGCGACGACGTCCAGTACGTCACCATCCACGGCAAGAAGCGCGCCTTCGTGCTCAAGGGCAGCGGTCCCGCGCTCCTCCTGCTGCACGGCCTCGCCTGCGACCACACCACGTGGACCCCCGTGATCGACCAGCTGGCGAAGAAGTACACCGTGATCGCCCCCGACCTGCTGGGGCACGGCCTGTCCGACAAGCCGCGCGCCGACTACACCCTGGGCGGCTACGCCAACGGCATGCGCGACCTGCTCACCGTCCTCGGCATCGACAAGGTCACCGTCGTGGGGCACAGCTTCGGCGGGGGCGTGGCGATGCAGTTCGCCTACCAGTTCCCCGAGCGCACCCAGCGGGTCATGCTCGTGGCCACCGGCGGCCTCGGCCCCGAGGTGACCCCCCTGATCAAGCTGATCCAGGTCCCCGGCTGGTTCCGGGTGATGGGCGTGCTGACCCTGCCGGGCGTGCGCCACCTGGAGACCTTCGCGCTCCGCACTGCCCACGAGTACGGCGACGTGGGGCCGCTGCGCAAGGTCACCCGCGACCTCGACGAGGTCGCCGACATCGTCGAGTCGTGGAAGGACCGGCGCACCCGCTTCGCGATCCGTCACCTCGTGCGTGCGGTGATCGACTGGCGCGGCCAGATCGTCACCATGTCCGACCGGGCCTACCTCAGCGACGCGATGCCGATGGCCGTCGTGTGGGGCAGGGAGGACCAGGTCATCCCGGTCCGGCACGCCAGCAACGCCGCCGCCCTCGCGCCGGACGTCCGGGTGGAGGTGCTGCCCGACGCGGGGCACTTCCCGCACAAGGACCACCCGGAGGAGTTCGCGCGGATCCTGGACGACTTCGTCAGCTCGACCGAGCCGGCGTCGTACAACCGGGCGCGCTTCCGGCGGATGCTGAAGGCGGGCGGCTCGGCCCCCGCGAGCCCGGTGCCGACCCTCGAGGGCGCGCCGGAGCCGCAGGCGGCCACCTCCGCCTGACCGCGGGGCCCGGGGGTCTCGTGACGGTCGCTGCGCGACCTCCTCGACCACCGGGCTGCGCGACCTCCTCGACCACCGGGCTGCGCGACCTCCTCGACCACCGGGCTGCGCGACCTCCTCGACCACCGGGCTGCGCGACCGCCTCGACCACCGGGCTGCGCGACCTCCTCGACCACCGGGCTGAGCGACCTCCTCGACGATCGGGTGAGAGGTTCGGTCGCGGGGGTGAGCGGCAACCCCTGTCGCCACCGTGGTCGGATCGACTTGCCCTAAAAGTCGAGTAACTCTATGGTCTTTTAAGAGTCGGGGTGCCGACTCGACCGACCACGCACGAGGAGGGAACGACGCATGGCCACCACCCGGCTGATCTGCCGCCGCCACGTCGACCTCTGCCTGGTCTCCAGCGCGACCTGTCGCTGACCTCGTGATCCTCGCCTGACTCGCTCCGTCTCGGACACCCTCCGGGGTCGGTCAGGTCGATCCGTCGTCGGCAACGACGCCGACGAGGGCTCCTGCCCCCTGCCCGCACCGCGTGCCCGGCAGTACCGCCGCACGCACCCACCCGGAGGACGACATGTCCACGCCCCCTGCACGCCCACTCCACTTCGCCGCGTTCGTGATGAACACGACCGGCCACATCATCCAGGGCACCTGGCGCCGGCCGAGCGCCCGCCAGACCGACTTCAACGACCTCGAGCACTGGGTCGGCCTCGCGAAGACCCTCGAGCGCGGCAAGTTCGACGCGATCTTCTTCGCCGACGTCGTCGGCCTCTACGCGCCGTACCGCGGCGACGAGCGCCGCTACTTCGAGGCCGGCCTGCAGGTCCCGAGCAACGACCCGAGCGTGCTCGCCAGCGCGATCGCCTACGCCACCGAGCACCTCGGCATCGCCTACACGGCCTCGATCCTGCAGGAGCACCCGTTCAACTTCGCCCGGCGGGTCAGCACGCTCGACCACGCCAGCAAGGGCCGGGTGGCGTGGAACATCGTCACCAACTACCTGCCGAACGCCTCGCGCAACTTCGGGCTCGAGGGCCTGACGAAGCACGACGAGCGCTACGCGTGGGCCGACGAGTACGTCGACGTCACGTACAAGCTGTGGGAGGGCTCGTGGGAGGAGGACGCCCTCGTCCAGGACCGGGAGAGCGGCATCCACGCGCACTACGACAAGGTGCACCGGATCAACCACGAGGGCCCGCGCTACAAGGTCGAGGGCCCGCACCTGGTCAGCCCGAGCCCGCAGCGCACGCCCCTGCTGTTCCAGGCCGGCGCCTCCGAGGCCGGGCGCAGCTTCGCCGCCCGCAACGCCGAGGCGGTCTTCATCCAGGCGCCCACGCTCGAGGCCGCCGCCCGCGACACCGGCGACATCCGCAGCCGCGCGGTCGCCGAGGGCCGGCGGGCCGACGACCTCAAGTTCTTCCAGGGCCTGTACGTCGTCCCGGCGTCCACCGAGGAGGAGGCGCGCCGCAAGGCGGCGGAGCTCGACGAGTGGATCGACTACGACGCGCAGCTCTCGCACATGTCGGGTGCCGTCGGCGTCGACTTCGGGCACGACGACCTCGACACCCCGGTGGGGGAGATCCGGACCGAGGGGGTGCAGTCGATCGTCGGCTGGATCCACGACCTCGTGACCGACCGCCCGGCCACCCTGCGCGACGTCGCGCACTTCACCGCGACCAACAACCGCATCGTCGGCACGCCCGAGCAGATCGCGGACCGGCTGGCGGCCTGGCAGGCGGCCGGCGTCGACGGCGTCAACCTGGTCAACGCCGAGATCCCCGGCAGCTACGAGGAGTTCGTCGACCACGTCATCCCGACGCTCCAGGCCCGCGGGCTCGCGCAGACGGAGTACCGCGAGGGCACCTTGCGCGAGAAGCTCTTCGGCCGCGGCGACCGGCTGCCGGACCGGCACCCGGCGACCCGCTACCGCGGCGCCTTCGCCCCGGTCGGCGCCCGATGACGACGGGCACGGACCAGCCCAAGCGGCTGATCCTCAACCTGTTCGAGATGAACTGCGTCAGCCACATCACCCACGGGCTGTGGCGGCTGCCGGACAACAACCGCGAGCGGTTCAACGACATCGAGTACTGGACCGAGCTGGCGCGGCTGCTCGAGGACGGCGGCTTCGACGCGGTCTTCCTGGCCGACGTCGTGGGCACCTACGACGTCTTCCGCGGCAGTGCGGAGACCGCGGTGAGGCAGGGGCTGCAGATCCCGAACAACGACCCGGCGGTCGTCGTACCGGCGATGGCGGCGGTGACGAAGCACCTCGGGTTCGGGATCACGTTCTCCACGACCTACGAGCCGCCGTTCGCCTGGGCGCGACGGGCGAGCACGCTCGACCACCTCACCAAGGGGCGCGTCGGCTGGAACATCGTGACGTCGTACCTCCCGAACGCGGCACGCAACTTCGGCCTCGAGGGCGAGGTCGAGCACGACGAGCGCTTCGCCCGGGCCGACGAGTACCTCGACGTCCTCTACAAGCTGTGGGAGGGCTCCTGGGACGACGACGCGATCGTTGCCGACCGCGAGCACAACGTCTTCGCCGATCCCGCGAAGATCCGGCCGATCGACCACGACGGCACGTACTACAAGGTCGAGGGGCCGCACCTGCCGTCGCCGAGCCGGCAGCGCACGCCGCTGTTGATCACGGCGACCCAGTCCGACGCGGGCACCGCCTTCGCGGGCAAGCACGCCGAGGTCGTCTTCACCGGCGGTCCCGACCAGGCCGGCCTCGCGGCGACGGTGGCGCGGCTGAAGCAGGCCGCCGTCGACGCGGGCCGCGCTCCCGGTGACCTGAAGGTCGTCACCACCGCCGGGATCATCGTGGGAGCGACCGAGGAGGAGGCGCGGGTCAAGCTCGCCCGCTTCCAGGAGCTCTCCGACCCGGAGGGCTACCTGGCCCATGCCGGGCTGCCGTGGGACCCGACCGCGCACCCGGTGGACGCGAGGCTGGGCGAGCTCGCCGACAGCCGGGCCCACGGCCGCTGGCGCCGGATCGCGGACCCCGAGCAGACCGTCGGCGACTACCTCGCCGGCTTCGGCGACCTGAGCGCGCACCCGCTCTTCGCGGTCGGCACGCCCGACCAGGTCGCCGACGAGGTCGAGCGCTGGCTCGACGAGCTCGACATCGACGGCATCAACCTCCTCCAGTACCACACCTACGACACGGCGAAGGACTTCATCGAGCTCGTCGCCCCCGTGCTCCGCGAGCGCGGCCGCCTCCGGACGTCGTACGACGAGGGGGAGTCCCTGCGCGACCGCATCTTCGGCGAGGGCGACCGCCTCCCCGAGCGGCACTTCGGCGCGCGCTACCGCGGCGGCGCCCACCTGCCCAACCGGACCGGGATCTCGGACCCGGACCAGCTCACCGCATGACCAGCCATCACCACTCCCCGAGAAACCACGAAGGAACCACTCACATGACCAGTCCCACCACCCACCGCCGCCTCCGGATCGCTGCTGCGACCGCCGGCCTCGCGCTCGCCGGTCAGGGACTCACCGCCTGCGGTTCCGACACGGTGTCCGGCGCGGGGGACCGCGTCGAGGGCGGCACCATCACCTACGCCCACGTCCAGGAGCCGCCCTGCATCTTCGGCGGCTGGATCCAGCAGGCCTACATCTCCCGCCAGGTCCTCGACGGCCTGGTCACCCAGGACGAGGACGGCTCGGTGAAGCCGTGGCTGGCGACGGAGTGGAAGGTCTCCGAGGACGGGCTGACCTACACCTTCACGCTGAAGGACGGCGTGAAGTTCACCGACGGCACGCCGCTGGACGCCGCGGCGGTCGCCTACAACTTCGAGCAGTTCGAGAAGACCGACCTCAACGGCACGGCGAAGGTCTCCATCGACCCGTACTACAAGAAGGCCCGGGCGATCGACGCCACGCACGTGGAGATCGCGCTCAACAAGCCCTACCCCCAGTTCCTCACGCTCATCACCCAGGGCTACTTCGGGATCCAGTCGCCGAAGGCGCTGAAGACCCGCACGAAGGAGCAGAACTGCGAGCAGCCGATCGGCTCGGGTGCCTTCACCGTCGAGGAGTGGAAGAAGGGCGAGGAGGTCGTCTTCAAGAAGAACCCGGACTACACCTCCTGGCCGTCCACCGCGAAGCACGAGGGCCCGGCGTATGTCGACGAGCTGCGCTGGAAGTTCGTCGCCGACGGGGTCTCCCGCTACGCCTCGCTGACGACCGGACAGACGGACGTCATCTACGAGGTCCCGACGGTGAACTGGAAGGACGCGGAGCAGAAGTTCGACAACACGATCCGCTACATCACGCCGGGCAAGCCGGTGTCCTTCTACATCAACACGCAGCAGGGCATCTTCACCGACAAGCTCGTGCGCCAGGCGTTCGCCTACGGCGCCGACCGCAAGGGTGCCGTCGAGACCGGCTTCCACGGCGTGATCCCCTACGAGGGCAACCCGTCGGTCAGCCAGTCGACGCCCGACTACAACAGCGACGCCGCCGACGCGTACGCCTTCGACCAGGACAAGGCCAACGAGCTGCTCGACGAGGCCGGCTGGAGCGAGAAGAACGCCGACGGCGTGCGCACCAAGGGCGGGAGGACGCTGAGCGCCAAGCTCGTGTACGGCGCCGGGTTCATCTTCACCTCCGAGGGCGCCACCGTGCTGCAGGCCCTGCAGGAGCAGTGGAAGGAGGTCGGCTTCGACGTGAAGCTGGTCCCGGCCACGATGGCGGAGCTGTGGGGCGGGAAGTACTCCGACCCGTCGACCTTCGACGCGACGCCGTCGTACTGGACGAGCCCGAGCCCGGCGATCCTGTGGATCGTGTGGCGGCCGTCGACCGAGGCGCTGCCGAACTACAACAACCGCTCCTTCTACAACAACGAGGAGCTGTCCCGCACGATCCAGGCGGCCAACAGCGAGCTCGACCCCGCGAAGGCGACCGAGCTCTACAAGAAGGCGCAGCAGATCATCCAGGACGACGCCGCCGGCATCGGGCTCTACACCCAAAACACGACGATGGCCGTCGCCAACAACCTCAAGGACGTCTGGGTCGAGAAGAGCCAGGGCGAGCCGATCTTCTCCGATGCGTACTTCGTGGAGTGATGGCGGATGAAGATCCTGTTCCGGTTGCTCTCCGTCGTGGCCGTGCTCGTCGCGGCCGCCTCGGTGACCTTCTTCGCACAGCTGCTGGTGCCCGGTGACCGGGCCACCACGATCCTGAACCTGCAGAACGGGCGCGAGCAGGAGTGGACCGCTGCCGAGCTCGCACCCGTCAACGCGAAGTTCGGGTTCGACGACCCGCTCGCGCTGCAGTACCTGCACTACGTCGGCGGCCTGCTCAAGGGCGACCTGGGGACGTCGTACACGCAGTACCAGTCGGTGACCTCGGTGATCGGCGCCCAGATCGGGCCGAGCCTGGTCCTCACCGCGGCGGCGCTCGTCGTCGCGTGGGGGCTGGCGGTCGGGGTGACCCTGCTGACGGTCAAGCGGGGCCGGTTCGTGACCGGCCTCGGGTCGGGGTGGGAGACCTTCGCGGCCAGCCTGCCGACGTACTGGGTCGGCGTGGTGCTGCTCGTCGTGCTCGCGGTGAAGATCCCGGTCTTCCCGGTCATCGGGGGAAGCGGGGTGTGGGGCACCGTCCTGCCGGTCCTCACCCTCGCCATCCCGCTGGCCGGGTTCCTCGGCCAGGTGACGCGCGACGAGTTCGACAAGGTGCTGGACCAGCCGTTCGTGACCACCGCCCGCACCCGCGGGATGGGGGACACGGCCGTCCGGCTCCGGCACGGGTTGCGGCACGCCGTGCTGCCGGGGATCACCCTGTCCGGCTGGGCGCTCGGCGCCCTGATCTCGGGGGCGGTGATCGCGGAGAACATCTACGGCCGGCCCGGCATCGGGCAGGTCCTGGTGACCGCGGTCAACACCCGGGACGTGCCGACCGTGTCGGGCATCGTCCTCGTCGTCGCCGGCGTGTACGTCGTGGCGAACCTGCTCGTGGACCTCGCCTACGCGGCGGTCGACCCGCGGCTGCGCACCCACGCGAAGGCGGCGACGGCATGACGACCCTCGCACCGGCGCTGCGGGTCCCCGCGGCGCGACTGACCGGCCTGCGCGCCCGTCCCGGCACCCTCCTGGCGCTGGCGTTCGTCACCCTCGTCGTGGTCGCGGCCGTGGCGCCCGGCGTGCTCACCGACCGCAGCCCGACGGCGATCGAGTTCGGCAACGCCCTCGCCGCGCCGTCGTGGAGCCATCCGTTCGGGACCGACGAGGTCGGCCGCGACCTGCTCACCCGGGTCATCCACGGCTCCCGGCTCTCGCTCGGGATCGGCCTCGGCGCCACGGCGCTGGCGATGTCGATCGCGATCCTGCTCGGCTTCACGGCCGCGCTGGCGGGCGGGATCGTCGACACCGCGATCACCCGTGTGCTCGAGGTGGCCTTCGCCTTCCCGGCGCTGCTGCTGGCCCTGCTCCTCATCGCGATCTTCGGGCCGTCGGCCACCACCCAGGTCATCGCCGTGGGGATCGGGTCCGCCCCCGGCTACGCCCGGATGGTCCGCGGCCAGGTGCTGAACGTCCGGCAGGCCGGCTACATCGAGGCCGCCGCGGCGCTCGGCCACGGCCGGTGGACCGTGGTCCGCCGGCACCTCTTCCCCAACGCGATGCGGCCGCTCGTCGCCGTCGTCACCCTCGGTGTCGGCCAGTCGATCGTCTGGGCCTCCAGCCTGGCCTTCCTCGGCCTCGGGATCGCCCCGCCCAACCCCGAGTGGGGTGCCCTGCTCGACGCCGGGCGGCTCTACATCACCACGTCGTGGTGGCTGGAGATCCTGCCGGGCCTGGTGATCGTGCTCTTCGCGATCTCGGTCACCACCCTGGGCCGCACCCTGCAACGCCGACTCGAAGGAGCCAGCCGATGAGCATCGTCGAGACCAACACCCCCGCCGGTACGACGCCCGCGACCGCCGTCGCGCCCACCGCCCGCGCCGTGGAGGGTCCGGCGGCGCCGGTCCCGCTGCTCGAGGTGGAGGGCCTCCGGGTCTCCTTCGCGGGCAGGGAGGTGGTCAAGGGCATCTCGTTCACCGCCCACGCCGGCCGCTGCCTCGCGATCGTGGGGGAGTCGGGGTCCGGCAAGAGCGTCACGGCCCGCACCCTGGTCGGGTTGACCGGTCCGGGCGCGCAGGTCGAGGCCGACCGGCTCGAGCTCGGACCGCACGACCTGACCTCGCTGCGCGAGCGGCAGTGGCGCCGGATCCGCGGCAAGGAGGTCGGCTTCGTGCTCCAGGACGCCCTCGTGTCCCTCGACCAGCTCCGCAAGGTCGGCCACGAGGTGGCCGAGCCGTTGGCGGTGCACAAGGTCGGCGACCGGCGCTCCCGTGCGGCGAAGGCGATCGAGCTGCTGCGCGCCGTCGGGGTGCCGGAGCCCGAGGTCCGGGCCGCGCAACGTCCCTACGAGCTGTCCGGGGGCCTGCGGCAACGCGCGCTGATCGCGTCCGCGATCGCGCTCGACCCACCGCTGGTGATCGCGGACGAGCCCACCACGGCGCTCGACGTGACGGTCGGCGCCCAGGTCCTCGACCTGCTGGCCGAGTCGAAGGCGCGGGGCACGTCGATCATCCTGATCAGCCACGACCTCGCCGTCGTGGCCCGCCTCGCCGACGACGTCGCCGTGATGCAGGGCGGGGTGCTCGTCGAGCACGGGCCGGTCGAGGAGATCCTGCAGCGGCCGCAGCACCCGTACACGCAGGCGCTCCTGGACGCCGTACCGTCGGAGCACACGCGGGGCACCCGCCTGGTGCGGCCCGCGGACGGCGAGGAGAAGCCGGCGCGGACGAGGCGCCCGATCGACCGCGGTCGCCCGCTGATCGAGGCCCGGCACCTGGTGAAGGCCTTCCGCGGCCCGGACGGCAGGGACCGCGAGGTCGTGCGTGATGTGTCCTTCGAGGTGTTCGGCGGCGAGACGCTCGGGATCGTGGGGGAGTCGGGGTCCGGCAAGACGACCACGGCGCGGATCGCCCTCGCGCTCACGGCGCCCACCAGCGGCGAGGTGCTGCTGCGGGGCGAGCCCTGGTCGTCGCTGAGCCCCCGGCAGCGGCGGCCCGAGCGCAGCCGGATCGGCGTCGTCTACCAGGACCCGCTGAGCAGCTTCGACCCGCGCTGGAGCGTCGCGCGGATCCTCGCCGACGCCCTGTCCCGCGGACCGAACCCGCCGGAGAGCTCCCGCGAGGCGCGCTCGCGGTCGCGGGCCCTGCTGGAGCAGGTGGGCCTCGGCGCCGAGCACCTGAACGCCGCTCCGCTGCGGCTCTCCGGCGGCCAGCGGCAGCGGGTCGCGATCGCCCGGGCGCTCGCGCCGGAGCCCGACCTGATCGTCTGCGACGAGCCGGTCTCCGCGCTCGACGTCTCGGTGCAGGCGCAGGTGCTCGACCTGCTGACCGACCTGCAGGACGAGCTCGGTGTGACCTACCTGTTCATCTCCCACGACCTCGGCGTCATCCACCACATGTGCGACCGGGTCCTGGTGATGAAGGACGGCGAGGTCGTCGAGTCCGGCACCGCCGACGACGTGTTCGAGCGCCCGCAGCATCCCTACACGCAGCAGCTGCTCACGGCGCTCCCACGGCTGGAGACGACCCGGTGACCGCCCCCGGACCGGGTACGACGGACGCCGAGCTCTCCGCCCGCTTCGGCCCCGTCTTCGCGAAGATCGCCGAGGGCGCGGCCGAGCGGGAGGCGGACCGGACGCTGCCGTTCGAGCAGGTGGAGTGGCTGCGCGAGTCCGGCTTCGGCCGGATCCGGGTGCCCGTCGAGAACGGAGGCCTCGGCGCGACCCTGCCGCAGTACTTCCGCCAGCTCGTCGAGCTCGCCCGCGCCGACTCGAACCTCCCGCAGCTGCTGCGCGGCCACGCGGGCTTCGTCGAGACCCGGCTCACCCACCGCGACCCGGACGTGCGGGACCGGTGGCTGCGCCGGGTCGCCGCGGGTGTCCTCGTGGGCAATGCGCAGTCCGAGCAGGGCAACAGCTCGTTCTGGCAGAACGCCACGACGATCCGCCGCGAGGGGAGCGGATGGCTGCTCTCGGGCCGCAAGTTCTACTCCACCGGCAGCCTCTTCGCCGACTGGATCCACACCACGGCGACGGTCGACTCCGCCAACAGCGCCACCGTGCTGGTGCCGACCAGCGCGCAGGGTGTCCAGCGGATCGACGACTGGGACGGCTTCGGCCAGCGGCTCACCGGCAGCGGGACCACGATCTTCGAGGACGTCCCGATCCACCTCGACGACGTCGAGATCCACCCCAACGGTGACTTCAGCGGCAGCTACCTGCTGGCCTTCTTCCAGCTGGTGCACCTCGCCACGCTGGCCGGCATCGGCAAGGCCGCCGTCGACGCCGCCGTCGCGTTCGTGCGCCAGCGCGGCCGCAACTTCGCCAACCCGGCCTACCCGGACCCGGCGCAGGACCCGCAGGTCCAGCAGGTCGTCGGGCGCGTCCAGGGCAGGGCGTTCGCCGCCGAGGCCACGACGATCGCGGCGGCCGAGCGCGTGGAGGCGGCGTACCAGGTGCAGGTCGCGGGCGGGCCGGGCCCCGTCGGCACCGAGCCGTTCGACGAGGCGGACGCCGCGACCTTCGCGGCGCAGTCCGTCGTCATCGACACCGTGCTCGCCCTGGTGACCGAGCTGTTCGAGGTCGGCGGGTCCTCCGCGGTCACCGACCGTTTCCGGCTCGACCGGCACTGGCGCAACGCCCGCACCCTGGCCTCGCACAACCCGGCGATCTACCGGCAGACGATCGTCGGCGACCACCTGCTCAACGGCACGCCGCCCAGCGCGTGGATCTCGCGCAGCTGGGACGTCGTGAAGGCGCGGGGCCAGGGCGTGTCCTAGCAGTCCCTAGGCGTCGCCGCCTTCCTGCTTCACGCCGGCGACCGCGGTCGGGTCGTCGATGCGGTACTTCTCCAACGCGTCCTTGACCCGGCCCGGGTCGATCTCGCCGGCGTCGGCGAGGGCGGCGAGCGCCTGGACGACGACCGAGGGCGCGTCGACCTGGAAGAAGCGGCGGGCGGCGGGGCGGGTGTCCGCGAAGCCGAAGCCGTCGGCGCCGAGGACGCGGTAGTCGGCCGGCACCCACGGCGCGATCTGCAGCGGGACCGCGGTCATGTAGTCCGAGACCGCCACGACCGGGGCGTTGGCGTTGGCGCCCTCGCCCAGCGCTGCGGTGACGTACGCCGTCCGGTGGGCCTCGTCCGGGTGGAGGAGGTTCCACTTGCCGGTCTCGATGCCGTCGCGGGCCAGCTCGTTCCACGACGTGACCGACCAGGTCTCGGCCTGGACGCCCCAGTCCTCGCTCAGCATCCGGGCCGCCTCGTCGATCCACGGGAAGCCGACGCCGGAGGCCAGCAGCCGGACCCGCGGGCCCTCCGCGTCGCCGCCCGGGGAGGAGACCCGGTACATCCCCTTGAGCAGGCCCGCGACGTCGAGGCCCTCGGGCTCGGCGGGCTGGGCGACCGGCTCGTTGTAGACGGTGATGTAGAAGATGACGTCCTCGCCGAGCGGGTGCGCCTCGCTCGTGCCGTACATCCGCTCCAGGCCCGAGCGCATGATGTGCCCGACCTCGTAGCCGAAGGCCGGGTCGTAGTGCACGACCGCCGGGTTGGTCGCCGCGATCAGGGGCGAGTGGCCGTCGGCGTGCTGCAGGCCCTCGCCGGTCAGCGTGGTGCGGCCGGCGGTGGCGCCGACGAGGAAGCCGCGCGCCAGCTGGTCGGCCATCGCCCAGATCGAGTCGCCCGTGCGCTGGAAGCCGAACATCGAGTAGAAGATGTAGAACGGGATCATCGCCTCGCCGTGGGTCGAGTACGACGACCCGGCGGCGATCGCGGACGCCATCGCGCCGGCCTCGGAGATGCCCTCGTGGAGCATCTGGCCCTGCGGCGACATCTTGTACTGCAGCAGCATGTTGCGGTCGACCGACTCGTAGGTCTGGCCGGCCGGGTCGTAGACCTTGGCCGACGGGAACATCGAGTCCATGCCGAAGGTGCGGTACTCGTCGGGCGCGATCGGGACGATCCGCTTGCCGATCTCGGGGTCCTTCATCCAGTCGCGGAGCAGCCGGACGGCAGCCATCGTGGTGGCGACCTTGTGGTTGCCGGCGCCCTTCTTGAGCTCGGCGTACATCTCGTCGCCGGGGAGCTTCGGGGCCTTCGCCCGCACCACCCGGCGGGGCAGCGAGCCACCGAGCTGGCGGCGGCGCTCCATCATGTACTCGATCTCGGGGGAGTCCGCGCCCGGGTGGAAGAAGGGTGCCGTGCCGGTCGACTCGTAGGCCGTCTCGAGGTCGCGGTCGCTGATCGGCAGGTAGAGCCGGTCGCGGAACTTCTTGAGGTCGTCCTTGGTCAGCTTCTTCATCTGGTGGGTGGCGTTCTTGCCCTCCAGGGCGTCGATCGTCCAGCCCTTCACCGTGTGGGCGAGGATCACCGTCGGCTGGCCGACGTGCTTGGTCGCGGCGTCGAAGGCGGCGTACACCTTGCGGTAGTCGTGGCCCCCGCGCGGCAGCTTCTCGATCTGCCGGTCGGTCATGTGCTCGACCATCGCGCGCAGGCGCGGGTCGGGGCCGAAGAAGTGCTCGCGGTTGTAGGCGCCGGACTCGACGGAGAAGGTCTGGAAGGCGCCGTCGGGCGTGGTGTTCATCTTGTTGACGAGCACGCCGTCGACGTCGCGGGCGAGCAGGGCGTCCCACTCGCGGCCCCACACGACCTTGATGACGTTCCAGCCGGCACCGCGGAAGTTGGCCTCGAGCTCCTGGATGATCTTGCCGTTGCCGGTGACCGGGCCGTCGAGCTGCTGCAGGTTGCAGTTGATGACCCAGGTGAGGTTGTCGAGCTCCTCGCGGGCCGCGATCCGGATCGCGCCGAGCGACTCCGGCTCGGCCATCTCGCCGTCGCCGAGGAAGGCCCAGACGTGCTGCTGGCTGGTGTCCTTGATGCCGCGGTTGTGCAGGTAGCGGTTGAAGCGCGCCTGGTAGATCGAGTTGATGCCGGTCAGGCCCATCGAGACCGTCGGGAACTCCCAGAAGTCCGGCATCAGCCGCGGGTGCGGGTACGACGGCAGGCCGGCCCCGCGCCCGTGCTGGACCTCCTGGCGGAACCGGAACAGCTGCTCCTCGGTGAGCCGGCCCTCGAGGAACGCGCGCGCGTAGATGCCGGGGGAGGCGTGGCCCTGGATGAACAGCTGGTCGCCGCCACCGGGGTGGTCCTTGCCCTTGAAGAAGTGGTTGAAGCCGACCTCGTACAGGCTCGCCGAGGACTGGTAGGTGGCGATGTGGCCGCCGACCTCCAGCCCCTTGCGGTTGGCCGAGGAGACGGTGACCGCGGCGTTCCAGCGGATGAACGCGCGGATCCGGCGCTCGACGTCCTCGTCACCGGGGAACCACGGCTCGCGCTCCGGCGGGATCGTGTTGATGTAGTCGGTGCTGCGCAGCGCCGGGACACCCACCTGCTTCTGGCGCGCGCTCTCCAGCAGCCGCAGCATCACGTAGCGGGCGCGCTCGCGACCGCGCTCGTCGACGAGGGCGGTGAAGGAGTCGATCCAGTCCTGGGTCTCCTCCGGATCGATGTCCGGGAGCTGGGTCGGGAGGCCCTCGTGGATGACCGAGGCGGGGCGGACGGCCGGGGTCGGGCCGGGGGCTGTGGCATCGGGGGTGTCGGAGGTCACGCAGCCATCCTTGCACCGGAGATCCAGCCGGGGAATCTACTCGGGAGTAGACCTTCGGAGGGCCGGACTGGAGCGTGAGGGTTGCGCCCCGCCCCCCGACTCCGCTGGACTAGGGCCAGTCCCCGCACCGGGCGGGGCCTTCGTCGTACCCCGAGCACCCTGGAGGATGCACCGTGACTTCGACCGCCCCTGGCGGCACCACCCCGACCGGACCCGCCGAGCGGATGGGCCTCAAGCCGGGGTTGGTGGTCCAGGAACTCGGCTGGGACAACGACACCGACGACGACCTCCGCGTCGCGATCGAGGACGCGATCGACGGCGACATGGTCGACGGCGACTACGGCAACGTGGTCGACGCCGTCGTGCTGTGGTGGCGCGACGACGACGGCGACCTCGTCGACGGCCTGGTCGACTCGTTGACCGACCTCGTCGGGGGCGGCGTGATCTGGCTGCTCACCCCGAAGATCGGGCGCCCCGGAGCGGTCGACGCCGCCGACATCGCCGAGGCCGCGCCCATCGCCGGCCTCGCGCAGACGACGGCGGCGACGGTCAGCAAGGACTGGGCGGCGACCCGTCTGGTCGCCCCCAAGTCGATCAGCTGAACGCCGCGGATCGGCGGGGCCATACGTGAGGGCATGTCCGGCGGTTCCATGGCGGCGTCCGGACCGCCCAGCACGCACGCTGGCGGCGTTGCCGACGCTCGAAAGACGCCCGGTCTGGGAGCGCGTCGGCGCCTTGCCATCGCACGCACTGGACGGCCCGGCCATCCGCCGAGAACCGCCGGACATACCCTAGGCCCATGGGGAAGATCGCCAGCCGGGTCAAGGACGCCGGAACCAGCCTGAAGATCCTGACCGAGTCGGGCATCGTCCGTCCCTACTCGCCGGTGGTGCTCGGTGGCATGGCCAACGCCCTGCGGCAGTGGAGCACCACGCCCGCCGGCGGCTTCAAGACCATCGCGCTGCGGATGCCGACGCAGGTCGCGATCATCGACGAGCGCGGCTCGCTCACCTTCGGCGAGCTCCAGGAGCGCACCAACGCGCTCGCCCACGGCCTGCGCGCCCGCGGCGTGAAGCCCGGCGACGGCGTGGCCGTCATGTGCCGCAACCACCGCGGCTTCATCGAAGCGTCCATCGCGATCAGCAAGCTCGGCGCCGACGTCCTCTACCTCAACACCGCCTTCGCCGGCCCGCAGCTGGCCGACGTCATCGCGCGTGAGAAGCCGCGCGTCGTCGTCCACGACGAGGAGTTCACCGGGCTGCTCGCCACGGCCGACATCGCCGACCGCGTGCTCGGCTGGACCGACGGCGAGGCCGGCGACGACAGCCTCGAGGGCATCATCGCCGCCGCGACGAAGGCCGGGCAGACCGGCGACCTCAAGGCCCCGAGCAGCAAGGGCCGCACGATCATCCTGACCTCCGGCACGACCGGTACGCCGAAGGGCGCGCCCCGTCCCCAGGGCGGCCTGCCCGCGGCGATCTCGCTGCTGTCGCGGATGCCGCTGAAGAGCGGCTGGAAGTGCCACGTCGCCGCGCCGCTCTTCCACACCTGGGGCTTCGCGCACTACCAGCTCGCGATGATGCTGGGCACCACGCTCGTGCTGACCCGCAAGTTCGACCCCGAGGGCGCGCTCAAGGTCCTCCACGACGAGGAGTGCGACTCCTTCGCCGTCATCCCGGTGATGCTGCAGCGCATCCTCGCGCTCCCCGAGGAGACCCTCGACAAGTGCCCGCTGCCCGCGCTGAAGGCCGTCGCGTCCTCCGGGTCCGCGCTGCCCGGCGACCTGCCGATCCAGTGGATGGACCGCTACGGCGACAACCTCTACTCCATCTACGGCTCGACCGAGGTCGCCTGGGCGTCCATCGCCGACCCGAAGGACCTGCGCGAGGCCCCCGGCTGCGCCGGCCGCCTGCCGCACCAGACCGTCGTCCGCATCCTCGACGCCGACGGCCGCGAGGTGCCGACGGGGGAGTCCGGCCGGATCTTCGTCGGCAACTCCCTGCAGATCGAGGGCTACACCGGCGGTGGCGGCAAGGAGATGATCGACGGCCTCATGTCCTCCGGGGACGTCGGCCGCTTCGACGCCGACGGACGCCTGTACGTCGAGGGCCGCGACGACGAGATGATCGTCTCCGGCGGCGAGAACGTCTTCCCGAAGGAGGTCGAGGACTGCATCGCCACCCACGACCGGGTCGCCGAGGTCGCGGCCATCGGTGTCGACGACGACGACTTCGGCAAGCGGCTGCGCGCCTTCGTCGTGCGGGTCCCCGAGGCCGAGCCGGTCAGCGCCGACGAGCTGAAGGACCTGGTCAAGGCCAACCTCGCCCGCTACAAGGTGCCGCGCGAGATCGTGTTCCTCGACGAGCTGCCCCGCAACGCCACCGGCAAGGTGCTCAAGCGCGAGCTCGCCGCGCTCGAGCCCGACGCGTGAGGCCCGGCGTGCGCCCCGACGCTCGACCCGACGCCGCGGGATCGGGCGCCGCGACCGGCATCGAGCTCGGCGCGATCGCCCCCGACTTCACCCTGCGCGACCAGTTCGGGCAGGACATCACCCTGTCGTCGTACCGGGGGAGGAAGGCGGTCGCCCTCGTCTTCTACCCCTACGCCTTCAGCGGCGTGTGCACCGGGGAGATGGGCGGCATCCGAACCCGGCTCGACGAGTTCCTGACCTTCGACACCGAGGTCCTGGCGATCTCCTGCGACCCGGTCTACGCGCTGCGCGCGTTCAGCGACGCCGACGGGCTGAACTTCACCCTGCTCAGCGACTTCTGGCCGCACGGGGAGGTCACCCGCGCCTACGGGGTGTTCGACGAGCGCGCCGGCTGCCCCGAGCGGTCGTCGTACGTCATCGACAAGGAGGGGCGGCTCACCTGGGCCGTCCACCACCCCAAGCCGGCCGCCCGGAGCCTCGACGACCTGCTCGCCGCGCTGCGCGCCGCGAGTGATGGATAGTTCGCTCGGTCGGACCGCCTAGTCCATCTGGGTCATTTTTCAACCAAATCCACCGCAGCCCTTGGAAGGCCGGAAGGTGGCCGCTAGAGTTCTACTCGTTGAACCGCTGGTGACCCGAGACGCCGGCGGTTCAACTCATTTTTGCGCGAGCGCGTCGTCCCATCGACGACGACCGCACAGACCCTTCGGGCCTGCGGGCCGCCGTCGATGCGGCTGCGCCGCGTGGACGCCGCGCTGCCGCGCTCGCGGTTGGCTTCCGTAGGTGGTTGTGTCCGCCTGGCGGCAAGACGTGGCATGGGGGCGCGAGCGCGTCGTCTCATTCTTTGCGCGAGCGCGTCTTCGCCTCGTGAGGTGGCGGCAAGCCGCCAGGCGGCGGCTCTCGCCGCGCTGCCGCGCTCGCGGTTGGCTTCCGTAGGTGGTTGTGTCCGCCTGGCGGCAAGACGTGGCATGGGGGCGCGAGCGCGTCTTCGCCTCGTGAGGTGGCGGCAAGCCGCCAGGCGGCGGCTCTCGCCGCGCTGCCGCGCTCGCGGTTGGCTTCCGTCGGTGGCGCGTGGGGCCGCCGGTTCGGTGGGGTGGGGGCGGCTTCGGTAGGCTGATCCGCGCTTCTGGGGCGTATAGCTCAGCGGTAGAGCCCCTCGCTTACAACGAGGTGGTCGGGGGTTCGATCCCCTCTGCGCCCACCCGGTCCGGTCCGGCCGGTGCGGCGCGTCAGTCGGTGACGCGCAGGCCCGCGATCCCGTGGCGCCCGCAGGCCAGGCCGAGGGCGACGATCCAGCCGACGACGGTCCAGCCGAGGGCGACGTTGAGGACGCCGATCGCGCCGGCGTTGGCCTTGCCGCGGGTGGTCGCGACCGCCCACGGCAGCAGGTAGCCGCAGGTCGTGGCGGCGGCCAGCCAGGTCAGCGCGACCCGGCGCAGGCGGCGGCGCTGACGGTCGCTGACGAGCTCGAGGTACATGCCCGCACCGTAGACGGCCGGCGTCGTGCTGTCAGGCCGCCTCCTCGATACGCCCGGGGGGTGTGCAACGTCGGGTTGTGGATACCGGGGGACCGGGTGGTCGTCACGCCGACTCGGCAGCGTGACGACCGGAGGAGGGAGTGCAGGCCGCACATGCTCGCGGGACGCCGCGAGAGAGGCCGGCACTCCCTTGCCTGGTCTTCGGGGGCCAGCCCGTTCAGCACCCATCAGCGGTCATCCGCACGTCCACTCCTGGAGCTCCCATGTCCGAGACATTCCGGCGACCCTTCGTGCCCGCGGGCCGTGCACCAGCGGTACGGCGCATCGCGCTGTCCCTGCCCGGGGCCGTCCTGGCCCTCGTCGTCCTCTCCACCACCCCGGCACACGCCGATCCGGATGCCCCTCCCGGGGCGGGACGGTCCGGCGAGGCGCCGGCGCAGACCGGGTCGCTGCCCGCGCCGGAGCACGCCGCGGCGCACGACGCGATCACGCGAGACTCCGCGCCGGGAGAGCACCCCGGCCCGCC
>NZ_JBYCZV010000032.1:0-24306 GCF_057586415.1 Nocardioides sp. SRI_004
GGCGCGGCCGGAGCAGGGGCAGCCTCGGCAGCCGGGGCGGGAGCCTCGGCGACAGGGGCGGGAGCCTCGGCAGCAGGCGCGGCCGCGGCCTTCTTGGCCGGAGCAGGCTTGGGCGCAGGCTTGGCAGCCTCCGCGGTGCCGGCGTCGCCGGCAGGCTTCATCTTGGCGAGCAGCTCGGCGCCATAGGTCGCCTCGAACTTCTTCACGGCGGGGAGCTCGATGCTGGAGGACGCCGTCTTGGCGAACTCTCCGATCGCGCTCAGCTTCTCCAGCGCTTCCTTGCTGGGGATGCCGTACTGCTTCGCGAGTTCGGAAACTCGGGTCTTGGCCACAATTCTCCTTCTGGCCCGGACCCGGTTTCCCGGGATCTCAGACCGTTGGTGGGTGGTGCAGAACGAACTGGCTCATCGCGAGGTACTCATCGAGTGCTCATGAGCTGTTGCTCCAGTTTCTGTCGGTCGGATCGGTCCGGGTCGTTGCGGCCAGGTCGGCGACGTACTCCCCCACCGGCGCAGTGGAGAGCCCACCCGCGCCCGGCGTGAACCGGAGCGCGCGGGAGAAGGCTTTCCGCCGCACCGCGAGGTCGTAGCAACCGGTGGTGGGGTGCAGGTGCGCTCCACGTCCCGGCGCGGTGCCGTCGGGATCGGGGACGACGGCCGGTCGGCCATCGGGTCCCGAGCCGGCGGTCACCCGCAACAACTCGCGTTTGGCAGTCCGCTGACGGCATCCGATGCAGGTCCGGACGGGTCCCACGATGGGGAGGACGTCAGGGCGTGCAGGGGAATTCAGTCGGCGAGCCACCGAGGCTCAACTCTACCGCTCCTGCGGTCAGGATCACGAACCGGCACGGCCTGTGCGGCGATCCGGCCCTGTCAGGCTTCCTCGTCGGAGTGGATGTCGATGCGCCATCCGGTCAGTCGAGCGGCCAGGCGGGCGTTCTGGCCCTCCTTGCCGATCGCGAGCGACAGCTGGAAGTCCGGTACGACGACCCGGGCCGACTTCGCCGCGGCGTCCACGACCGTGACCGACTGGACCTGGGCCGGCGAGAGCGCGTGCGCGACCAGCGTCGCCGGGTCGTCGGACCAGTCGACGATGTCGATCTTCTCGCCGTGCAGCTCGGCCATCACGTTGCGCACCCGCTGGCCCATCGGGCCGATGCAGGCGCCCTTGGCGTTGACGCCGGAGACCGTGGAGCGGACCGCGATCTTGGTGCGGTGACCCGACTCGCGGGCGATCGCGGCGATCTCGACGGTGCCGTCGGCGATCTCGGGGACCTCCAGCGCGAACAGCTTCTTCACCAGGTTCGGGTGGGAGCGCGACAGCGTGATCTGCGGGCCGCGCATGCCCTTGCGGACCGACACGACCAGGCACTTGATCCGCGTGCCGTGGCTGTAGTCCTCGCCCGGCACCCGCTCGCTCGACGGCAGCTGCGCCTCGAGCTTGCCGAGGTCGACGAGCACGTCGTCGGGGTTGCGGCCCTGCTGGATGATGCCCGAGACGATGTCGCCCTCCTTGCCGGAGAACTCGCCGAACCTGATCTCGTCCTCGGCGTCGCGCAGCCGCTGCAGCATGATCTGCTTCGCCGTCGTGGCGGCGATGCGACCGAAGTCGGCCGGCGTGTCGTCGTACTCGCCGACCTTGTTGCCCTCGCCGTCGAGCTCCGCGGCGAGCACGCTGACGTGACCGGTCTTGCGGTCGAGCTCGACCCGCGCCTGGGCCTGCGAGCCCTCGGTCTTGTGGTAGGCCGTCAGGAGGGCCTGCTCGATCGCCTCGACGAGTACGTCGAACTTGATCTCCTTCTCGCGCTCCAGCGTCCGCAGGATGCTGAGGTCGATGTCCATCAGTCGGCGTCCTTCTCGTCGTTCTCGTCGTCACGGGTCTTGCGGTTGAACTCGATCTGGACCAGCGCCTTGCGCACGTCCGCGTACGGGATCCGCCGCTCGGCGCCGTCGACGGCGACGGTCACGCCGTCGTCGTCCGAGGCGCCGATCCGGCCGGTCACCGTCGAGTCGTCGGCCAGGGTGACCTTGACCAGCCGGGTCTCGTTGCGCCGCCAGTGCCGCGGGAGGGTCAGCGGCCGGTCGACCCCGCGGGAGGTGACCTCCAGCGTGTACGGCAGCTCGCCCATCACGTCGCCGGCCCCGTCGGGGCCGTCGGACTCCAGGACCCGGTCGATCACCTTCGTCGCGGCGGCGACGTCGTCGAGCGTGGGCCCGCCGTCGGTGTCGAGCGCGACCCGCAGCACCCGCCGCTTGCCTGCCGGAGTGATCTCGACCGCTTCGACGTCGAGGCCCAGCTCGGCGAGCGGTCCGGTGAGAACCTGCTCGATCCGCTCGGCTGTCGCGCGCTGCGCGCCCTGGCCCGAACCCATGACGAGTCCTCCCGTGTCCTGTTGTGGCTGTGCCCGGCAACTCTAGACGATCCGCGGGTGCGGATAGGGTTCCCCGGTGCCCGCACGACCGACACCGCTCTCCCGCCGCGCACTGATGGCCGGCGGTCTCGCCGGAACGGCGCTGGCGCTGGTCGGTTGCGACGCCGTCGACGGCCTGCTCGACGACGACGAGAGCCCGGGCGTGTCGGGCGCCGTGAGCCCGACGGCACCCGCGGTCGACGCCGACAGCGACCTGGTGGCGAGCGTCCTCGACGCGGTCACGGCCACGGGCGCGCTCGCCACGGCGGTCGGTACGACGGTCCCGGCCCTCGCGGGCGTCGCCACCCGCCTGGCCCGCCTGCACGACGCGCACGCGACCGAGCTCGGCGGCGCGGAGCAGGCCGACGCGCCCGCCGTACCCGCGGGTCGCGCCGCGGCCCTGCGCCGGCTGGCCCAGGCCGAGACGCGGCTGCAGGACCGGCTGGTCCGGGCGGCCGGGCAGGCCGAGAGCGGCGCGCTGGCGCAGGTGCTGGCGTCGATGGCGGCCGCGGTCGCCCAGCAGCGGGCGGTGCTGGCATGAGCGACACCACCTCCACGCCGACCTCCTCCCCCGCGACCCCGGGCGCGGTTCCCGACAGCGCCACGGAGGCCTTGCAGGCGACGCTCGCGGCCGAGCACGCCGCCGTCTTCGTGTACGCCGCCCTGGGTGGCCAGGCCTCCCAGTCGGCCCAGCCCGGTCTCTACGGCCGGATCACGGCGGCCTACCGCCTGCACCGCACCCGTCGCGACGAGCTCATCGGCCTGGTCCGGGCCGCAGGCGGGGAGCCGGTCGCGGCCGAGCCGGGCTACCAGCTGCCCGCGGACCTGGGCACCCCCGCGGCCCTCACCGCACGGGCGCTGCGCCTGGAGCAGGATGCCGCCTCGACCTACGCCTACCTGGTCGCGAGCAGCACGGGCGCCACGCGGACCTGGGCGGTGACAGCCCTGCTCGATGCCGCGGTGCGCGGGCTGGGCTTCGGCGGCAGGCCGGAGACGTTCCCGGGGCTCTGAGGCCCCGACCGTCCTCGCCGCCGGTCAGGTGGGGCGAGCGACCTTCCCCTGGTCGTTGCCGGACCTCGTGCATCGGTCCGGCAACGGGCGGAAAAACGCCAGTGGTTCGCGGCCTCCGCGCTCCGGGGAACTCCCGAGACGTCCCCCGAAGACGGGGCCGCGAACCACTGGTGACCGGGGACAACGGTCATATTGAGTGACGGGAGAGGTGGGGCTCACCGATCACCTGTGCACAATCATGCAACAGAACGTCGCCCGGGTGTGCGGAAAGCGATCCTCATAAACATGCACTGCACAAACCTGCAGTCAGGGCCGCCTCGCCCCGCCCGGCCGAGCCGCCATCGGGACGTGGCGGGGTCAGCGCCAGGGGGTGATCAGGCCGGGGATGTCCGCGAGCCGGTGGGCGACCGCGTCGGGCTCGCCCTCGGTGTGGCCGACCTGGTCGGCCGGGATGTCGCTGTGCGGGACGTGGATCGCCCGCATCCCGGCGTTGTGGGCGCCCCAGACGTCGTCGAAGAGCCGGTCGCCGACGTACACGCAGGCGGCGGGGTCGCTCACCCCCACGGCGTCCATCGCGGCGCGGAACGCGTCGGGTGACGGCTTGGTCCACGGGACCTCGCTCGTGTAGACGTCGCCGTCGATGAGGTCGAGGACACCGTCGCGCTCGAAGAAGCCGCGGTGCCAGGACCGGGGCCAGATCGTGTTGGACAGCACGCCGACCCGGATGCCCTCGGCCCGCAGCCACGTGAACAGCGGCGCGACCTCCGGGTCGGTCAGGGTGTGCGGCTCCCAGAACGCGTAGTAGGCCTCCAGGAGGTCGGGATCATGGTCGAGTCCGGCCTCGGTGAACAGGTCGGCGATGGTCGCGCTCTGCTGGTGGTCGCGGCTGCGGCCCCAGATCACGCTGCCCGCGTTGTGCAGCCGCGCGGCGTGAGCGTGGTGGTCGTCGCTGGTGTCGGGGGTGGCGAGCACCGCCTGCGCCAGGGCCAGGGACTCCGCGTGGAAGTCGATGTCGTGCCACGCGGTGAGCGTGCCGCCCCAGTCGAAGATGACCGCCTCGATCGCCATGCGCCGACCCTAGGAGACCGTGCCGACAGCGCCGGGAGGCGGGGTGAGCCGGTCGTACCAGAGCCGGTCGCAGACCGGCTCGACCGCCAGCACGGCCGCCACGGCCGCGACCACGCCGAAGCTCACCTGCGGGTCCTCGGCCCGGGCGATCGCCCAGGCACCACCCAGCACCGCGACGGCGGGGCGCAGGAACGTGCCGGGCCCGAGGATCGCCGCGTTGGCCAGGAAGCGCCGCTCCCAGCCTGCTGTCGCGTAGGCGAGCAGGGCCAGCAGCACCAGGAGCCCGAACGGGAGGTACGACGCCACGAGCGCCTCCGCGGCCCGGCGCCAGGCGTCGTGGCGCTCCCCCGCCAACCCGGCCGCGCCGAGCGCCGCGGCGGGGAGCAGCAGGACGGTGACGACGAGCAGGCCGCGGGCCTGCGCGATCCCGTCCCGCCGTGTGGTGCGGATCCTGCCGTCGCGGCCGGCCGCCGAGCGGAACCCGCTGAGCATCCCGTCGAGCGCGGCGAGCACCACCAGCGCGAGGGCGAGCCCCGTCATCGTCGTACCCCGACGACGGGGCGGACCACCTGCGTGGTCAGCGCCCGGCGCGGGTCGGTGCAGGTGACGTCGTAGTCCGGGTGCCGCGCGGCGGCCAGGAGCTCGGGGGCGCGGTGCGAGCGGCGCACCGACAGCAGCCCGTCGTGGCGCGACAGCGGCTCGCGCATCCGGGCCCGGTGGAAGACCCACGCGCCGAGCACGGGCCACGGCCCGGGCACCGGGTCCCAGTGCACGAACGCGGCCACGCCGAGGCGGGTCTGGGCGGCGAAGAAGTCCGCCAGGTCGTCGCCACGCAGGTGGTGGAGCAGGCCCGAGGAGATGACCACGGTCCGGTCCGGGTCCGTGATGACGCCGTCGGGGGCGAAGGCGTCGGCGGCCAGGAACCGGCAGGGCAGGCCCTCCTCGGCGGCGAGCGCCGCGGCCGAGGCGACGAGGGTGCGGTCGAGGTCGATGCCGACCAGCTCGACGTCGGGGCCGAGGGCGCCGGTCGCGGCGAGCCACCGGATGACGTGCCCGAGGCCGCAGCCGACGTCGACCACGCGGACCGGCCCCGGTCCGAGCCCGTCGAGCAGGGGCCGGAGCCGGGCCGCCGTACGACGGCCCTGGCTGAGCTCCTCGGTGAACCGCTGGAGCTCCGCGTGCACCCGCAGCACGAGCGCGTCGACGACGGCGAGGTCGAGGAGCCCGTCGTCGGAGGCGGGCAGGGCGGCTGCGATCCGCGCGCCGCGGCGCTGCCCCCGCTCGAGCAGCGCCCCGACGACGTCGTCGCGGCGGATGGGCTCACGCCCGCCGTCGGGCAGCCAGCCCCGGACCAGGTCGGTGATCTCGACCGGTCCGGGCGCCGTCATCGTCAGGCCGTGATGATCGCGCGGATCGCCTCGACCGCACCGTCGAGCGCGATCTCCTGCTTCTCGCCCGTCCGGCGGTCCTTGACCTCGATCAGGCCGTCGGCCACGCCCCGGCCGACCGTGACGATGGTCGGGACGCCGATCAGCTCGGCGTCCTTGAACTTCACGCCGGGGCTGATCTTGCCCGCGCGGTCGTCGTACAGGACGTCGACACCGGCGTCGACGAGCCCGGCCACGAGGGACTCGGCTGCGTCGAACACGGCCTGGTCCTTGCCGGCGGCCACGACGTGCACGTCGGCCGGCGTGATCTCGCGCGGCCAGCACAGGCCGATCTCGTCGAGGGTGTCCTCCGCGATCGCGGCGACGGCACGCGAGACACCCACGCCGTAGGAGCCCATCGTGACGGTGACGAGCTTGCCGTTCTCGTCGAGGACCTTGAGGTCGAGCGCCTCGGCGTACTTGCGGCCGAGCTGGAAGACGTGGCCCATCTCGATGCCGCGGGCGGACTCGAGCGTGCCACCGTCGCAGTTGGGGCAGGGGTCGCCGTCGCGCACCTCGGCGGCCTCGATCGTGCCGTCCCCGGTGAAGTCGCGGCCGGCGACGAGGTCGATGACGTGGCGGCCGGGCTCGTCGGCGCCGGTCACCCAGCGGGTGCCCTCGCCGACGCGGGGGTCGAGCAGGTAGCGGATGCCGCTCTTGCCCTCCTCCCCCAGCACGCCGGGGCCGATGTAGCCCTTGACCAGCGCGGGGTGCTTCGCGAACTCAGCCTCGTCCATCGCCTCGACCTCGATCGGCTCCAGCTGGCCCTCGAGGCGCTTCTGGTCGACCTCGCGGTCGCCGGGGAGGCCGATCGCGAGCGGCTCGCGGGTGCCGTCGGGGTGCTTGAGCACGACCAGGACGTTCTTGAGGGTGTCACCGGCCGTCCACGGCCGGTCCTCGCGCGGGAAGGCCGCGTTGAGGTGGTCGACGAGGGAGTCGATCGTGGGGGTGTCGGGGGTGTCCTCGGCGTGCGCGGCGGGCACGTCGTCGTACGCCACGGGCGCCGGCGCGCGCACCTCGACGGCCTCGACGTTGGCGGCGTAGTCGCACTTCGTGCAGCGCACGTAGGTGTCCTCGCCGACGGCAGCGTTGGCCAGGAACTCCTCGGACTTCGAGCCGCCCATCGCGCCGGCGGTCGCCTTCACGATCACGTAGTCGAAGCCGAGCCGGTCGAAGATCCGGACGTAGGCGTCACGGTGCTTCTCGTACGACGCCTCGAGGCCCGCGTCGTCGACGTCGAAGGAGTAGGAGTCCTTCATGATGAACTCGCGCCCGCGCAGCAGGCCGGCCCGCGGGCGCGCCTCGTCGCGGTACTTCGTCTGCACCTGGTAGAGGCTCAGCGGCAGGTCCTTGTACGACGAGTACATGTCCTTCACGAGGAGCGTGAACATCTCCTCGTGGGTGGGACCGAGCAGGTAGTCGGCGTCCTTGCGGTCCTTGAGCCGGAAGATGCCGTCGCCGTACTCGGTCCAGCGGTTGGTGGCCTCGTAGGGCTCGCGGGGCAGCAGCGCGGGGAAGCTGACCTCCTGCGCGCCGATCGCGTCCATCTCCTCGCGGATGATGCCCTCGACCTTGCGCAGCACCTTCAGGCCGAGCGGCAGCCAGGTGTAGATGCCCGGCGCGGCGCGGCGGATGTAGCCCGCGCGCACGAGCAGCCGGTGGCTCGGGACCTCCGCGTCCGAGGGGTCCTCACGCAGGGTCCGGACGAACAGGGTCGACATCCTCATCAGCACGGCCGAAGCCTACGGCCGGGACGGGACGGCGGCCCAACCAGTAACGCTCAGGCGGTGCGGGCGGCCTTCAGCGCCGCCCGGATCATCGGCCACTGCAGCGGGAGCCGGGCGACCGACGCGGCCTTCAACGGCGTGTTGTCGCCGCGGAGCGCGTCCACCGCCATCTGCACGTTGCCCGGGAAGACGCCGGCGAGCAGGGCCGCGCTGGCGTACCCCGCGAGCTTCCGCGTACGACGGTTGAGCAGCCCGGCCGCGCAGAGCAGCTCGGCCACCCCGCTGGCCACGATGATCTCGCGGTGGGCGGGCAGCTGGCGTGGCATCAGCGGCTCGAAGACCTCGGGCTTGACCAGGTGGACGGTCCCGCTGACGAGGAACGCTCCGGTGACGACCTTGGCGCCGGTGGGCAGGCTCATGGGGCCATCCTGACAGCCACGACCGGCGTGGCTCAGCCGAGGTCGAGCGCGTTGCGCAGCCCCAGCTTGTAGAGCAGCTTGTCCGTCGCCTTGAGCGCGGCGAACTCCGGCGGGTCGTAGAGCCGGTAGGTCTTCACCCGGGCCGCGGTGGACCGGGACTCGTCGAGGATGGCGTTGACCGCGTGCCGCGCCGACTCGTTGGCGCCCTCCATCGTGGCCAGGTCGATGTCGGTCTGGACGAAGTCACCGCTCATCAGCAGGTTGGGGATCCTCGTGCGGGCCGTCGGCCGGCTCCTCCAGGAGTCGACGGTGTTGACCAGGAGCGGCGTCTCGTTGGTGTTGCGGCCGGCCGCGCCGTCCCACTGCACGCCGGGGTCGAGGAACCAGGAGTGGACGATGCCGTCGGGGAGCAGGTCGCCGACGGTGTGGTGGTCCTTGATCTGGGCGAGCACCTCGGCCGCGATCTCGTCGCGGGTGCACTCCTTGGCCGTCTTGCCGAACAGGATGCCCGGGGCGTCCCAGTTGGAGATGTCGACCGAGAGGATGTCGACCACCTCGCCGTCGCCGTAGTCGCGGGGGATGTCGCGGTCCGCCCAGAACTGGCCCTGGGTGAGCGCGGTCAGCGACCAGGGCGAGTCGATGAAGGTGATGTGCCCCTTGGTGACCTCGACGTGGTCCCGGAGGAAGTACTGGATGCCGACCATCCAGTCGGTCTTCAGCGCGGACAGGCCCCGCAGGCCGGGATCGAGCTTCAGGACGTCGGAGGTCAGGGTGGGGACGACGCGCTCCACCGGCATGGCGCTGACGAACCAGTCGGCCTCGACGCGGCTCGTCGTACCGGCGGCGTCGGCGAGGACGGCGGCGCTGATCCGCCCGGCGGACGTCTCGTAGCGGACCAGGCGCTGGCCGCTGACGAAGCGGACGCCACGGCCCCGGAGGTAGGTCATCCACGGGTCGATCCAGGCCTCGTTGGTGGGCAGGTCGAGCACGCGGTCGAGCGCACCGTCGTTGCCGCGGCCCATGATGTTGTAGACGAACGCCTCGCCCATGTTGCCGATCGTGCGGGTGCTGGCGATGGTCTCCTTGGCGGCGACCAGGTTGCGGGTCAGCCCCGCGGCCAGGATCTTCTGGTACGGCTGCGAGCGCTTCGCCGCTCCGACGAAGTCCCACCAGCTGACCTTCTCCCACTGACCCAGCCGCCGCTCGTCGCAGCTGGTCAGGAACACCAGCAGCCGCTCGACGAAGTAGGTCAGCTCGTGCGGCGGGACGGAGTGGCCGCCGAGGTTGTCGAGCAGGAACCGGCGCAGGCCGTCGACCGTGAGCAGCTGCTCCGGGTCGGGGCCGACGCCGAAGACGAAGGCGTCGGCGTGGTCCCCGCCGCGCAGGAACTTGCCGCCCGTCGCGGCCACCAGGTTGTCGCCGACCGTGCCGGAGCCGAACGGGATGCGCCGCATCGTGTCCGGCACGTGGTGGTAGAAGCCGGGGAAGAACCGGAAGCCGTGCTCACCGGGCAGGTCCGCGCGACCGCCCGTGCCGGTGCCGGCGAAGGGGATGCTGCGCGCCTTGCCGCCCCACGCCGACGGCTCGAAGACCGTGACGGAGAAGCCCCGCTCGACGAGCTCGTGGGCCGCTGTCAGGCCGGCCATGCCGCCGCCCAGCACCACCGCCTCCTTGCCGGGAGTCGCGGCGAAGGCGGGCGCCAGGCCGGTGGTCGCCAGCGCGGCACCGGCGCCGGCGGCCAGGGACGAGCTGAGGAGCGTACGGCGGTCGAGGCGGTGGGTCATCGTGGTCTCCCCCATGAGATCCAACCGACACAGGTGTCGGTTACTGTCGACCTGAGGATAGAGTGATTCCCACCACAACGGTCAAGGCCCTTCGCGGAGTCAGCCGACACAGGTGTGGGTTAGCACCGAGCGAGAGGAGCCGACCATGACGACGGACACCGTGCGTCGCCGGTTGACGGGGCCCGCCCGCCGCCAGCGCATCGAGGCCGCCGCGGTCGAGGTCTTCGCCGAGCGCGGGTACGACGCCACGTCGGTCGGCGAGATCGCCACCGCGGCCGGCGTCACCCGCACCGTGCTCTACGACCACTTCCGCTCCAAGCGCGAGCTCTACCTGCAGGTGCTCGACGGGCAGAACGCCGCGATGCTGGCCGAGGTCGGCGCGGGGATCACCGGTGCCGGTGCGGGCGCGGACCGGTTGCGCTCGACCGTGGCGGCGTACCTCTCCTTCGCGCGGCAGCGCCCCGCCGCCCGCCGGCTGCTCGTCGACCCGATCCCGACCGGCGACACCGAGCTCGACCAGGTGATCGCGGCCTACCGCACGGCCCGCACCCAGGCGGTGGCCGCGATGCTCGCCCCCGACCTCGCGCGCTCCGGGGTGACGGCGGGCTCGACCGCCTCGGCCGTCGTGGTGGAGCTGCTGATCACCGGTGTCGACGGGGTGGCCCGCTGGTGGCAGGACCACCCGACCGCGACCTTGGACGAGGTGACCGACATCGCCAGCCGGCTGCTCTGGAACGGGCTCCCCCGGCTCGCCCGGTAGCGGCGGTCGCTCAGAACATTACGGTCGCGAAGCGGGTCGTCTCCACGAACCCGACCCGCTCGTAGACGCCGCGCGCCGCGTGGTTCCAGTCGTTGACGTAGAGCGAGACCGTCGGCGAGATCCGCGCCCGGACCTGGTGCACGACCGCGGCCATGCCCTCGGTCGCGAGCCCCTCGCCCCGGCGGTGCGGCGGCACCCACACGCCCTGGATCTGGGCGGCGTGCTCGGTCGCGCAGGCGACCTCGGCCTTGAAGACGAGCTCGTCGCCGTCGTACCGGACGAAGGACCAGCCGCGGCCGACCAGCTGGGCGACGCGGGCGCGGTAGAGGTCGGCGCCGCCACCGGCCTCGGGCGAGACCCCGACCTCCTCGGTGTACATCGCCACGCAGGCCGGGTAGAGGGTGCCGAGGTCGCCCTGCACCCCTGCCCGCACGCCCTGGTCGGGCCGGACGGCCGGCGGGCCGGCGATCTCGAGGTGGCGCTGGTCCCAGCGGGTGTCCCGGGCCCGCCCCCAGGACGGCCCGACCTCGTCCCAGAACGGGCGCACGGCGGACTGCGGCCCGACGATCGTCGAGGCGGTACGACGGCGGGTCAGCGCACGCTGGGCGAAGGCGGCAGCGTCCTCCGGGCCGGCCTGGACCGGCACCAGGTTGGCGGCGACGTGGCAGGCCGCGACGAGGTGACCACCGTCGAAGCGGCCCCACATCTCGCCACCGAGCCAGCGCGGCTCGAGGTTGGTGGTGTGTGCCCGGTGGACCGCGAAGACGTTGACGACCGGGTCCTGGTTGGCCAGCTCCAGGAACGCAGGGACGTCCGCCGTCGCCAGGACGCGCACGCCGTGCCGGGTCGTCAACACGATCGGAGCCTATGCCCTCGGCCCACGCGAAGTGAGGACGGGACACGGACCGGCGATCAGGTCCACACTGGAGTCCCCCGGAGCGAGGTGGTGCCGATGCCCGCACGTCACGTGACCGATGGCGGTCTGGAGACCGACCTGATCTTCCTGCGCGGCTTCGACCTCCCCGAGTTCGCCTCGTTCCCGCTCCTGGACACCGACGACGGCCGCGCCGCCCTGCGCGACTACTACCTCGCCTACGCCGACATCGCCGTCCGCGTCGGCGCGCCGCTGCTCCTGGAGACGCCGACGTGGCGGGCGAACCCGGACCACGCCGCCCTGCTCGGGTACGACGACGCGGCGCTCGACCGCGTCAACCGCGAGAGCGTCGACTTCCTCTCCGCCGTGGCGGCCGAGCGGGCCCACGAGCTCGTCGGCTGGGAGGTCGGCGGGATGCTGGGACCGCGCGGCGACGGCTATGCAAGCGCCGGGCCGGTCGACCCGGACGCCGCCGCCGACTACCACCGTCCGCAGCTGGCCTCGTTCGCGGCGGCCGGCGCGAGCCGCGCGACGGTGCTCACCCTGACCGAGGTCGGCGAGGCGATCGGGATCGCCCGCGCCGCGGCCGACGTGGGCCTGCCGATGGGGATCGGCTTCACCGTCGAGACCGACGGCCGGCTGCCCGACGGCACCAGCCTGGCGTCGGCGATCGAGCAGGTCGACGCGGCCGCTCCCCCGGCGTACTACCTGGTCAACTGCGCGCACCCGAGCCACGTGCTGCGCGGCCTCGACGAGGGTGCGTGGCGCGAGCGGGTCGGTGGCCTGCGGGTCAACGCGTCGACGATGAGCCACGCCGAGCTCGACGAGGCCGAGACGCTCGACGACGGCGACCCCGTGCAGCTCGCGGCCGACCAGCAGCCGCTGCTCGACGCGTTCGGCAACCTCGAGGTCCTCGGCGGCTGCTGCGGCACCGACGCGCGGCACGTGGCCGCGATGTGGGGCGTGGGCTGACGGGTCAGCTGACGGAGACCGTGGCCTCCGCGCCCTCGACCGGCTCCATCGTCTCGGCGATCTTCATCGCCTCCTCGATCAGCGTCTCGACGATCTCGGCCTCGGGCACGGTCTTGATGACCTCGCCCTTGACGAAGATCTGGCCCTTGCCGTTGCCGGACGCGACGCCGAGGTCGGCCTCGCGGGCCTCCCCCGGGCCGTTGACGACGCAGCCCATGACGGCCACGCGCAGCGGGACCTCGAGGCCGTCGAGGCCGGCGGTCACCCGCTCGGCGAGCGTGTAGACGTCCACCTGGGCACGGCCGCACGACGGGCAGGAGACGATCTCGAGCTTGCGCGGGCGCAGGTTGAGCGACTGCAGGATCTGGATGCCGACCTTGACCTCCTCCACCGGCGGGGCGGAGAGGGAGACCCGGATCGTGTCGCCGATGCCCCGCGAGAGCAGGGCGCCGAAGGCCGTGGCCGACTTGATCGTGCCCTGGAAGGCGGGCCCGGCCTCGGTGACACCGAGGTGCAGCGGCCAGTCGCCGGCCTCGGCGAGCAGCTCGTAGGCCCGCACCATCACGACGGGGTCGTTGTGCTTGACCGAGATCTTGAAGTCGCGGAAGCCGTGCTCCTCGAAGAGGCTGGCCTCCCAGACGGCGGACTCGACGAGCGCCTCGGGCGTGGCCTTGCCGTACTTCTCGAGCAGCCGCTTGTCGAGCGACCCGGCGTTGACGCCGATCCGGATCGACGTGCCGTGGTCCTGGGCCGCCTTGGCGATCTCCTTGACCTGGTCGTCGAACTTCTTGATGTTGCCCGGGTTGACCCGCACCGCCGCGCAGCCGGCCTCGATGGCCGCGAAGACGTACTTCGGCTGGAAGTGGATGTCCGCGATCACCGGGATCTGGCTGTGCTTCGCGATCTCCGGCAGCGCGTCCGCGTCGTCCTGGCTCGGGCAGGCGACCCGCACGATGTCGCAGCCCGCGGCAGTGAGCTCGGCGATCTGCTGGAGCGTGGTGTTGACGTCGGAGGTGAGCGTCGTGGTCATCGACTGCACCGAGATCGGGTGGTCGCTGCCTACCCCGACCTTGCCCACCTGGATCTGGCGGGTGGTACGACGGGGGGCGAGCACCGGCGGCGGGGCGGCCGGCATGCCCAGGCTGATCGACGTCATGACCCCAAGGTTAGTCGCCGACCGGGCGGGATCAGGATTCGAGGTGGACCGGGACGACGAGGTCGCCGACGATCAGCACGACACCCATCACGAGCAGGGCGCCTGCGACGACATAGGCCACCGGCAGCAGCTTCGCCGCGTCGACGTAGCCGGGGTCGGGACGCCGGCGGAGCCGGGCGAGGCCGCGGCGTACGGCCTCCCAGAGGGCACTGGCGATGTGGCCGCCGTCGAGGGGCAGCAGCGGCACGAAGTTGAACATGCCGATGAAGAAGTTGAAGCCCGCGATGAGCATCAGCAGCGAGACCAGCTTGTCGTTGACGCTGATCTCGTCGTGCGAGGCGACCTCGCCCGCGAGCCGGCCGCCGCCGACCACGCTGACCGGTCCCAGCGGGTCGCGCTCCTTGACGCCGACGATCGCCTGCGCGACGCCCCACACCTTGGCCGGCAGCGTCGAGAGCGACTTCGCGACGTCGACGGTCATGTGGCCCATCTGGCCGATCGTGTAGAGGGGACCGCCCTTGGCGAGGTGGGAGTCGGGCGTCACGCCGAGGAAGCCGACCTCCTCGTCCGCCTGGTCACCCGCCTTGTCGGGCGGGCGCACGGTCGTCTTGGTGCGGAAGGTGAGGTTCTCGCCGTTGCGCTCGACCACGACCGTCGCCCGATCGGTCCCGTTGGCCTTGACCAGCTCCTGCATCTGGTCCCAGCTGGTGATCGACGTGCCGTTGAACGACACGATCCGGTCACCTTCCTCCAGCCCGGCTGCGTAGGCCGGGGTGGGCTGGTCCGCGGCGGTGCACACCTCGCCCGACTCGTCGGCCGGCTTCACGCAGGCGTGGACGATCTTGATCGTGGTGTCGACCTTCTCGTCGCCGCCGTTGCCGTAGGTCGCGAAGACGGCGGCGAAGATCGTGAACGCGATCAGGATGTTCACCGTGGGCCCGCCGGCCATCACGATGACCTTCTTCCACCACGGCAGCTTGTAGAAGAGCCGGTCGGTGTCCTCGGGCTTCACGTGCTCCCACTCGGCGGCACGTGCGTCGGAGATCAGCTGGGTGAACAGGCCGGTGTTGGACTTGCGGACCTTGAAGACCTGGTTGCCCTGGTCGTCGTACTCGACCTCCTCGACGAGGTCGTCGGCCGCGGGCGGCAGCATCCCGACGATCTTGACGTAGCCGCCGAGCGGCACCGCCTTGATGCCGTACTCGGTCTCACCGACCTGCTTGCTCCACACCGTCGGCCCGAAGCCGATGAAGTACTGCGTGACCTTCCCGCCGAACTTCTTCGCCGGGATCATGTGGCCGAGCTCGTGGAGCCCGATCGACGCCAGGATCGCCGTCGCGAAGACGACGACGCCGAGCGTGTAGAGAAGTACGGTGATCACGGGCGGTCGGCTGTCCTCGAGGCGGTGACGGAGCGGGCGGCAGCCTCGCGCGCCCACGCGTCGGCCGCGAGGACGTCGTCGAGCGAGATCTGCTGGTTCGAGGGTACGTCGTGGGCGGCTACCACGTCCGCCACGACGTCGACGATCCCGGTGAACGCCAGCTCACCGAGGCGGAAGGCGTCGACCGCGACCTCGTTGGCGGCGTTGTAGACGGCGGGAGCCGTGCCCCCGCGCTCCCCCGCCGCGCGGGCGAGGGCGACGGACGGGAACGCCTCGTCGTCGAGCGGGAAGAACTCCCAGGTCTCGGGCCTGGACCAGTCGACCGACGGGGCGGCGTCGGGCACCCGGTCCGGCCAGGCGAGGCCGAGCGCGATCGGGATCAGCATCGTCGGCGGGCTCGCCTGCAGGAGGGTGGAGCCGTCGACGAACTCGACCATCGAGTGCACGACGCTCGTCGGGTGCACCACGACCTCGATCCGGTCGTAGGGGATGCCGAAGAGCAGGTGCGCCTCGATGACCTCCAGGCCCTTGTTGACCAGGGTCGCGGAGTTGATGGTGATCACGGGACCCATGTCCCAGGTCGGGTGGTTGCCGGCCTGCTCGGGAGTGACGTCGACGAGCTCGGCGCGGGTGCGCCCGCGGAAGGGACCGCCGCTGGCGGTGAGCACGAGCCGTCGTACCTCCGCAGCACTGCCGCCGCGCAGGCACTGGGCGAGGGCGCTGTGCTCCGAGTCGACGGGCACGATCTGGCCGGGCTCCGCCCGCTCCAGCACGAGCGGACCGCCCATCACGAGCGACTCCTTGTTGGCGAGCGCGAGGGTGTTGCCGGCATCGAGCGCGGCCAGCGTCGGTCGGAGGCCCACGGCCCCGGTGATCCCGTTGAGGACGACGTCGCACTCCTGCGCGGCCGCGTCGGTGCTGGCCTCCTCGCCCAGGCCGCTGAAGCGCGGTGCGAATTCCTCGACCTGACGGGCGAACAGATCGGGGTTGCTGCCGCCGGCCGTCAGGCCCACGACGCGGAACCGGTCGGGGTTGGCCCGCACCAGATCGAGCGCCTGGGTGCCGATCGAGCCGGTGGATCCGAGGATGACGACGTCCTTCACGTCACAATCCTCTCAACACAGCGGCGAAATCCGACGACCGCACCCCCTCAGCCCGCATGCTTGCCCCGTGCTTCCCCCCCGTGTCCGGACGGAGGTCACGGGACGGAGACTCGGGCCCGTCTGTGCCGCCGCCATGTTGCTCCTCGCTGCCCTCGTGCTGGGCCCCCACCACGCGCGCCCGAACGGCGCGGGCGAGGACCGGCCTGCGGCCGAGCTGGCCTCGAGCGTGCGCGCCCGGCCGGCGCCCCAGGCGAAGCCGGGGGCCAACCGGAGCACCCGGACCAACCGGACAGGCCAGACCGCCCGGAACCGGCGCTGCACGGGCACGATCGCGCTCACCTTCGACGACGGCCCGGTGCCCGGGACGACGCCGCGGCTGGTGAGCGTCCTGCGTGCGGCCAACGTGCCCGCGACCTTCTTCATGGTGGGGCGCCGGGTGCGCCAGCACCCCGAGCTCGCCCGGGCCGTCGAGCGCGGCGGCTTCCAGATCGCCAACCACAGCTGGGCCCACGAGCAGCTCACCGCCCGCTCGAGCAGGCAGGTCCGGGCCTCGATCACCGCGACGCAGCGCGAGCTGCGCCGGGCCGGTGTGCACCCGACGACGCTGATGCGACCGCCGTACGGCGCCATGGACCGCCGGGTGCGGCGGGAGCTGGTGGGCGCGGGCTACGTCCCGGTGCTCTGGACGATCGACTCCCGCGACTGGGCCAACGGCTCGGCCGACCAGATCGCCTCGCGGATCCTGCGCGACCTGCGGCCCGGCCCCAATGTGGTCCTCCAGCACGACGGCGTCGACCGCTCGCCCATCTCGGTCGCCGCAGTGGCCAAGGTGGTGCGGGGCGCACGCAACCGCGGGTTCTGCTTCACGGGTCTCGACCGGCACGGGCGACCATCGCTGGCCGGCTCGCGGCCTGCACGGTCCGCGCGGCCCGCGGGGAGCACCGGCCGGACGGCGTCCCGGTCGCAGACCGGGTCCGGCAGGGCCGGCCACGGCACGCGGCCGTGGTCGCCCGAGCTCACCCGGTGAGCTGGTCCGCCGCCGTGTAGGGGTCGGTCTCCCCCGCGACGACGGCCGCGGCCAGGTCGTCGAGGCGGTCGCCCCCGCCCACGGTGCCCCAACGACGGCGCAGCGCGGTCAGCGCCATGGTCTCGATCTCGTTGCGCGCGCGGCGGACACGCCGGCGCTGGAGCTCGCCGCTCTCGCGCAGCCAGGTGCCGTGCTCCTCGAGCGCGTCGACCACGTCGGCGACGCCCTCGCCCTTGGAGGCGACGGTCTTGAGCACCGGCGGGCGCCAGGCCCCCTCGCGGCGCTCGGCGAGACCGAGCATCGAGCGCAGGTCGCGGCGTACCTTGTCGGCGCCGTCGCGGTCGGACTTGTTGACGACGTAGAGGTCGCCGATCTCGAGGATCCCGGCCTTCGCGGCCTGGATCCCGTCGCCCATGCCGGGCGCGAGCAGCACCATCGTCGAGTCGGCCTGCCCGGCCACCTCGACCTCGCTCTGGCCGACGCCGACCGTCTCGACGAGCACGTAGTCGAAGCCGGCCGCGTCGAGCACCCGCAGCGCCTGCGGCGTCGTCCAGGCCAGGCCACCGAGGTGGCCACGCGCGGCCATCGACCGGATGAAGACGCCCGGGTCGAGGACGTGGTCGCCCATCCGGATCCGGTCGCCCAGCAGGGCACCGCCGGAGAACGGGGACGACGGGTCGACCGCGAGTACGGCGACCCGGTTGCCCCGCCGCCGCAGCTCGCCGATCAGGGCGTTGGTCGACGTCGACTTCCCGACGCCGGGAGCACCCGTGAGACCGACGATCCGCGCGTGCCCGGCATGGGGCGCGAGGGCGCGCATCAGGTCCGGCAGCAGCGGCGACTCGTCCTCGACCTGTGACACGAGGCGACCCACCGATCGGGGGTCGCCCTCGCGGGCCTTCTCGACCAACGCAGGAACGGCCGCCGCGGTGATCCCGCGACGGCCGCCCTGGATGTTGCTTGCGTCAGGCAACGCTGTCCGCTCGGTCGGTCAGCTGGCCGGGACCCGGAGGACCAGCGCGTCGCCCTGGCCGCCACCGCCGCAGAGGGCGGCCGCGCCGAGGCCACCGCCGCGGCGCTTGAGCTCGAGCGCGAGGTGCAGCGTGATGCGCGCCCCGGAGGCACCCAGCGGGTGGCCGATGGCGATGGCGCCACCGTTGACGTTGACCTTGTCCTCGTCGATGCCGAGCGCGCGGGCCGACTCGATGCCGACGGCGGCGAACGCCTCGTTGAACTCGACCAGGTCGAGGTCGGCGGCGCTCAGACCGGCCTTGTCGAGCGCCTTCTTCGTGGCGTTGGCGGGCTGCAGCTGCAGCGTCGAGTCCGGGCCGGCCACCTGGCCGTGGCTCACGATCTCGGCGAGGATCGGCAGGCCGAGCTCCTCCGCCTTCTTCTTCGAGGTGACGACCACGGCGGCCGCACCGTCGGAGATCTGCGAGGAGGACGCGGCGGTGATGGTGCCGTCCTTGGCGAACGCCGGGCGCAGGGCCGCGAGCGACTCGGCGGTGGTGTCGCCACGGACACCCTCGTCCTTGTTGACGACGATCGGGTCGCCCTTGCGCTGCGGGATCGTCACCGGGACGATCTCGTCGTCGAAGATGCCGTTCTTCTGCGCGGCGGCGGCGAGCTGGTGCGAGCGGGCCGCGACGGCGTCCTGCTCCTCACGGGTCAGCGGGGTCTCGCGACAGGCGTTGGTCGCCTCGGTCAGGTTGCCCATGCCCTGCTGGGTGGCCTGGTCGAAGAGGGCGTCGTAGGCCAGCGAGTCGACGAGGGTGGTGTCGCCGTACTTGAAGCCCTCGCGGGACTTCGGCAGCAGGTGCGGCGCCTGGGTCATCGACTCGGTGCCACCGGCGACGACGATCTCGGCCTCGCCGGCACGGATCAGCTGGTCGGCCTGGGCGATGGCGTTGATGCCCGACAGGCACACCTTGTTGATGGTGATCGAGGGGACCTGCGGCGGCAGGCCGGCGGCGAGACCCGCGGTGCGGGCGGGGTTCTGGCCGGCGCCGGCCTGGAGCACCTGGCCCACGATCAGGTAGTCGACCTGGTCACCGGACACGCCGGCCTTCTCCAGCGCGCCCTTGATGGCGACGCCCGCGAGGTCGGCGGCCGACAGGGTCTTGAGGGCGCCGAGGTGGCGACCGATCGGCGTACGAGCGCCGGCGACGATGACGCTGGGGTTGTCGGACATGGATCCTCCGTGCAGACGTGTGGTCGGAACATTTCGACTCTACTCGCGGGTATCCGGACCCGGCGAGGGGTCCATCGTGCGGTCGGTGAGGCACTCGTCACACCCCCCGAACGGAGGCGCAACGGCACAATGGCGCGCATGAGCATCACTGACGGCGTTCCCACGCACCTCTTCACCGCCATCGACCACGTCGGCATCGCGGTGCCCGACCTCGACGAGGCGATCGCCTTCTACCGCGACAACTTCGGCATGCACGTCGCGCACGAGGAGACCAACGAGGAGCAGGGTGTCCGCGAGGCGATGGTCGCCGTCGGCGACACCGACTCGAAGATCCAGCTCCTCGCCCCGCTCAACGCCGAGTCGACCATCGCGAAGTTCATCGACCGCAGCGGCCCGGGCCTCCAGCAGCTCGCCTACCGCGTGACCGACCTCGACCAGGTCTCCGCGATCCTGCGCGAGCGCGGCCTGCGCCTGCTCTACCCCGAGGCCCGCCGCGGCACGGCCAACAGCCGGATCAACTTCGTCCACCCGAAGGACGCCGGCGGCGTGCTCGTCGAGCTCGTGGAGCCGGCCGCCGACGGCGGCCACTGATCGCCCGCGAAGTGTGAGGTTCTCTCCGCCGAAGTGTGAGGTCTTCTCCGCCGAAGTGTGAGTCTTTCTCCGCCGAGGTGTGAGTCTTTCTCCGCCGAGGTGGGCGACCTTCTCCGCAGGGTGAAGAAGCTGCGCCACCTCGATGGAGAAACTGCGCCACTTCGGCGGAGAAACTGCGCCACTTCGGGTCAGACCCAGCGGAACCGGAGCTCCTCGCCGGGGCGCAGCTGGGCCAGCCGGTCGGTGTCGGCGTCGACCACCACGGCGATGACGGGATAGCCGCCCGTCACCGGGTGGTCGGGGCCGAACACGACCGGGTGACCGTCCGGCGGGAGCTGGACGGCGCCGCGCAGGGCGCCCTCGCTGGGCAGCTCCCCCTTGCCGGGTACGACGCCCAGGGGATCCCCCTCGAGCCGCAGCCCGACCCGGTCGCTGGCCCCGCCGACCCGCCAGGTGCGGGCCACCAGGGCGTCCGGGTCCGCCGCCCAGTCGTCGCGGGGGCCTCGCACGACGTGGACGACCGGCACGGCGTCGTACCTGCTGGGCGGGACGGCGTCGACCAGCACCTCCCCCGGGGCCCGGGTGCCGACGGGCAGCACGGCACCGACACGGACCGGCTCCGGGCCGAGGCCGGCCAGGGTGTCGCGGGCGCGTGAGCCCAGCAGCGGTGGCAGCTCGAGGCCGCCGCGGACCGAGAGGTAGCTGCGCAGCCCCGACGCCGGGGTGCCCAGGCGCAGCCGCTGGCCGGGGCGCAGCGTGAGCACGGCACCCGACGGCTCCGGGCGCCCCTCGACCTCCAGCGGCGCCGGAGCGCCGGTCACGCACACGGTCACGTGACCGTCTGCCTCGACCTCCAGCCCGCCGAGCACCACCTCCAGCGCCGCGGCGCCCGGCTCGTTGCCGACCAGCCTCCCCCCGAGCGTGTACGACGCCCGGTCGGCCGCTCCCGCGGAGCCGACCCCGATCGCGGCGTGGCCGGGTCGGCCGGCGTCCTGCACCAGCACCGGTCCGCCGACGGCCCTCACGAGCAGCGCACTCACCGCTCGCTCGCCTCGAAGCGCACGGTGATGCCGGCCGCGAGCAGCGCAGGCGGATCACGCTCGATGTCCCACAGCACCGCGTCGGTGCGACCGATCAGCTGCCAGCCGCCGGGCGAGGCACGGGGGTAGACCCCGCTGAACTCCCCGGCCAGTCCGACCGACCCGGCAGGAACCGTCGTCCGGGGCTGGTCGCGACGCGGCACCCGCAGCCGCGGGTCGCCGCCGACGAGGTAGGCGAACCCGGGCGCGAAGCCGCCGAAGGCGACCTGCCAGGACGTTGCGGTGTGGGCCGCGACGACCTCCTCGGCGCTCAGCCCGGTCAGCTCCGCCACTGCGGCGAGGTCGGGGCCGTCGTACACGACGGGGATGATGACCTCCGGGCCCGGTAGTCCCTGACCAAAAGCACCGTTCCCGGCCCCCAGAAGGTGCTTTTCGTCAGGGACTACCGTCCGGAGGCGGTCGACCGACACCCCCGGGCGGGCGACGAGGAGGACGGTCCGGGCGCCGGGGACCACGTCGGCGACCAGCTCGGCCACCGCGGTGTCGGTCCGCAGGGCGGCGGCCGCGGAGACCGCCGCGGCCGTGTCCGCGAGCTCGACGAGGAGCCCGCGGTCGCCGTACGGGAGCAGCCTCATCGGCCGGCGAAGGGCGCGACGGTGATCCCGGCGGACGACAACCCCTCCCGGACAGCGGCAGCCAGCGCGGCGGCCCCCGGCGAGTCGCCGTGCACGCACAGGGAGCGCACCCCGTCCGAGGAGGCCAGCCGCACGGCCTGGGCGGCGGCCCCGGCAGGATCGGTCAGCAGCGCCCCGGGCGAGGAGCGCGGCACCAGGCCGCCGTCGGACCGGTAGGCACGGTCGGCGAAGCCCTCGCCCACTGCCGGAAGACCCGCCTCCTCGGCGAAGCGGAGGAACTGCGAGCCCGGGAGGCCCAGGACGGGGATCGCCTCGCCCCGGGCGTCGCCGAAGGCGACCACCGCCCGCAGCACGGCCCGCGCCTTGTGCGCGCGCTGGTTCACCGCGTGGTAGAGCGCGCCGTGCGGCTTGACGTAGCGGACGGCGGACCCCGCGACCCGCGCGATCCCGTCGAGGGCGCCCAGCTGGTAGAGCACGTCCGCCTCGAGGTCCTCGGCATCGATGTCGATGTCACGCCGCCCGAAGCCGGCGAGGTCGCGGTAGCCGACCTGCGCGCCGATCACGACGCCGTGCTCCACCGCCAGCTCGCAGGTACGCCGCAGTGTCAGCGGATCGCCGGCATGGAAGCCGCAGGCGACGTTGGCGCTGGTCAGGTGGGGCAGCAGCGCGGCGTCGTCGCCGAGCTGCCACCGGCCGAAGGACTCGCCCACATCGGCGTTGAGATCCACGTCACCCCCGTTCGGGGTGGAAGTCGTGGACGGGCGACCCGAATGCAACGTCACGGGCCTATGGTGGCCCATCGAGCCCTGATCGGGGCTGCCGAGCGCCGCCGAGCCCAGGACGGTGCAGCCGCCGCAAGTGAGACGCCTGTCACGGAACCGCCACCAGTCGGTTACCGATGGGTAATCTTCGCCGCGGCCGTATTGCCACCCCAACGCGCACCGCCGGAGGTGCGCCACCGATTCCCAGGGAGACGACGACCGTGCAGCACATCCTCGACGCCATCCAGGCGGAGGCCTCCGCGGAGGACTTCGCCAACCTCGAGCTTCCCGAGTCCTACCGGGCCGTGACGGTCCACAAGGACGAGGTCGACATGTTCGAGGGCATCGCCTCGCGTGACAAGGACCCCCGCAAGTCCCTGCACGTCGACGAGGTGCCCCTTCCCGAGCTCGGACCGGGCGAGGCGTTCGTGGCGGTCATGGCCTCCGCGATCAACTACAACACCGTGTGGACCTCGATCTTCGAGCCCGTCTCCACCTTCGGCTTCCTCGAGCGCTACGGCCGCGAGTCCGAGCTCTCCAAGCGCCACGACCTGCCCTACCACATCGTCGGCTCCGACCTGTCCGGCGTCGTCCTGGCCGTCGGCGCGGGCGTGACCAAGTGGAAGCCGGGCGACCGCGTCGTCGCGCACTGCCTCTCCGTCGAGCTCGAGGCCCCCGACGGCCACAACGACACGATGCTCGACACCTCCCAGCGCATCTGGGGCTTCGAGACCAACTTCGGCGGCCTCGCCGATGTCGCGATGGTCAAGGCCAACCAGCTCATGCCCAAGCCCGAGCACCTCACCTGGGAGGAGGCCGCCTCCCCCGGCCTGGTGAACTGCACGGCCTACCGCCAGCTCGTCTCCTCCAACGGCGGCAACATGAAGCAGGGCGACAACGTCCTGATCTGGGGCGCCTCCGGCGGCCTCGGCGGCTTCGCCACCCAGTACGCCCTCAACGGTGGCGCCAACCCGATCTGCGTGGTCTCCAACGAGGAGAAGGCCCAGATCGTGCGCAACATGGGCGCCGAGATGGTCATCAACCGCTCCGAGCTCGCCCCGAAGTTCTGGAACGAGGACGGCACCAAGCAGAACCCGAAGGAGTGGCAGCGCTTCGGCAAGGCCATCCGCGAGCTCACCGGCGGCGAGGACATCGACATCGTCTTCGAGCACCCCGGCCGCGAGACCTTCGGCGCGAGCGTCTACGTCACCCGCAAGGGCGGCACCATCACCACCTGCGCCTCGACCACCGGCTACATGCACGAGTACGACAACCGCTACCTGTGGATGAACCTCAAGAAGATCATCTCCAGCCACTTCGCCAACTACCGCGAGTCGTGGGAGGCCAACCGCCTCATCGCCCAGGGCAAGATCCACCCCACCCTGTCGCGCACGTACAAGCTCGAGGACACCGGCCAGGCCGCCCTCGACGTGCACCACAACAAGCACCAGGGCAAGGTCGGCGTCCTGTGCCTGGCCCCCGAGGAGGGCCTCGGCGTCAAGAACGAGGAGCTCCGCGCCAAGCACCTCGACAAGATCAACCTCTTCCGCGGCATCTGAACCACGGAGCGGGACCGGGAGGCCGGCGCGGCGACGCGCCGGCCTCCCGGCATTTTTCGGCAGGTACGACGCCCCGCGGCCGACACCTGAGCGATCCGGCGGGGCGGGCTGGGAAAGCTCAGGATCATCGGGGATCATGGGGGCCAATCCCCCCATGTACGCCACCGAGAGCCAGGGAGGCTCCGTCCCCATGAGCGACCAGGGTCTGTCCATCTTCGACGACGAGCCCACCACCCCCGAGGAGTCCACCCCCGTGACGACCAAGTCCACCGACGAGGAGCCGACGCAGGTCATCCCGGCCACGAAGACCGCAGAGACGCCGGTGGCGCGCCCGAAGGCCGCCCCGGCCGCCCCCTCCGACCGGCCGACCGCCACGCAGCCGGACCGCGCCGCGGCGAAGTCGCCCCCGT
>NZ_JBYCZV010000033.1:0-23724 GCF_057586415.1 Nocardioides sp. SRI_004
GAGATGTCCGGCGTCGCGGGGTACTCGTCCGGCACGACGAGGTCGTCGGCCAGCGCCGGGTCGGCCCAGCGCGCGACCAGCGAGCGCAGCGCCGGGTGGCCCAGCAGCGCGGTCGCGCTCGGCCGCTGCCCCGGGTCGTACGACGTCGCGGCGGCCACGATGTCGAGGACCGCGTCGTGCTCGGGGTTGCCGGTGCGCAGCGGCCCGACGTCGACCGGGTCGGGGGCGCCCTCGCTGGAGGGCCGCTTCCCGGTGAGCATCTCCAGCACGACGATGCCGAGGGCGTAGATGTCGGCGCTCGGGTCGGGATCCGCGCCGTGGTACTGCTCCGGCGGCATGTAGCCCGGGGTCCCGATGACCATCGCGACGTGGGTCAGCCGCGGCTCGTCGCTCGGCACCGCGATGCCGAAGTCGGTCAGCCGCAGGTGCGGTCGGCCAGCGCCGGTGGGCTCGAGGAGCAGGTTGCCCGGCTTGATGTCGCGGTGCACGATCCCGGCCAGGTGGACGGCCTCGAGCGCCTGCAGGGTCTGGTCGGTCAGCACCGCGATCCAGCGCGGCGGCAGGGTCCCGCCGTTGCGCTTCATCAGCCCCGACACCGACCCGCCGCGCACCAGCGGCATCGTGAAGAGCACCCGGTCGTCGACACCTGCCCACGACTGCGGCGTCACCACGTGGGTGTGGTCGATCCGCACCGACTGCTCGCGCACGAACCGCAGCAGCATCGCGGCATCCGTCTGGCGCAGCATCTTGGCCGCCTTGACGTCGCCGGCGGTCCGGTCGAGCACCCGCCACACCGTCCCCATGCCGCCCGCGGCAATGGGGTCGAGCAGCTCGTAGCGCCCTGCGAAGACCTCGCCCATGGCGGTGAGCCTATCCGTGTCCGGCCGCGCCCAATCCCGGCACGGGCCGGTCGGATCTGCCACGCACCTACCAGAATTGTCGGGCAACGGCCGTTGTGGCGACGATTCCGGTAGTTGCGTGGCTCACCAAGAGCCCCGCGTGCGAGAGCTCAGCCGAGCTCGAGCACCAGGTCCCCGCCCTCGACGGGCTGCGTGCCGCTGATCGCCAGCCGCTTCACGACACCGCCGACCGGCGCGGTGATGGAGGCCTCCATCTTCATCGCCTCGATCGTCGCGACCGTGTCGCCGGCCGCGACCGTGTCGCCGACGGCGACCGACGGGGTGACCGTGCCCTGGAACGGAGCGGCGACGTGGCCCTCGCGTGCCGGGTCGGCCTTCTCGGCGACGGGCACCTCGGCGGACACCGACCGGTCCCGCACGGAGACCGGGCGGAGTTGGCCGTTGATGGTGCACATGACCGTGCGGAAGCCGCGCTCGTCGGGCTCGCTGACCGCCTCGACGCCGAGCAGGAGGGTGACGCCCTCCTCGAGCTCGACCTCGTGCTCCTCGCCCTGGGACAGGCCGTAGAGGTAGTCGCGGGTCGGCAGGACCGACACGTCGCCGTACGCCTGGCGGGCCTCGTCGAAGGCCCGGGTGGGTGCGGGGAAGAGCAGCCGGTTGAGGGTATGACGACGATCGGTCTCCAACGCCGCGGCGTCCTCGTCGGACAGCACCGGCTCGGGCGCCGTCCACGACTTGCCGGCCAGGGCCTTCGAGCGGAACGGCTCGGGCCAGCCGCCCGGCGGGTCGCCGAGCTCGCCGTTGAGGAAGCCGACGACGGAGTCGGGGATGTCGAAGCGACCGGGGTCGGCCTCGAACGCGGCCGGGTCGGCGCCGGCGGCGACCAGGGACAGGGCGAGGTCGCCGATCACCTTCGACGACGGGGTCACCTTCGGGACGTTGCCGAGGATCCGGTTGGCGGCGGCGTACATGTCCTCGACCTGCTCGAACTTCTCGCCGAGGCCGAGCGCGATCGCCTGCTGGCGCAGGTTGGAGAGCTGGCCGCCGGGGATCTCGTGCGTGTAGACGCGGCCGGTCGGGGCCGGCAGGCCGGACTCGAAGGGTGCGTAGAGCCGGCGGGTCGCCTCCCAGTAGGGCTCGAGGGCGTTGACGCCGTCGAGCGAGAGACCCGTGGTCCGCGGCGAGTGGTCGGTGGTGGCGACCAGCGCGGACAGGGCCGGCTGCGACGTCGTACCGGACATCGAGGCGCAGGCCGCGTCGACCGCGTCCACGCCGGCGTCGATCGCGGCGAGCAGGGTGGCGAGCTGGCCGCCGGGGGTGTCGTGCGTGTGCAGGTGCACCGGCAGGTCGAAGCGCTCGCGCAGCGCGGTGACCAGCGTCCGCGCGGCGGGGGCCCGGAGCAGGCCGGCCATGTCCTTGATCGCCAGCACGTGCGCCCCGGCGTCGACGATCTGCTCGGCCAGGCGCAGGTAGTAGTCGAGCGTGTAGAGCCTCTCGCCCGGCGAGGACAGGTCGCCGGTGTAGCAGAGCGCGACCTCGGCGACCGTCGTGCCGGTCGCGCGCACCGCGTCGATCGCGGGCCGCATCTGCGAGACGTCGTTGAGCGCGTCGAAGATCCGGAAGACGTCGATGCCGGTGGCGGCCGCCTCCTCGACGAAGGCCTCCGTCACCGCCGTCGGGTACGGCGTGTAGCCGACCGTGTTGCGCCCGCGGAGCAGCATCTGCAGGCAGATGTTGGGCACGGCCTCGCGCAGCGCGGCGAGCCGCTCCCACGGGTCCTCGGCGAGGAAGCGGAGCGCGACGTCGTAGGTCGCGCCGCCCCAGGCCTCCAGCGACCACAGCTCCGGCGTGAGCCGGGCGACGTGGTCCGCGACGCCGAGCAGGTCGATGGTGCGCACGCGGGTCGCGAGCAGCGACTGGTGGGCGTCGCGGAAGGTGGTGTCCGTGACCGCGACGCCGGTGCGGGCGCGCAGCTCGGCGGCGAAGGCCTCCGGGCCCACGGCGAGCAGCTGCTGGCGGGAGCCGTCCGGGACGGGGAGCGACAGGTCCAGCGCCGGCAGCTTGGACGCCGGGTCGACCGAGGCCCGCGCGGCGCCGTACGGCTTGTTGACGGTGACGTCCGCGAGGAAGGCGAGCAGCTTGCTGCCGCGGTCGCCGGAGCCGCGGGCCTGGAGCAGCTGCGGGTGGGTCTCGATGAACGAGGTCGTGACGCCGCCCGCGACGAAGTCGGGGTCCTCGAGGACCGCCTGCAGGAAGGGGATGTTCGTGGAGACGCCGCGGATGCGGAACTCCGCCACCGCGCGCCGCGCCTTCTCGGCGGCCTTCTCGAAGGTCCGGCCGCGACAGGTCAGCTTCGCGAGCATCGAGTCGAAGTGGGCGGAGACCTCGGCGCCGGTGTAGACGGTGCCGCCGTCGACGCGGACGCCGCCACCGCCGGGGGAGCGGTAGGTCGTGATCACGCCGGTGTCGGGACGGAAGCCGTTGGCGGGGTCCTCGGTGGTGATCCGGCACTGCAGCGCGGAGCCGCGCAGCACGATCTCGGACTGGGCCAGGCCGAGGTCGGCCAGCGTCTCGCCGGCCGCGATCCGCATCTGCGACTGCACGAGGTCGACGTCGGTGACCTCCTCGGTCACCGTGTGCTCGACCTGGATGCGGGGGTTCATCTCGATGAAGACGTAGTTGCCGGCGGGGTCGAGCAGGAACTCCACGGTGCCGGCGTTCTTGTAGCCGATCTCGCGCGCGAAGCGCACCGCGTCCGCGCACATCCGGTCGCGGATCCCCGGGTCCAGGTTGGGCGCCGGGGCGATCTCCACGACCTTCTGGTGGCGCCGCTGCACGGAGCAGTCGCGCTCGTAGAGGTGGATCGTGCCCTCGTCCGTGCCGGTGCCGTCGGCGAGGACCTGCACCTCGATGTGGCGCGGGTCGACGACGGCCTGCTCGATGAAGACGGTCGGGTCGCCGAAGGCCGCCTCCGCCTCGCGCATGCAGGTCTCGATCGCCTCGCGCAGCTGGGCCCGGTCGTCGACGCGACGCATGCCGCGGCCGCCGCCACCGGCGACGGCCTTGACGAAGAGCGGCGCCGGGATGGCCTCCGCCGCCGCGACGAGGGCGTCGACGTCGGTCGACGGGTCGACGCTCTGCAGGGTCGGTACGCCGGCCGCCTTGGCCGCCGCGATCGCGCGCGCCTTGTTGCCGGTCAGCTCCAGCACCGTCGAGTCCGGCCCGATGAAGGTGATGCCGGCCTCGGCACAGGCCTCGGCGAGCGCCGGGTTCTCCGACAGGAAGCCGTAGCCGGGGTAGATCGCGTCCGCCCCGCAGGCCACCGCCGTCGCGACGATGGCCTCCGGGTCGAGGTAGGCCCGCACCGGGTGCCCCCGCTCACCGATCTCGTAGGCCTCGTCCGCCTTCAGCCGGTGCTCCGAGCCCCGGTCCTCGTGGGGGAAGACGGCGACCGTCCTGATCCCCAGCTCGTAGGCGGCGCGGAAGGCGCGGATCGCGATCTCGCCGCGGTTGGCGACAAGGACCTTGGTGAACATCGGTGCTCCTGGGGGTGGTCGGAACCTCGGTGTGGAACGGTCGGGCGGTCCGTCAGAGGACCAGGCGGCGTACGTCGGCGGCAAGGTGTGCCAGGTGCGCCGTGAAGCGGGCCGCGAGGGCGCCATCGATCACGCGGTGGTCGTACGAGAGGCACAGTGGCAGTATCAGGCGCGGAACGAAAGCCTCTCCGTCCCAGACCGGAGCCATCTTCGAGCGTACGACGCCGAGGATGGCCACCTCGGGCGCGTTGACGATCGGCGTGAAGTGGGTGCCGCCGATGCCGCCCAGGCTGCTGATCGTGAAGGTCGCGCCCTGCATGTCCGACGCGCTGAGCTTGCCGTCGCGTGCCTTCGCCGACAGCTCGCCGAGGTCGCGGCTGAGCTCGCCGATGCCCTTGCGGTCGACGTCCTTGACCACGGGCACGACCAGGCCGTCGGGGGTGTCGACGGCGACGCCGATGTTGACGTAGTCCTTGAGCACGAGGTCCTCGCCCGACAGCGAGCTGTTGAGCTCGGGATACTTCCGCAGCGCCGACGCCGAGGCCTTCAGCAGGAAGCTCAGCAGCGTGACCCGGTAGCCCTCGGCCTTCGCGGCCGCGTCGAGCTCGCGGCGGTAGGCGTCGAGGTCGGTGATGTCGGCCTCGTCGGCGTGGGTCACGTGCGGGACGTTGAGCCACGAGCGGTGCAGGTGCGGGCCCGACAGCTTCTTGATCCGCGAGAGCGGGACGGTGCGGACCGGGCCGAACTTCGAGAAGTCGACCTCGGGGATCGGCGGGATGCCGGTGCCGCCGGCCGCAGCCGCCGGGGCGAGGGACTTCTCGTAGTGCCCGAGCAGGTCCTGCTTGGTGATCCGGCCCTTCGGGCCGGAGCCGCTCACGGCGGCCAGGTCGACCTCGAGCTCGGTCGCGAGGCGGCGTACCAGCGGGGTGGCCCGGACGTTGCCGGACTCGGTGGTCGAGGAGGGCGCCCCAGCGCCCGTCTCGAGACCCGGCGAGGTGGTGCTGGGACTGTCGGTGGTCGGCTCGGGCGTCGACGTCCCGGGGTCTCGAGACGCCCCCACCTCTTGCTGGTCTACGTTCGGCTGGCCAATGGCCTCCTCGACCACCGGGGTGGCGGTCTCCTCGACCACCGGGGCCGGGGCGGGCTCCGCGGCACCGGCGACCTCGGCGATCGCGATGACACTGCCCTGGCCGACCTTGTCGCCGATGGCGACGGACAGGGACACGATCGTCCCGTCGACGGGCGAGGGCACCTCCATCGTGGCCTTGTCGGTCTCGAGGGTGATGAGCGGGTCCTCGGCGCGTACCTCCGTGCCCGGGGTGACGAGCACCTCGATCACGGGTACGTCGGTGAAGTCGCCGATGTCGGGAACGCGAATCTCCATGGGGCTCTCCACTGTTGCTGTCCTCACGCGTGGGCCGGGTCGGGCCGGTCGGGGTCGATGCCGTACTTCTCGATCGCCTGGGCGACCACGTCGCCGGGGACGGTGCCCTCGGCAGCCAGGCTGCTGAGCGCCGCGACGACGACGTGGTGGCGGTCCACCTCGAAGTGGTGGCGCAGGTTGCGCCGGTAGTCGGAGCGGCCGAAGCCGTCGGTGCCCAGCACCGTGTAGCGTCCCGGCACGAACGGGCGGATCTGGTCGGCGTACGACTTCATGTAGTCGGTGGCCGCGACGACCGGCACCGGCTTCGCGCCCAGGCACTGCTCGACGTACGACGTCCGCTGCTCCTCGAGCGGGTGGAGCATGTTCCAGCGCTCGGTCGCCAGCCCGTCGCGGCGCAGCTCGGTGAAGCTGGGCGCACTCCAGACGTCGGCCTTGATGCCGAAGTCGGCGGCGAGCAGGTCCGCGGCGGCCACGACCTCGTTGAGGATGGTGCCGGAGCCGAGCAGGTTGACCTTCGCGTTGCCGCGGCCCTTGCCGGCCTTGAGGCGGTAGAGCCCCTTGAGGATGCCCTCCTCGACGCCCTCCGGCATGGCCGGGTGCTCGTAGTTCTCGTTCATGAGCGTGAGGTAGTAGAAGACGTCCTCCTGCTCGACGTACATCCGGCGCAGGCCGTCGGCGACGATGACCGCCAGCTCGTAGGCGTAGGTCGGGTCGTAGGAGACGCAGTTGGGGATCATCGCGGCCTGGAGGTGGCTGTGGCCGTCCTCGTGCTGCAGGCCCTCGCCGTTGAGCGTGGTCCGGCCGGCGGTGCCGCCGAGGAGGAAGCCTCGCGCCCGCATGTCGCCGGCGGCCCAGGCGAGGTCGCCGATCCGCTGGAACCCGAACATCGAGTAGTAGATGTAGAACGGGATCATCGGGGTGTCGTTGGTGGAGTACGACGTCGCGGCGGCGATCCACGACGACATGGCGCCGGCCTCGTTGATGCCCTCCTGGAGGATCTGCCCGCTGGCGTCCTCCTTGTAGAACATCAGCTGGTCGGCGTCCTCCGGCGTGTAGAGCTGGCCGCTCTGCGCCCAGATCCCCACCTGGCGGAAGAGGCCCTCCATGCCGAAGGTGCGCGCCTCGTCGGGGACGATCGGGACGACTCGCTTGCCGACCTCCTTGTCGCGCAGCAGCTTCGTCAGGATCTGGACGAACGCCATCGTCGTCGAGATTGCACGGCCGTTCGAGCCGGCGGTCTGGCCGAACGCCTCGACGCCCGGGACCTCCAGCGCGGCGGACTTCTGCCGACGCTGCGGCAGGTAGCCGCCGAGCTCCTTGCGTCGGGCGTGGAGGTAGGTGTGCTCCTCCGAGCCCTCCGCGAAGGACAGGTAGGGCAGGTCGAGCAGCTGCTCGTCGCCGATCGGGATGGAGAAGCGGTCGCGGAAGGCGCGCAGCGCGGGCTCGGCGACCTTCTTGGCCTGGTGGCTGATGTTCATCGCCTCGCCGGCCGCGCCGAGGCCGTAGCCCTTGACGGTCTTCGCGAGTACGACGGTGGGCGAGCCGGTGTGGGCGTTCGCGGCCGCGTAGGCGGCGTACACCTTCTGCGGGTCGTGGCCACCGCGGGTCAGGCGCCAGATCTCGTCGTCGCTCCAGTCCTTGACCATCTCCTTGAGCACCGGGTCGGTGCCGAAGAAGTGCTCGCGGACGTAGCCGCCGTCCTTGGACTTGAAGGTCTGGTACTCGCCGTCGACGCACTCCATCATCCGGCGCTTCAGCGCACCGGTGGTGTCCTGGGCGAGCAGCTGGTCCCAGCCGGAGCCCCAGATCAGCTTGACGACATTCCAGCCGGCGCCGCGGAAGACGCCCTCGAGCTCCTGGATGATCTTGCCGTTGCCGCGCACCGGGCCGTCGAGGCGCTGCAGGTTGCAGTTGACGACGAAGACGAGATTGTCGAGCTTCTCCCGCGCCGCCATCGAGATCGCTCCGAGCGACTCCGGCTCGTCGGTCTCGCCGTCGCCGAGGAAGGCCCACACCTTGCGGCCGGCGGTGTTGGCCAGGCCGCGCGCGTGGAGGTACTTGAGGAAGCGGGCCTGGTAGATCGCCATCAGCGGGCCCAGGCCCATGGAGACGGTCGGGAACTGCCAGAAGTCGGGCATCAGCCAGGGGTGCGGGTACGACGACAGCCCCTTGCCGCCGGTCTCCTGGCGGAAGTTGTCGAGCTGCGCCTCGGTGAGCCGGCCCTCGAGGAACGCCCGGGCGTAGATGCCGGGGGAGAGGTGGCCCTGCACGTAGACGAGGTCGCCCCCGTGCTCCTTGCCGGGCTCGTCGGTCGCGGCGTGCCAGAAGTGCTGGAAGCCGACGTCGTAGAGGGTCGCGGCGGACTGGAAGCTGGCGAGGTGGCCGCCCAGCTCGGTCGAGTCCTTGTTGGCGCGCAGCACCATGGCCAGCGCGTTCCAGCGGATCGCGGAGCGGATCCGGTGCTCCACGGCGCGGTCGCCCGGGTGGGTCGGCTCGTCCTCGGGGGCGACGGTGTTGACGTAGGGGGTCGTGGCGACGAACGGGACGCGCGAGCCCAGCCGTTGCGCCTCCTCCATGACCTGGTCGAGGAGGAACTTCGTGCGCTCCTCGCCCTCGAACTCCAGGACGGCGGCGAGGGCGTCGCGCCACTCCTGGGTCTCGGCGGGGTCGATGTCCGGCATCCGTGTCCTCCGGTCGGTGGTGATGGGCGTCACCATCGTGCGTGAGGATCCGGAATGCGTCCAATGCCTAGTTCGGACTCAAATCATGCGTCTGTGACATGGATCTTCCGGCTGGTCCGGAGCGCGTGCTCACGGAAGTGCTCGGACGCCGGCGGCAGCCGCCGGTCCTTGACCCACGCCAGGCCGATCTCGCGGGAGGCGTTGACGTCGGTGATCTTCAGCGAGGGCGCGGTCGCGGCGGCGCTGCCGCGCAGCTCGGGCAGCAGGGCCACCCCGAGGCCCGCCGAGACGAGGCCGCGGATGGTCTCGACCTCCTCGCCCTCGAACCCGATCCGCGGCTCGAAGCCGACCTGCCCGCACAGGTCCTCGGTCACCGCGCGCAGGCTGAAGCCCGGCTTCAGCACGATGAACTGCTCGTCCGCGACGTCCGCCAGCCGCGCCGTACGACGGGTGGCGAGCCGGTGGTCCGGCGGGACCACGAGCCGCAGCGGCTCCAGGAAGAGCCGCCGGCCCTCCAGCGGCGCGAGCTGCGGGCGGTCGCCGGTGACCGCCAGGTCGACCACGCCGTTGAGCAGGTCGTCGACGAGGCCGGCGTCGCCGTGCTGGCGCAGGTCGAAGCGGACGTTCGGCCGCTGCGTGCGGAACTCCCGGATCAGCTCCGGGACCAGCCACGTGCCCAGCGTGTGCAGGAAGGCCAGCGGCACGAACCCGCCGTCCGGGGCCGTGGCATCCTGCACCGAGCGGACCCCACGCTCGTAGGCGTCGAGGGTGTCGCGAGCATGCCGCACCAGCTCCCGCCCAGCCGGGGTGAGGACGAGGCCGCGGCCGACGCGCTGCAGCAGCGGCGTACCCACGTCCCGCTCGAGGCGGGCCAGCGCCCGCGACACCGCCGGCTGCGTGCGGTGCGCGCGCTCGGCCGTCTCGGTGACGGTCTGCCCGTCGGCGACCGCGAGGAATGCACGGATGGTGTCGAGGTCCACCCATCCATGTTGTCAGCGCATGGGTCGTCAGGCGAGGGGCTCTTTCCCTGCTGGTCGAGCGTGGTCGGTGGCACGGGGTCGCCGGCGATGGCGTCATACGAATCGAGCGTCATCGCGCACGGTTCGCATGACGTCCCCTCGCTCGCGGCTACTCGACCGGCGTGCGCCCGGACCCGAGCAGCTCGGCGACGATCGCGGAGCGGAGCGCGTCGAGGTGGTCGCCCACGCCCGTGGCGCGGGTGGCGAGGTCCGCGGCCGCGGCGGTCCGGTCGGCGTCGGAGAGGTCGAGCAGGTCGAGGACGTCGTGCGCGTCCCACCGGTCGTAGGCGATGCACTGGAAGCGCGCCCCGGCGCGGGTGCGGCGCTGGGAGATGCCGACGAGCTTGCGGTCGCCGACCAGCACCTCGCCGGGCCCGAGCGCCGCGAAGCAGACCAGCCGTCCCCACGGCGTCTGCTCCAGGCCGCCGCGGTAGAGGCGGGTGTCGATCCCGAGCGAGGCGAACGCGCGCTGCCAGGCCTCGCCCAGCCAGTACGTCGCCTCCCGCACGTCGTCGCTCCACCGCTCGTCGTGGGGCGGCAGTACGACGTCCACCCACACGCAGCGCGCCGGGTCGACGTACACGGCCCCACCGCCGCTGCGCCGCTTGGCGACGGCGATGCCGGCCCGCTCGGCGGCGGCGAGGTCGGCGATCGACTCCTGCTGCGCGCTCCCGAGCACGAGCCCGCGGCCGGGCGGCCGGTAGGACCAGGCCTCGGCCTCCGGCAGGTCGTCGGGGATCGGGCGGGCGTGGAAGTCCGCGATCGACCCGGTGAGCTCGAGCAGCCGCATGGGCCGGATTGTGCCGCAGGCTCGCGGCGGCGGGTCAGGCGCGCCGGAACAGGCCGCGCCTGCGCGGGCTCGCGCCGGGCTCGAGGCGCAGCACGGTCACGCCGGGGTCGTACGCCGACGGGGCGTGCCGGACGACGATCTGCTCCCGGGCGCTGCCGCCGACGGTGTCGCCGTCGGCGATCACCCCGCCCTCGGCGAGCTGGTACTGCGCCAGCCCGTGGAGCTGCTCGAGCGTCTCGCCCGCGTCGCGGCCCGTCGACGGGATCTCCACGTCCATCAGGCCGAGGGCGCCGAGCCCGCGGGTGTGGCCCGTCAGCTGCCCGTCGGGGTGGGCGCCGACGTTGCAGGCGACCCACGTGAGCATCAGCGAGGAGGGTTGCCCGTCGAGGGCGAGCTCACGGAAGGCGGCCGGCAGGACCACATGGTCGGCCGGCGCCCACAGCACGGCGCGGATCGTCGGGTCGAGCGCGACCATCGACGCGACGGCCTTCGTGAGCAGCGCGGCGCCGTCCCGGCCGGCGTCGGCGGGGAAGGTCGTCACCAGCGTGTGGCGGGTGTGGTCGAGCGGCGGCGGGACGGTCGGCGGCCAGAGCCGGCTGTGGGCGCAGTACGCCGCGAGGTCGTCCGGGTAGGGCGCGTCGATCGTGGACCACAGGACCGAGAGGCCGTCGTGGGCGAGCGAGCCGTCGCCCGGCACCAGCCGCGCGTTGTCGAGGTCGCGCCAGTCGGCCAGCAGCCGCACGGCGAGCGCCGTGCTGCTGATCCGCTCCCGGTCGGGCTCGGGGGCATCCTGGACGAGGACCGCGAGCAACGTCATGGTCCGACCCTAGGCCCGAACGCGACGACGCCCGGCTGGATCCGCAGATCCGGCCGGGCGTCGTACGACGCAGGGGGTGCGCCCCGGGGCGTCAGGCGGTCTTGATCGCCGAGATGTCGAACTCGAGCTTGACCTTCTCGGAGACGAGGACGCCGCCGGTCTCGAGCGCGGCGTTCCAGGTCAGGCCCCAGTCCTTGCGGTTGACGGTGACGTCACCCTCGAAGCCCACGCGGACGTTGCCGAACGGGTCCTTGGCGGAGCCGTTCTCCTCGAACTCGATGGTGACCGGCTTGGTGACGTCCTTGATGGTCAGGTCGCCGGTGATGGTCCACTCGTTGCCGTCGCGGCTGACCTCGGTGGAGACGAACTTCCACTCGGGGTACTGCGCCACGTCGAAGAAGTCGGGGGACTGCAGGTGACCGTCGCGGTCGGCGCTGCCGGTGCTGACGCTGGCCGGGTTGATGGTCAGCGTGACCGAGGAGGCGGCGGGGTTGGCGGTGTCGATGTGGGCGGTGGCGCTCCAGTCGCTGAACTGGCCGCGGACCTTGGTGACGACCGCGTGGCGGGCCACGAAGCCGAGGCGGCTGTGGGCGACGTCGAGGGTGTAGTCGCCGGAGATGTCGGTGAGGGCTGCGTTCTCGGTCATGGGGACTCCTTGGGTGCTGTCGTGGATGTTTGAAACGTCAAGCAATAGAGCAATGGTGACACGTCAACCATTCCGTGGCAAGGGGTGACCTGGGTCACGGAGGTGAACATCTGTGGTCGGTACCCGATCGGCGCCGGGAAAACAGCGAAGGCGCCCCGCGGATGCGGGGCGCCTTCGGGCTGTCTGGGGGTGTGTCAGGCGGCGTGAGCTGCCGGGGTCGGCTGGCCGACCTCGATCCACACGGCCTCCATGTGGGTGCGGCCGCTGGCGTCGGTCACGGGAACCCAGCGCATCTCGAGCCGGGTCGACACTTCGGTGTTGGTCATGAGACACCTCCTGTTCACCTTGTGTTCACCAGAGTAGCACGTTCTCCACCGCGCGCCACCGGAACGGGGATCCAGCGCCTCCCTGCTCCACCTGGACCACGAATGAGCCCTCTCGCGGGGGCTGCCCGCTCCACCCCGGGTGTCCGCTGCCCGGGGCCCGCTTTCGGTGCAGTCAGTTCCTGCCCGATTTCGGGCAGGAACTTGAGTTTCGCTCGTTCTGGATGCACGCTCGGCGATGTGTACGTCGACCCGCGGCTCGTCCGCCACGTGGAGGAGAGCAGCGGGCTCACCACCGCCGAGGCGTCACGGCTCGTCGAGGACGTCCTGTCCTTCCACGACGAGCCGGTCGAGGACTGGGTCCGGCGACGGCACGCGGAGCTGAAGACCTACGGCGGCAGGAACGCCGAGATCTTCGCTCGACTCCAGGAGGAGCTGCGCGGCCACGTCGTGGCCGCGCCCGAACTCTCCGAGCGCCAGCTGCGCCGGATGATCTACGGATAGAGGCGGATTCACATGTGCGGCATCGTCGGATACATCGGTGGGCAGCAGGCGGCCCCCCTCCTGCTCGAGGGCCTGACCCGGCTGGAGCACCGCGGCTACGACTCGGCCGGCCTCGCGGTCCTCGGCTCCAGCGGGATCAAGGTCGCCAAGCAGGCCGGCCGCGTCCGCGACCTCGGCGACGGCCTGCCGAAGCGCTTCGGCGGCAAGATCGGCATCGGGCACACCCGCTGGGCGACCCACGGCCCGGCCAACGACGTCAACGCCCACCCGCACACCGACGAGGCGGGCCGCGTGGCCGTCGTCCACAACGGCATCATCGACAACGCCGCCGCGCTGCGGGCCGAGCTGTCCGGGGCCGGGGTCGAGCTGGCCTCCGACACCGACACCGAGGTGCTCGCCCACCTCATCGCCCGCTCGGGTGCCAAGACCCTCGAGGCGCGGACCGCCGAGGCGCTGTCCCGGGTCGAGGGCACCTATGGCATCGCGGTCACCCACGCCGACTTCCCGGACCGGATCGTCGTGGCCCGCAACGGCAGCCCGCTGATCATCGGCGTCGGCGACCACGAGATGCACGTCGCGTCCGACCTCGCGGCCGTCGTCCGCTACACGACGACCGTCGCCCACCTCGACGACGGCGAGATGGCGACCGTGACCGCGGGCGGCTTCAAGACCTGGCGCATCGACGCCTCCGGCCTCTCCGCCACCGACCGCCGGGCCAAGGAGGTCGACATCGACCCCGAGGCGTACGACGCCGGCGACCACGAGTCCTTCATGCACAAGGAGATGCTCGAGCAGCCCGCCCGCGCCGAGGCGGTCCTCCGCGGCCGGCTGGACGACAAGTTCGGCACCGGCCACCTCGGCGGCCTCAACCTCGACGCCCGCGAGCTGCGCGCGGTCAAGCGGGTCAAGATCCTGGGCTGCGGGTCGGCGTACTACGTCGGTCAGATGGGCGCCTCGCTCATCGAGGAGCTGGCCCGGATCCCCGCCGACGCCGAGGCGGCCAGCGAGTTCCGCTACCGCAACCCGATCGTCGAGCCGGACACGCTGTACGTCGCGGTGAGCCAGTCCGGCGAGACCATCGACACCCTGCTCGCGGTCCAGGAGATCCAGCGCAAGGGCGGCTTCGTGATCGGCCTGGTCAACGTGGTCGGCTCGGCGATCGCCCGCGAGGTCGACGGCGGCATCTACCTGCACGCCGGCCCGGAGGTCGCGGTGGCCTCGACCAAGGCGCTGACCAACATGTACCTCGCCTTCGCGATGCTCGCCGTCCAGCTCGGCCGGGTGCGCGACCTCTCCATCGCCGACGGCCGCCGGCTCATCGCCGGCCTCAACGCGATCCCGGGCCAGATCGACCAGGTGCTCGCCGCGGAGCCGGAGCTCGCGGTCGTCGCGAAGTCGCTGGCCGAGGCGGAGAGCCTGTTCTTCATCGGGCGGGTGCGCGGCTTCCCCGTGGCCCGCGAGGGCGCGCAGAAGTTCAAGGAGATCAGCTACCGCCACGCCGAGGCCTACCAGACCAGCGAGCTCAAGCACGGCCCGCTCGCGCTGATCTCCGCCGCGGTGCCGACCGTCGCGATCGTCCCCGACGACGAGCTCGTCGAGCGCAACGTGGCCGCCCTGCACGAGATCGCGGCCCGGGGCGGCCCGCTCACGGTGGTCACCCACGCCGGCGTCGACCTGGGTGACCTGGCGGGCAAGGTCGAGCGGATCGACGTACCGAAGAACGAGCGCGAGCTCGACCCGATCCTGCTGACCATCCCGCTGCAGGTGCTCGCCTACCACGCCGCGCTGTCGCTGGGCCACGACATCGACAAGCCCCGCAACCTCGCGAAGTCCGTCACCGTGGAGTGAGCGCGGCACGGGCGTGACGCACGGCACCGCGCCGACGATCCGGCGTGAAATGCCTCACGCCACTACCCTTGTCGGGTGAGTGAGACCGCTGAGAACGAGACCACGACTTTTGCCGACCTCGGCCTCGGCGACCGGATCCTGCAGGCGCTGACCGACGTCGGCTACGAGACGCCGTCGGCGATCCAGGCGCAGACGATCCCGCACCTGCTCCAGGGGCGCGACGTGATGGGCCTCGCCCAGACCGGCACCGGCAAGACGGCGGCCTTCGCGCTGCCGATCCTCGACCAGCTCGACCTCACCCAGCGTCGTACCGAGGGACAGCCGCAGGCGCTGGTGCTCGCGCCGACGCGCGAGCTGGCCCTGCAGGTCTGCGAGGCGTTCGAGAAGTACGCCGCCAACCTGCGCGGCGTCAGCGTCCTCCCCGTCTACGGCGGCCAGGGCTACGGCGTCCAGCTGTCCGCGCTGCGCCGTGGCGTCGACATCGTCGTCGGCACGCCGGGCCGGATCATGGACCACCTCGAGAAGGGCACGCTCGACCTCACCGAGCTGCGCTTCCTCGTCCTCGACGAGGCCGACGAGATGCTCAACATGGGCTTCGCGGAGGACGTCGAGACGATCCTCGCCGACACCCCGGCCGACAAGCAGGTCGCGCTCTTCTCGGCCACGATGCCGAAGCAGATCCGCGCGCTGTCGCAGACCTACCTCAAGGACCCGGTCGAGATCGCCATCGAGCGCAAGACCCGGACCGCCGAGAACATCCGGCAGCGCTACCTGATCGTCAGCTACCCGCAGAAGGTCGACGCGCTGACCCGGATCCTCGAGGTCGAGAACTTCGAGGGCGCCATCGTCTTCGTCCGCACGAAGAACGAGACCGAGACCCTCGCCGAGAAGCTGCGCGCCCGCGGCTACAGCGCCGCCGCCATCAACGGCGACATCGTGCAGGCGCAGCGCGAGCGGACCGTCAACCAGCTCAAGGACGGCAAGCTCGACATCCTCGTCGCGACCGACGTCGCCGCGCGCGGCATCGACGTGCCCCGGATCAGCCACGTCTTCAACTACGACATCCCGACCGACACCGAGGCCTACGTGCACCGGATCGGCCGCACCGGCCGTGCCGGCCGCAGCGGTGACGCGATCTCGTTCATCACCCCGCGCGAGCGCTACCTCCTCAAGCACATCGAGAAGGCCACCCGCTCCACCCTCGAGCAGATGCAGCTCCCGAGCGTCGACGCGATCAACGAGTCGCGGCTGAGCCGCTTCGACGACCAGATCACCGCCGCGCTCGAGTCGCCGAGCATCTCCTTCTTCCGCGACGTGGTGAGCCACTACATCAAGGAGCACGACGTCCCCGAGGTCGACGTCGCCGCCGCCCTGGCGATCGTGATGCAGGGCGACACCCCGCTCCTCCTCGAGCCCGAGCCCGAGCCGGAGCGCCGCCCCCGCCGCGAGTACGACGACCGCGACGACCGTCGCGGTGGTGACCGCTCCGACCGGGGCGACCGCGGCGACCGGGGCGGGCGCGACCGTGCGCCGCGCTCCGGCGGCAACTTCCAGGCCTACAAGATCCAGGTCGGCAAGCGGCACCGCGTCGAGCCCCGCCAGATCGTCGGCGCGCTCGCCAACGAGGGCGGCCTCGACCGTCGCGACTTCGGCAAGATCACGATCCGGCCGGACTACTCGATCGTCGAGCTGCCCGCGCAGCTCAGCCCGGACCAGTGGGAGCGGCTGAAGAACACCCGGATCAGCGGCAAGCTCATCGAGCTGGCGAAGGACTACGGTCCGCCTAAGCGGTCACGCGGCTGAGTGGCGCCTGCTGCGCGCCGCGATGCACGCGCGCTGGCTGCGTTGCCGACGCTCGACGTGCGCCCAGCATGCCTTCGCGACGGCGCCTTGCCATCGCACGCGCCTCACGGCGCTCGCGACGGCGCCACTCAGCCGCGTGACCGCAATCGGTCGCGCAAGCCCCGCGACTGACGTACGGTCGACTCCCATGGGGGGTCGGTCCGTGCTGTGCGCCGCCGTCGCGCTGCTCGCGACCGCGTGCGGGACCGCGGCGAGCCCTGAGGCCGCTCCCGACCCGGCACCGCCGACGAGTGCCGCGCCGACCCCGACGCCGACACCGCGCACGGACGAGCTCTCGCGGTCCGGTGCCCGGGCCGACGTACCGGACGTCGAGATCATGGCGCAGCTCGCCCGCCGGGCCGAGCGGATCGCGAAGAACCTCCCGCAGGCGCCGATCCCGGCCGACGTGGACCGCGGCTCCAACCGGGCGCTCGGCTACCAGCTGATGATCGAGTTCGGCTTCCCCGAGGAGCAGTGGGCCTACCTCGACGCGCTCTGGCACCGCGAGTCCGGCTGGAACCACCTCGCCGAGAACCCGAGCTCCGGCGCCTACGGCATCCCCCAGTCGCTGCCCGGCACCAAGATGGCCGTCGTCGGCAGCGACTGGCGCACCAACCCGGAGACCCAGATCAACTGGGGCCTGGCCTACATCGGCGCCCGCTACGGCACGCCCCAGAAGGCGTGGGCGCACTCCGAGGCCGTCGGCTGGTACTGACCGCTCGGGATAGTCCCGGACGAAAAGCACCAGAATCGCCGGGGACTCGGTGCTTTTCGTCCGGGACTATCCCGGCGGCGCGTCAGGCGATCCGGGCCAGCGCGGCGTCCTGCACGCAGGCGGCGGCCGCGACCAGGCCGCCCGACGCGGCCACCAGCACCGAGGCCATCGGCATCGGGAGACCCGGGCCCTGGGCCATGTCGCCGGCGGCGTACACGCCGGGGACGCTGGTCCGGCCGAAGGCGTCGACCACGACCGCGCCCGTCTCGGACAGCTCGAGGCCGAGCTGGCCCGCGTGCGGTGCGGCCAGCGCCCAGTCGGTCTTGACGAAGAGCCCGCCGAGCGCGACCGGCTCCTCGCCGGCGACGTCGACGAGGAGCCCCTCGCCCTCCCGGTGTACGGCGACCACGGCGCCCGCCACGACCGGGACCCCGAGCCGGGCGAGGCTCGCCGTCGTGGCGTCGTCGAGCTCGCCCCCGTGGGCGAGGACGACCACCTCGCGCGCGATCGGCCCGACCATCGACGCCATCGCGGCGACGTGCGGCGCGGAGCCGAGGATGCCGACGCGGGTGCCCGCGAACTCGTGGCCGTGGCAGAACGGGCAGTGGGCGACCAGGTCGCCGAACTCCTCCGCGACGCCCGGGACGTCGGGGAGGGTGTCGCGCACGCCGCTCGCCAGCAGCACCCGGCGCGCACGCACCGGCTCCTCGCCGGCGAGCTCGAGGACGAAGTCGCCGAGCCCACCCGAGATGCGGAGCACCTCGGCGTCGCGGAGCTCGACGTCGTCGTACGCCTCGGCGTCCTTGCGGGCGGCCGTGCGCAGCTCGGCCGGCGGGGCGCCGTCGTGGCCGAGGAAGTTGTGCATGTGGCCGGTCGGGTCGTTGCGGTAGCGGTCGGTGCCGAGCACCAGGGTGCGCTGGTGCATCCGGCCGAGGGTCTGTGCGGCCTGCAGCCCGGCCGATCCGGCGCCGATGACGGCGACGTCGTGGATGTCATTCATGGTGATCCCTTTCCTGCACGAGTCCGTGGGTTGACGCTGGTCACGAGCATGTGACTTCATGTGGACATGAAGTCAAGCCGTCGTGACATCCGCTGGTCGATCGGCGACCTCGCCGAGCGCTTCGAGCTCGAGACCCACGTGCTGCGGCACTGGGAGGAACGGGGCCTGCTGGCGCCGGAGCGCGACGCCGCCGGTCGTCGCGTGTACGGCGAGGACGACGCCTACCGCGTGGCGACGATCATCGCCAGCAAGGCCTCCGGGATGAGCCTCGAGCAGATCCGGACGCTCGTCGACGCCTCCACCGACGGGCGGCGCGACGCACTGCGCGCCCACCTCGACGAGCTCGACCGGCGCCAGGCCGAGCTCGAGCGCTCACGCCACCTCACCCAGCACGCGCTGGAGTGCCGCGCCCACGACATCACCACCTGCCCCGGCTTCCAGGCGCACGTCGAGGACATCGTCGCCGGTACGACGAGGGGCCTCCCGCTGCTCGCCCGGCACGCGTCGACCCACGGCTGACGGGGTCGGTCCGCAGGCTCAGTCGGCGACCGCCGTGACGACCGCGTTGCCGAGCGGGTCGCCGCGGTGCAGCGGGCCGCCGGTGCTGATCAGGCGCAGCTCGGGGCGGGTGGTCCGGGAGAACACGTGCTTCGCGGGGAACCGGCCCTGGGGGTAGTAGGCGATGCCGGTGACCCGGTAGTCGACGCTCCGGCCGTCCTTGCGGCGCAGGGTCACCACGTCGCCCTCGCGCAGCCGGGCCAGCCCCTTCAGCACGCCCGGCTCACGGGTGGTGCGGGCGATGTAGCCCGTCACCACGGTGATGCCGGCCTCGCCGGGCGTCGCCGACGTGGCGTCCCAGCCGGTGGCGCGCAGCGGCGGCAGGGCGAGCGTCGCGCCGTCGTCAGCGGCCCGCAGCACGCGCACCTTCGCGGTGACGTCGAGCCGGTCGATGTGGATCCGCACCGGGCGCGACGCGGGCAGCGTGGCGGCGGTGGCCCCGGTCGTCGGCGCGGACTCGGGCTCCGGGGAGGCCGTCGTACCGCCTCCGAACGCGACGGCGCCGACGCCGAGGACCAGGCAGGCGGCGAAGCCCGCGACGACGACGCGTCGCTGGCGGCTGACGGTGGACGTGCTGGTCATGGGGCCCTCCGGTTCAGGCGGTCGTGAGGTGGGTGAGGTGGGCGAAGACGACGACATTGGAGAGGTAGTCGTCGGTGGCGTGGTCGAAGGTGCCGCCGCAGGTGATCAGCCGGAGCTCGGGGCGGGTCGTGGCGCCGTACACGCGGCGGGTGGGGAAGGCGGACTTGGCCACCACGTCGACCCGGTCGACGGTGAAGGTCGCGCGCCGGCCGTCGTCGCGGTCGACCACGACCCGGTCGCCGCGGCGCAGCTCGCGCAACCGGTAGAAGACGGCCGGCCCCGAGCGGGAGTCGACGTGCCCGGCCAGGACCGAGGGCCCGGCGTCGCCGGGAACGGGGGATCGGTCGTACCAACCCGCGGTGTCGGCCTTCCTCATGGGTGGCACCTCGAGCTCGCGGCGGGCCGTGAGCCCGAGCCGCAGGAGGCCGGTGTCGATGCCGATCCGGGGGACCCGCAAGCGCACGGGCCGACTCCCTGCCGTCGCTTGTGGGGCGGGGGCGGGCTGCTCCGCCACGACCGTGCCCGGGCGGTCCGCCGTCGTCGCGTCGTCGTCCGTCAGCGCGAGGAGGGCGAGCCCCAGCGCGACCCCCGACGCGAGCACGGCGGCGCGCCGCCCGACCCGGCGCCGCGGAGGGGTACGCCGGGCGCCCATGTCAGCCCTTGGCCGGCGCCTGCACCATCATCACCGCGCGGGCGAAGACGATGGTGTTGCGGCCGGACGAGTCGTCGTAGCCGACCAGCCGCAGCAGCGGGTCCTCGGCGGCGCCGTACACCTTCCGGGTCGGGAAGAAGCGGGCGTCCACCTCGGCGACGCGGTCGACGGTGAAGAAGACCTGGCTGCCGTCGGCGCGGACGATCCGGAGCGACTGGCCGGGAGCGGCCTTCTCGAGACCGGCGAACGCCCCGTCGACGGAGCCGATGAGCACGGCCGGACCCGCCTGTCCCGGAGCGACGCCCCGGCTGAACCAGGCGGGCTTCGCGGGATCCGGCGCGACCAGCACGCCCGAGGCGTCCTGGCGGACCTTCGCCAGCGACGCGGACAGGTGGGCGGCGGGGAACTCGATCGACGTCGGACGGACGCGGTGGTGGGTGTTCCACGTGCGGTCGTCGGCGCCGTGGTGCGCCATGTCCGCGGACATCGCGTCCCCGCCGCCGGGGCCGCCCGGCCCGGTGTCGCTGGCCGCCGAGGTCGTCGGCTCGCGGTCGAAGAGCGGCGCGAGGAAGACGATCGAGCCGACGACGCCGACGAACAGCGCGAGCATCGCGAGCTGCCGGTGGCCCGGGCGCAGGCCGGGGAAGATGGTGCCGATCGACAGCCTGGTCCGCGCCGGCTGGCTGGCCGGCTCGGGCGTCGACGCGGCGGCCGGTCGGGCGAGGGGCAGGGCACCGGCCAGGCGCTGGCCCTGGTGCCGCCACCGGGGCAGCAGGACGGGCAGCACGGCCGCGCGGGCCGCGAGCATCCCGCCCCACACCAGCGTGAAGAAGGCCAGGTGGGTGCCCGGCGGCGCCGCCGCGTCGAACGCCCGGAGCACCAGCCACGACCCGGCGGCCTCGGGGAGCCACGACAGGAGCGTCAGCAGCCGCGGCCAGTCGCGGTCCCAACGGCGCTCCTGAACGGCCTGGAAGAGCGCGTCCCAGCCGCAGCCGAGGACGGTGATCGCGGCGAGGCCGCGCAGGGCGTCCCCCCACCCCAGTGCGCCGAGCAGGATCGCCGCGAGCAGGGACAGGGGGACGCCGACGAGGAGGCTGAGCGCCAGCCGGGTCTGCAGGCGTCCGGCGAGGGTGGGGGTCACAGCGACGTCCCTCCGATCCACTGGAACCAGCCGCGGGCCGACCGCAGCGGGGTGAGGGGGGCGCCGACGCCGGCCGCGGCCAGCGTGTCGGCGACGGACAGCGCCGCCTGCTGCAGCCCCAGGAACGAGTCGACCGGGCCGAGCAGCGCCCCACGGGCGGTGCTCCCGGTCGCGAACATCCGCCCGTCGCCGCTGGCGCCGCCGTCGACCGCCCACTGCTCGTCGACCCGCAGGCCGCCGAGGGCGTTGGTGGTGACCGGGCTGAAGGCGACGAGGTCCGCGACGAGCGGGTGGGCCGCGGTGTCGGAGTCGAGGCCGACAGCGTCGAAGAAGTGCTCCCCGTTCACCGTCATCCGCTTGCCGTTCTGCAACCGGACGCTCGCCGAGACCCGGCCGTCCTGCTCGGTGATGCGGTCGACCTCGCCGACCACGGCGTCGTACCAGCCCTCGGCGCGGGCGGCGGCGAGGGGATCGCGGCGGTGGGGGCGCACGGACGCGGCACCGAGCTCCTCGATGGCCGCGCCGCGGGCGGGATCGTCGAGGGTGGCCAGCTCGTCGCGCAGGCTCCCGGTGTACGCCGAGCGCGGGAAGTCGAGCGCCTGGTGGCGAAAGCCCAGGCGCTCGTCGCGGCCGCTCGAGCCGTCCGGCCAGCTGCGCACGACGTGCCATACGTGGAGGTCGCGGCCGTGGCGCTCCCGCGCCTCGGTCAGGCGTCGGAGCAGCTGCAGCGCGGCCTCGCCGGCGCCCCGGACGATCACGTCGCCCCCGCGCCGGGCGACGGTCGCGAGCGCGGCGTCGTTGTCGTCGTACGCGGTGGTCAGGAGGGTGCTGTCGGGGAACTGCTCGCGGTACGCCGCGACCTCGGGCGTGACCCGCGGCCCGGGGCTGCCGAGCGCCAGGTGGACGTGGTCGCAACGGATCGCCGCGAGCTCGCCGCGCTCGCGGACGATGACGAAGTAGCCGCCGCCGCTGCGCTTGAAGAGGTACTCCGCCGGGACCCGCGTCGTCATCGCACGCCAGCCGATCCGCCGGGCCTCGCGGTCCAGTGCGTCGCGGACGATCCCGACGGTCGGGCGGTACCCGTCGCCGTACACGCCCTCGAGGAGGAGCTGGGCGAGGGGACGGAGGCTGCGGGCACGACGGGCCTCGTGGCCGGCGTACCCGGGGAAGCCCCAGAGGTTGTCGAGGCGGGCCGCGGACTCGCTGCGCAGGCGGCTGTCGTCGTCGAGGCCGAGGGCCGCACAACGTGCGAGGAATGCGGCGCCGGGGGAGGTGGCGTCGCCGACGACCACGATCTCGTCGGTGGGCAGGCCGGCGACCCGGAGGCGGTCGACCAGCGCGAACGACCCGAGGCCGCCGCCGATCGTCGCGACCGTCGCCGTGCGGGTGACCGGGATGGTGGTGGCGGCGAGCTGCTCGTCGCTGACGAGCCGTTCGGCGTCCTGGGTCGCGGGCTTCTCGGGGGAGATGGTCATCGGGGGCCTCTCGGAAGGAGGGGACGTGCGGGGGACTGACGGGGTGCGGCGGAAGGGAGGAGGCGCCGCACCCCGTCAGCGGGTGCCCGGGCTGGGTCAGCGCGAGCTGTGGGTACGCACGCGCTGGGCCACGACGGCACCAGCGCCTGCGAGGAGGAGCAGCCAGACGAGGAGGTTGCCCTCGTCGTCCTGCTCGTGACCGACGACCGGCACCTCAGCCGCCGTGCCGCCGCCGCCGGCCTCCACGCCCCCGCGGGGCATGGGGAAGCCGCCGTCGGCCGGGTGGCCGTGGCCCTGGCCGGTCATGCCGTCCGGAGCCGGTACGCCGCCGACGATCGCGCCGTCGGACGTCCCGGTGCCGGAGTGCACCGAGCCGCCGGCGTGGGCCGCCGGGACCCCGCCCGACATCCCACCGGAGTGGGCGCCGGGCATCCCGCCGGAGTGGGCGCCCGGCATGCCGCCGGATGCTCCGCCGCCGGGCGTCCCGCCGGACGGGCCGGCGTGACCACCGGCGTGGCCGCCGGTGCTGGGCGCGACACCCGAGAGCCGGAGTGCCCGGACCGACGTCGTACTCCCACCGTCGGCGGTCGCAGCCGACACCTGGACCGGTGTGGTCTGCGCACCGACGCGCGGGACGACCCGCCCACGGCAGGTGGTCGACTCGCCCGGGGCGAGCTCGGTCTCCGTGCAACGGATGTCGCCGGAGCCGACCTGGCCGGACAGCCCGGTCACGTCCACGTCACCGGTGTTGGTCACGTCGAACTCCACCGTCGCCGCCTTGTGGGCCTCGGCGTCCAGTGACCCGGGGGCGTCGGCGGCCTTGCCGTTGACGGTCGGGTCGGTGATCGCCAACGGACCGTTGTCGCCGGACCCGCCGGGGTCGTCCGACCCGCCGGGGTCGTCGGACCCGTGACCGTCGGAGCCGTGGCCGTCCGAACCGTCGTCGCTCGGCGTCACCGGGTAGGCCACGCCGTCGATCGTCACGGTGCCGTTCTTGACGGGGTACGCGACCCCGTCCACGGTGGCCGAGCCGTCCGCGACCGGGTAGGTCACGCCGTCAACGGTGATGCTCCCGCTCGCCTGGCCGTCGGATCCGTCGGGCCCCCCAGACCCGTCGGTGCCGCCGGAGGTGGTGACCGGGTAGCTCACGCCGCCGATGGTGACGGTGCCGTTCTTGACGGGGTACTTGACCCCGCTGATGGTGACGGTGCCGTTCTTGACGGGGTAGGTGACGCCGCCGACCTTGATGGTGCCGTTGGTGGTGTCGCCCGGGTTGTCGGTCCCGCCGTCGGTGGGGGTGACCGGGTAGGCCACGCCGCCGATGGTGACGGTGCCGTTCTTGACCGGGTAG
>NZ_JBYCZV010000034.1:0-21898 GCF_057586415.1 Nocardioides sp. SRI_004
CGCAGCCCCCACAGGCGGCGCGCCGGCCTGTTGATCGGGGTCGGCGTCGTGGTGCTCGCACTCGTCATCGGCGGCATCGCCTGGGCGCTGCTGCGCGGGGACGACGACGGGGCGGACGGCGACGAGGCCGCCAAGGAAAAGCCCGCGGGGACCTTCGGCGACCGCAACGGCGACGGCTACGGCGATGTCGTCCTCACCCAGGCACGCGACGGGCTGGAGCCCCCGTCCGCGGTCTACACCGTCCCGTCGAACGGCAAGCAGTTCGGCACGCCCGTCCGGGCGCTCCCCGCCGCACCGAGCTTCATCACCACGGTGGGCGACGTCGACGGCGACGCCCGGGAGGACGTGGTGTGGGTCGACGAGGAGGACGACGTGCTCACCGCCACGGTGCAGCCTGCCGAGGGCGACCCCTGGACCAGCCGACTGACGCTCGACCCGGCGTGGGAGATCAGCCGCGCCTCCGCCGTGCTGGGCGACGTCGACGGCGACGGCCTCGACGACCTGGTCCTCCTCGGCGACACCGAGGGCGGGGTGGGGGTCCACGTGTCACTTGCCGGGGACAAGGAGTTCGAGCCGCCGTCGCAGTGGTACCGCTCGCCGCACGCCGAGGCCAGCGGCTTCGGCACCTGGCTGTGGACGGGCGACATGGACGGCGACGGCGACGACGAGGTCCTGCTCTGGACCGATGCCGAGGAGGACGAGGAGCCCGTCCGCGGCCGCATCGACATGCTCACGGCCAACGAGACCCGCGACGGGTTCGAGCAGCTGGCGAAGGAACGGGAGTTCACCGACCCGAAGGTCAACCCGGGCATCGCACCGTGGATGATCGGCGACGTCGACGGCGACGGACGTGACGAGATCGTGGCGGTCGGCATCATCCCGCTCGGCGGCGGCGCCTACGACCTCGGCGGCCGCCTCCACACCTACGAGCTGGACGGCGACGAGATCCCCCAGCGCCAGTGGTGGCGCAACCTCTCGGAGACCGAGCTCAAGGATCCGGCCAAGAACGTCCAGGGCATCGCGCTGCGCCTCGGCATCAGCGACGTCAACGGCGACGGCAAGGCCGACGTCGTGCAGTTCGTGGAGGCCCTCGGCCCGAACGGCAAGGAGGCCAAGGACGAGGAACGCGCGCTGCAGCTGTGGGTGATGCTCTCGGACGGCACCGCGTTCGGCGACCCCCAGCTGTGGAGCACCGTCGACTGCAGCACGCAGTGCGCCGACAACTGGACCATGCTGAGCGGCGGCTGATCGCCCTCAGAGCCGGGGCAGCAGGGGCTGGATCGGCAGCTCGAGCACGAAGGTCGGCCGCCGTCCGTCGCCGGGAGGCAGGTAGGTCACGTCGCCGCCGTGGCTGCGGGCGATCTCGCGCACGAGATGCAGGCCGATGCCTGCGCCACCGGCGGGACCGGCGTGCGCGTACCGGTCGAAGAGCCGGGGCTCCAGCCGCTGGTCGACGCCGTGGCCGCTGTCCTCGACGAGCACGCGGACACCGGACTCGATCCGCTCGCCCGTCAGGTGCACCGGGGCGCGGCCGTGCCGGACCGCGTTGTCGAGCAGGTTGTCGAGCGCCTGACCCACCCGCGCGGCATCCGCGACCAGCTCCGCGTCCTGCGCGACCTCGACGGTGACGCCCTCGTGCGGGTGCACGGCCCGCGCGCGATCGGCCGCCGCCAGCAGTGCTCCGCGCAGCGACATCCGCTCCGGCTGCAGCGACAGGGCGTCGGCGTGGGTGTCCGACGCAGCGCGCAGGTCGCCGGCGAGCCGCTGGATCCGCTGGGCGCTGCTCGCCATGGCCTCGACGAGCTGGGCCCGCTGGGCGGGGTCGTCGACCTGGTCACCGAGCAGCAGCGCCGCCGCACCCTCGACCACGGCGGCCGGCGTCCGCAGCTCGTGCGCCGTCACCGCCAGCAGGTTCGCCTGCTGCTCGATCGCCTGGCGCCGCTGCTCCTCGCGCCCGCGCTTCTCGGTGTGGTCACGGGTGACCTTGGCGAAGCCCCGGTGCCGGCCGTCGTCGTCGAAGACGGCGGTGATCACCACGCTCGCCCAGAACCGGGTGCCGTCGCGGCGCACGCGCCAGCCCTCCTCGGCGTACGAACCGTCGCGCAGGGCGAGCTCGAGGTTGCGCTCGGGGTGGCTGTCGAGACGGTCCTCCTCCGGGTAGAACACCCGGTAGTGCTGGCCGACGATCTCGCTCTCGGTGTAGCCCTTGATGCGCTGCGCGCCGGCGTTCCAGCTCGCGACGCAGCCGCCGGGATCGAGCATGTAGATCGCGTAGTCGGCCACGGTCGTCACCAGCAGCCGGAACATCTCCTCGCTCTGCCGCAGCGCGACCTCGGAGGTGATGTCCTGCACCTGGGCGAAGACGTAGAGCGGCGCACCACCCGAGTCGCGGATCGGCGTCAGGCTCACCCGGAGCGTGCTCGCGCCGTCGTCGAGGACGAGGGGGTGCTCGAAGGTCGCGAAGTCCTCGCCCTGCTCGACGATCCGGAGGAGCGCGTCGTCGAGGTGGTCGCCGTGCTGCCGGGTGAGCACCCCGTAGTCGAGCCCGACGAGGTCGTCCGGCTCCCGGTCGACCATCGCGGCGAGCTGGTCGTTGGCCCGCACGATCGTCCCGTTGAGCGTGAGCGTCGCCATGCCGATGGCGGCCTGGTGGAAGACCTCGCGGTAGCGCTCGAGGTGCTCGTCGAGGGCGGCCTGGTCACGTAGGGCGCGCTCGTCGCTGCCACCGGCGACGCGCAGGCCGCCGGCCCGGCCGACGCCGGCAGCCCGGCCCGCACCGCCGCCCGCGACCGCCTCGAACGTGTCCGCGACGTGCCGCCACAGGCGCTCGGGGAGCTGCTCGATCGGGATCGACTTCTCGATGAAGTCGGCCGCACCGAGGTGGCGGGCGCGCTCTGCCAGGCCCCGGCCCTCGAACCCGGTGAAGACGACCACCTTGGTCCGGGGCGACACGGCGAGCACGAGCGGAAGGGCCTCGAGGCCGTCCAGCACCGGCATCGACGTGTCGAGCAGCATGAGGTCGGGCTCGTGCTCGTGCGCGAGCATCAGCGCCTCGCCACCGTCGCCGCCCTCGCCGACCACGTCGAACAGGCCCGAGGCCTGCAGGCGCACGCCGACCAGCATCCGCAGCTCCGGTGAGTCGTCGACCAGCACCACCGTCGCGCGCTCTGCCACCCGGGCCTCCTGCCGCTGTCCCTGCGTGCCCCACACACGCTCAAGGCCCTGTGCCCACTACGGGGCGTCACATACCCCTCGGATCCGATGGATTTTCCGGACCGCGTCAGCGCAGCGGGTGCCGCACGACCGCCTGCTCCCGCTCGGGGCCGACGCCGACGACCGAGATCCTCGCGCCGGAGCGCGCCTCGACGAACTCGACGTACTCCTGCGCGGCCTTCGGCAGCTCCTCGAAGCTGCGGCAGCCGGAGAGGTCCTCGGTCCAGCCCGGGAGATTCTCGTAGATCGGGACCGCGTGGTGGAAGTCGGTCTGGTTGACCGGCATCTCGTCGTGGCGGACCCCGTCGACGTCGTACGCGACGCAGACGGGGAGCTCGGGCAGGCCGGTCAGGGTGTCGAGCTTGGTGAGGACGAAGTCGGTGACGCCGTTGACGCGGGCGGCGTACCGGGTGATCACGGTGTCCATCCAGCCGCAGCGACGCGGGCGTCCGGTGGTGGTGCCGTACTCCCAGCCGGCCTTGCGGAGGAACTCGCCGTTCTCGTCGTGGAGCTCGGTCGGGAAGGGGCCCTCGCCGACGCGGGTGGTGTAGGCCTTGGCGATCGCGATGACCTGGTCGATCCGGGTCGGCGGGATGCCGGTGCCGGTGCAGGCACCGGCCGAGATCGCGCTGCTCGAGGTCACGAACGGGTAGGTGCCGTGGTCGACGTCGAGGAGGGTCGCCTGGCCCGCCTCCATGAGGACGACCTCGTCGCGGTCGAGCGCCTGGCTGAGCAGCAGGCCCGTGTCGCAGACGTACGGCGCCAGCCGCTCCGCGTGGCCGAGCAGCTCCTCGACGGTCTGCTCCACCGACGGCGCGCGGCGGTTGTAGATCTTGGTGAGGATCTGGCCCTTGAGCTCGAGGGCGCCCTCGACCTTGGCGGCGAGGATCTTCTCGTCGAAGAGGTCCTGCACGCGGATGCCGATCCGGTTCATCTTGTCGGCGTAGGTGGGGCCGATCCCGCGGCCCGTCGTACCGATCCTGCGGGAGCCGAGGAAGCGCTCGGTGACCTTGTCGATGGTGCGGTTGTAGTCGGCGATGACGTGCGCGTTGGCGGACAGCTTGAGCTTGCTGGTGTCGACGCCGCGCGCCTCGAGGCCGTCGATCTCCTGGAACAGGACGTCGATGTCGACGACGACGCCGTTGCCGATGACCGGCGTGCAGCCGGGGGTCAGGATGCCGCTGGGCAGCAGGTGGAGGGCGAACTTCTGGTCGCCGATGACGACCGTGTGCCCGGCGTTGTTGCCGCCGTTGAACTTCACGACGTAGTCGACCTGGCTGCCCAGGTGGTCGGTCGCCTTGCCCTTGCCCTCGTCGCCCCACTGGGCGCCGACGATCACGATTGCAGGCATTGGTTGCTCCTCGCCACGGACGGAGTCCCTCCGTCCCTCCTGGCGGGACGGCTGCTCAACGCACCACTTGTTGTTGATGGTGTCGGTCAAGCAAGAAGCCCCGGCAAGGACCGGGGCTCTCTTGCGGCGCAACGTTACCAAATCGCGATCGAACGGCTAGATTCGTGCGAAACGAGAACACGTTCTACCTTCGACCCGACCCCGACCCGACCCCCGACCCGACCTGCAGGAGCACGCCATGGGCGCCAGCCGCGAGACCATCCTCGAGACCATCCAGAGCTATGTCGACCTCGTCGCCACCGGCTCGTCCGCCGACGTCGTCGCGCTGTACGCCGACGGCGCCACCGTCGAGGACCCGGTCGGCTCGGAGGTGCGCACCACCCGCGAGTCCATCGCCGAGTTCTACGCCGCTCTCGACAGCCTGGAGCAGACCTCGAAGCTGCTGCACGCCCGGGTCTCCGGCAACGAGGCGGCCTTCGCGTTCGAGCTGGTCACGAAGGCGGGCGATGCGACGTACACGCTGGCGCCGATCGACGTGATGACGTTCGACGACGACGGGAAGATCACCAGCATGCGGGCGTTCTGGAGCGGTGAGGACATGGTGGTCGGCTGAGGCGGGAGTTTCACCGGTCGGCCGGTGAAACTCACGGTTGGACGACGAAGTTTCATCGTCCAGGCGTGAGTTTTGTCGTCCAAGGTCGGGAGTTTCACCGGTCGGCCGGTGAAACTCCCCCGAGCCGCGCCGCCACCTCTGCGACCACCGCCCGCGCCAGCGTCTCCGGCGTGTCCCCCTCCTCCTCGGGTACGACGCCGTGGACGTCCCCGCTCGCCAGCAGGTCGAGCGCGCCGACCTTCTGCAGGGCGGCCATCTCCGCGGCACGGGACGGGTCGCCGTGGACGATCACGCTCGCGCCCTCCGGCGGCAGCGGGGACAGCCACCCCCGCGAGGTCGCGAGAACGGTGCGGGCGGGCAGCAGCGCGAGCGCTCCCCCGCCACACCCCTGGCCGAGGATCACCGAGACCGTCGGTACCGACCGGGTGACCAGGCCGGCGATGCAGCGGGCGATCTCGCCCGCCATCGCGCCCTCCTCGGCGGCCTGCGACAGCTCGGCGCCGGGGGTGTCGACGACGGTGACGAGCGGCAGCCGCAGCTCCTCGGCGAGCTCCATCGCCCGTCGCGCCTCCCGCAGCGCGCCGGGCCCCATCGGCGTCGCGGCGCTCTGCCGGGAGCGGTCCTGCCCGACCAGGACGCAGGGCTGGCCGTCGAGACGGGTGAGCGCGACCAGGACCGAGTCGTCGCGCTCGCCCTCGTCGGTGCCCTTGAGCCGCAGGGTGCTGCTGGCGCCGTACCGGAGCAGGTCGCGCACGCCCACCCGACCATCGGCACGGGTCGCCTCGATGTCGTCCCAGACCGGGTGGCCGAGCGTGGTGCCGACGGCGACCGGAGTGCGGCGCTCGAGCGTTGCGGCCGACGGCGGGTCGACGAGGACGCCGAGGGCGTGGTCGACGAGCGCGGGCAGCTCCTCGGCCGGTACGACGGCGTCGATGACCCCCTTCGCGGCGAGGTTCTCCGCCAGCTGCACGCCCTCGGGGAACGGCTCGCCGTTGAGCGCCTCGTAGACCTTCGGACCGAGGAAGCCGACGAGGGCGCCGGGCTCGGCGACGGTCACGTGGCCGAGCGAGCCCCACGACGCGTAGACACCGCCGGTGGTGGGGTGGCGCAGGTGGACGAGATAGGGCAGGCCGGCGGCCTTGTGCTCCATCAGCGCCCGGGAGATCTCGACCATCTGCACGAACGCGCGGGTGCCCTCCTGCATCCGGGTGCCACCGGACGACGTGCTCGCCAGGACCGGGAGGCCCTCCGCGGTGGCGCGGCGTACGGCGGAGGCGATCCGGTTGGCCGCGGCGATGCCGATCGAGCCGGCCAGGAAGCCGAACTCGTTGACGACGAAGGCGACCGGACGCCCGCGGACCGTGCCCCGCCCGGTCAGCACCGACTCGTCGGTGCCGGCCTTCTCCGCGGCCCGGGCGAGCTCGGCGCGGTACTCCTCGGGGTGGCCGCTGAGGTCGATCGGCGCGTCCCACGACTCGTAGGAGTCGGCGTCGAGCACGAGCGCGATCAGCTCACGGGCGGTCCAGCGGCGAGAGGTCCCCATGGGGCGGAACAATAGGGTGATCACGTGACAGCGGACCGCGGGCTTCTCGTGATCACCAACTCCGACGCCGGTACGGCCGACCAGGAGGCCCTCGACGCAGCGCTCGCCGTGCTCCGGGAGCACGCCACGGTCGAGGTCGCCGCGACCTCCTCCCCCGACGAGCTCGACGACGTCCTCGGCGGCGTCGGCGACCGCACCGTGGTCGTGGCCGGCGGCGACGGGAGCATCCACGCCGTGGTCGCCGCCCTCCACCGCCGCGGCGCCCTCTCCGGTACGACGGTCGGCCTGGTCCCGCTGGGCACGGGCAACGACTTCGCGCGCACCCTCGGCCTGCCCCTGGATGCCGCCGAGGCGGCCGGGGTGGTCGCCTCGGGACGGGAGCGACGGATCGACCTGGTGGTGGACGACCAGGACGAGATCACGGTCAACAGCGTGCACCTCGGCGCCGGCGCGGAGGCCGGCGCGAAGGGCGCGCGCTGGAAGGAGCGGCTGGGCTCGGTCGGCGTCGGCAAGGTCAACCTCGGCAGGCTCGGCTACCCGATCGGCGCGGTGCAGACGGCGCTCAACCCGCCCACGCTGCGGGTGCGCGTCGAGGTCGACGGCGAGGTGGTCGCCGACCTCGACGAGAAGGTGCTCATGGTCGCCGTCGGCAACGGCGCCTCCGTCGGCGGCGGGACCGAGCTGACTCCCGACGCCGACCCCGGCGACGGGGAGGCCGACGTCCTCGTCGCGACCCCGGTCGGCACGCTCTCGCGGCTCGGCTACGCGCTGCGGCTGCCGTTCGGCCGGCACGGCGAGCACGCCGACGTACGGATCGTCCGCGGCAGCACGGTCCGGGTCACCGGCACCCCGTTCGACTGCAACAGCGACGGCGAGATCGACGGGCCGTTCCGGGAGCGCACGTGGCGGGTGCTCCCGGCGGCGTACACGATGCTCGTGCCTGCCTGAGGCCGCACTAGGCTTGCGCCTCGTGGCACGAGGACAGCAGAACCAGCAGGAGCCCAGCGACTGGGTGACCCGGACGGCCGACCTGGCGCTCCGGCACGCCGAGCAGGTCAACGGCGGCACGCTGCCCGACCTGGTCACCTGTGCGTCCGGCATCAGCCCGTCGGGGCCGATCCACCTCGGCAACCTGCGCGAGTTCCTGACCGTGCACTTCGTCGCCGAGGAGATCCGCCGTCGCGGCATCAACGTGCGCCACCTGCACAGCTGGGACGACTACGACCGGTTCCGCAAGGTGCCCGCCGGCGTCGACACCGCCTGGAACGAGCACATCGGCCGGCCGCTGTCGGCCGTCCCCGACCCGACCGGCGAGTTCGCGAGCTGGGCCGAGCGCTACAAGGCGCCGCTGCGCGCCGCGCTCGCCGACCTCGGCTGCGACATGGTCGAGGTCAACCAGACCGAGATGTACCGCGCGGGCACCTACCGCGAGCAGATCCTCACCGCGATCCGCAAGCGCGGCGAGATCGAGACCGTGATGTCCCGGTTCCGCACCAAGAAGGCCGCCGACCCGGTCGAGGAGGGCGAGTCGACCGCCGAGGAGGACACCGGGCACGGCGCCAGCGAGGACCTCGCCCGGTTCCCCTACAAGCCCTACTGCCGCGGGTGCGGCCGCGACACCGTCACCCTGACGTCGTACGACGACGAGACCACCGACCTCGCCTACACCTGCGACGTCTGCGGCGACTCCTTCGTCACCAACGTGGCCACGCAGGACGAGGGCAAGCTGGTCTGGAAGGTCGACTGGCCGATGCGCTGGACCTTCGAGGGCGTCCACTTCGAGCCGGGCGGCGTCGACCACGCGACCCCCGGGTCGTCGTACACGGTCGGCAAGGAGATCGTCGGCCCGATCTTCGGCGGCACCGCCCCGAGCTTCGTCGGCTACTCGTTCGTCGGCGTCGCCGGCATGCCGAAGATGTCGTCGTCCAAGGGCGGCGTACCGACGGCGGCCGAGGCGCTGCGGATCCTCGAGGCGCCGATCCTGCGCTGGCTCTACGTCCGCCGTCAGCCGAAGCAGGCGTTCAACGTCGACTTCGGCCAGGAGGTCCTGCGCCTGTACGACGAGTGGGACGCCCTCACGAAGAAGGCCGCCGTCCCGGAGAAGCGTGACGCCGCCGTGCTGGCGTGGGAGCGCGCCTCGGCGACGTCGAGCGCCGGCACGCTGCCGACCCCGGCGGTCGTCGTACCGTTCCGGATGCTGTCCTCCGTCGCCGACGTCACCGCCGGGTCCCGCGAGATCACCGCGCGCACGGTCGGCGCGAGCGAGGCCGACCTCGAGCCGCGGCTCACCAAGGCGGCGACCTGGATCGAGTCCTATGTCGACCCGGAGGACCGTACGACGGTCCGCGAGACGGCGGACGCCGCACGCCTGGCCGGGCTGAACGAGGACGAGGAGCTCTGGCTGCGCCAGCTGCTCGACCGGCTGCCCGACTCGTTCGCCGACACCGACGAGCTGACCACGCTGATCTACGGCGTGCCGAAGCTGGCGCGGGGCCTCGCGCTCGAGGACGCCCCGACCGACGAGGTGAAGGCCGACCAGAAGGCCTTCTTCAAGCTGCTCTACGAGCTGCTCGTCGCCGCCGAGCGCGGTCCCCGGCTGCCCACCCTCTTCGCGGCGCTCGGCCCGGAGAAGGTGCGCGCGCTGCTGACGCCCTGAGCCTGGACGAAGAAACTCACGCTTGGACGACGAAGTTTCGTCGTCCAAGCGTGAGTTCTGTCGTCCAGGCGCGGGAGTTTCACCGGCCGGCCGGTGAATCTCCCGCCACGGCCGCCGCCGGCGCCCCACCGAACCCCGCGTGCTTCGGCGCCTCGTAGAACAGCACGGCGACCAGCCCGACGGCGTACATCGCGGCGGGCAGCCACAGCGCGTCCTGCATCGCGCTGCTGAACAGCGCGGCGGCATGCGGGTCGGCGATCTTGTCCGCACCCGCGTCGCCGTGCGCCGCGGCGCCGGGGAGGTAGTGGGCGAGCCGGCTGTCCATCAGCACCGCGATCGCGGCGGCGCCGAGCACGGAGCCGACCTGGCGGGTGGCGTTGTAGACGCCCGCACCGGCGCCGGCGAGGCTCATCGGCAGGTTGCGGTTGGCGGTGGCGGCGGTCGGCGCCCAGATGCAGGCGTTGCCGATGCCGATCACGGCCATCGCGACACCCAGCTCCCAGATCGCGACGTCGGGCTCGAGCCGCCAGAGCAGGAGCAGGAAGCCGACGAGGCTGACCGCGAAGCCAAACCCGGTGACGATGCGGGGGTGGAGGCGGTCGGTCAGCTTGCCGACCGGCTGGGCCAGGAAGATCGACATCACGGCCATCGGCAGCATGAGCAGCGCCGCCTGGGTCGGCGAGTAGCCGCGGACGGCCTGGGCGTAGAGCATCAGCGGGAAGCCGAAGGCCGCCGCGATCGAGCCCATGCAGGCGATCGCGACGTTGGACACGGAGAAGTTGCGGTCCTTGAACAGGCTCAGCGGGACCAGCGGCTCGGCGCGGTTGAACCGCTGCCACAGGATGAAGGCCGCGAGCAGGACGGCGCCACCGGTGATCATCGCGATGATCCATCCGGCCCAGTCCTCCTGGTGGCCCTCCTGGATGCCGAAGCAGAGCAGGAACATGGCGGCTCCGGAGAGCGCGACGCCCAGCCAGTCGAACTTGTGCGCATGCGTCGGCAGCGCCGGCACCAGTCGCCACGCCATGACGAAGGCGAGGACGCCGACGGGGATGTTGACGAAGAAGATCCACTCCCAGCCGAGGCCGTCGGTGAGCACGCCGCCGAGGATCGGGCCGACCACCATCGCGACACCCGCGGTGGCGCCCCAGACGGCCATCGCGCTGCCGCGCTGCGCGGGCGGGAAGATCCGGGTGATGATCGCCATCGTCTGCGGCGTCATCATCGACGCACCGAAGCCCTGCACGACCCGGGCGACAATCAGCGCCTCGACCGTCGTGGTCAGGCCGCACCACAGCGAGGCCAGGGTGAAGACGGTGAGGCCGGCGAGGTAGAGGTACTTCGAGCCGAACCGGTCGCCGAGCCGTCCCGTGATGAGGACGGGCACGGCGTAGGCGAGCATGTAGGCGCTGGTGACCCAGACGACGTCGTTGACCGACGCGTCGAGGTCCTCGATGATCGTCGGCGTCGCGACGGTCACGATCGTCAGGTCGACCAGGATCATGAAGAACCCGATGACGAGGGCCCACAGGGCCGGCCACGGGGTCGACCCCTCGGTGGGGGTGCTGGTCTGCGGGGGCGCGCTCTGGGTCACGATCCGAGTCAACACCCGCGCGCCGACATCGTCTTCCCCGGGGGACACAATGGCTCCATGAGCATCACGCCCGGCGCCGACCTCATGGCCGGCCCCCCGCCCACCCACCTGCCCGTCGACCCCGCCGCCGAGCTGCTCGCGGCCGGGGAGACGCCCGCTGCCGTCGTACGCCGCCTCCCGTCCTCGCCCGTCGCCTGGGCGACCCTCGCCGAGCAGGCCCGCGACCAGGGCGCCGACGACGTGACCGTCTACGCCTACTCCCGCGTCGGCTACCACCGCTCGCTGGACCTGCTGCGCCGCAACGGCTGGAAGGGCAACGGTCCCGTGCCGTGGGAGCACGAGCCCAACCGCGGCTTCCTGCGTGCCCTCGCCCTGCTCGCCCTCGCGGCGCGCGCGATCGGCGAGACCGACGAGTGGGAGCGCTGCTCCGCGTTCCTGCGCGACTCCAGCCCGACGGCGTACGACGAGCTCCTGGGCTGACTCCCGATGCCCGGGGACCTGCCTCGTCTGGGTCCCCGGGTGTGGTGGGTCTACCTCGCGGTGGACCCACCCAAGACGGTCGCCCAGCTGTCCGACGAGGCTGGGATCGTGCCGTCGTCGGTCCGCACGCACCTGCGCCGCCTCGAGCGGGCGGGGCTGGTCCGGCCGACCCGGGAGCCCGGCGCCGAGCCGATGTGGGAGCAGGCGCGCGAGCTCGACCCGGCGACCCGCTACCGGATCGTCGGCCGGGTGCAGCGCGGCCGGCTGGTCGAGCCGCGGGACGCGCTCGCGCCCGAGCACGAGCGACCGCGGCGCTGGTGGTGGCCCCGGGGCCGCTGAGTCAGCGTCGGCGCGACCGCCGCAGCGGGTCGACCACCAGGGCGTCGACCACGGCGGCCAGCGAGGTCAGCCAGAGGCGCACGTCAGCCCCGCACGGTGAAGTACACCGCCAGCAGCACCAGGATGATGCCGAGGATCGCGGCGATGGGCAGGTCGTTGGTCCGCGCGGCGCGGTGGGCGCGGGTGGCATCGGGCCGTTCGCCCACCGGGACGGGCTCGGTGGCGCGGTGCTTGTGGGTCAGTGGGGTGGTCCGCATGGGATCTCCTTGTCCGAGACGTACACACCACCGGACGGGACCGGGGCGCGTTCATCACGCGATTTCGGAGGAATCTCCCGGGACGCGTTCTCGGAACCGGTCACGGCCGGTCTGTCGGCCGGTCGGCCTGCCGATCTGCCGGTCGGCGGGTCCGGGCATGACCCACCGGAGCAGGAGCCGGAGCCGATCAGTCGAGGATGAACCCGAACAGCGGGCTGTCCGGCGGCACCTTCTGGACCCGCAGCCGCGAGGCCTCCATCCGCTCCAGCAGTCCGGCGAGGTCGTCGCGGTGCTGCATCTCGAGGCCGACCAGCGCGGGCCCGGTCTCCCGGTTGTTGCGCTTGGTGTACTCGAAGAGCGTGATGTCGTCGTCCGGGCCGAGCACGTCGTCGAGGAAGCGACGCAGCGCGCCCGGCTCCTGCGGGAACTCGATCAGGAAGTAGTGCTTGAGGCCCTCGTGGACCAGCGCCCGCTCGACGATGTCGGCGTAGCGCGAGACGTCGTTGTTGCCGCCGGAGACGACCGCGACGACCTTGCTGCCGGGCTCGAGGCCGGCCCGCGTCTCGTCGAGGCGCAGCGCGGACGCGGCGAGCGCTCCGGCGGGCTCCGCGATGATGCCGTCGACCTGGTAGAGCGCGAGCATCTCGACGCAGATCAGGCCCTCGGGGACCGCCGCGAGCGACAGGTCGACGGACGAGCGGGCGCCGGAGACGGCCTCGTAGGTCAGGTCCCCCACCCGTCGTACGGCGGCACCGTCGACGAACGGGTCCACGGACTCGAGCTCGACGGGCCCTCCGGCGGCCAGGGCGGCGGCGAGGGAGGCGGCGCCGGACGGCTCGGCCGCGATGACCTTGACGCCCGGCACCCGCTCCGCGAGGACGGTCAGGCAGCCGGCGATCAGGCCCGCGCCACCGACCGGCAGGACGAGGGCGTCGGGCTGCCAGCCGAGCGCAGCGGACTGGGCGAGGATCTCGGCGGCCACCGTCCCCTGGCCGGCGATGATCCCGGGGTGGTCGAACGCCGGGATCACGGTCGCGCCGGAGGCGGCGGCGAAGTCGGCGGCGGCGACGGCCGCGTCGTCGTACGCCTCGCCGGCGATGACCACCTCGACCTGCTCACCACCGAGGGCCGCCACCCGGTCGCGCTTCTGGCGCGGCGTCGTGCGCGGCAGGAAGATCGTCGCGTGCACGCCCGCGCGGGCGCAGGCGAAGGCGACGCCCTGGGCGTGGTTGCCTGCGCTCGCGCAGGTCACGCCGCGGGCCCGCTCCTCGTCGGTCAGCCCGGCGAGCACGGTGTAGGCGCCGCGGGCCTTGTAGGAGCGGACCGGCGTGAGGTCCTCACGCTTGAGCCAGACGTCCAGCCCGGTCAGGGCCGAGAGCCGGTCGGCGCGCTGCAGCGGGGTCGGCGGCACCACCGACGCCAGCAGCCCGGCCGCGCGGTCGACGTCCGCGGTGGTGGGGAGGGACGCTTCAGCCACCGTCAGCCGACGGTCTTCCCGGCCGAGCGGAGGTTCTCGCACGCCTCGACGACGCGCGCGGCCATGCCCGCCTCGGCCGCCTTGCCCCAGGCACGGGGGTCGTAGGCCTTCTTGTTGCCGACCTCGCCGTCGACCTTGAGGACGCCGTCGTAGTTGCTGAACATGTGGGCCGCCACCGGGCGGGTGAAGGCGTACTGGGTGTCGGTGTCGACGTTCATCTTCACCACGCCGTAGTCGACCGCCGCACCGATCTCCTCGGCCGTCGAGCCGGAGCCACCGTGGAAGACCAGGTCGAACGGCTTCGAGCCCTCGGGCAGGCCGAGCTCCTTGACGACCGCCGCCTGCGCGTCGCGCAGGATCTCCGGGCGCAGCTTGACGTTGCCCGGCTTGTAGACGCCGTGGACGTTGCCGAAGGTCAGCGCGGTGAGGTAGCGGCCGTTCTCGCCGACGCCGAGCGCGCGCACCGTCGCCAGGGCGTCCTCGGGGGTCGTGTAGAGGTGCTCGCCCATGCCACCGTCGACACCGTCCTCCTCGCCGCCGACGACGCCGACCTCGATCTCGAGGATGATCCGGGCAGCGGCGGCCTTCGCGAGCAGCTCCTCGGCGATCTGCAGGTTCTCGTCGAGCGGTACGGCGGAGCCGTCCCACATGTGCGACTGGAACAGCGGCGCCTCGCCGCGCGCGACGCGCTCGGCGGAGATGTCGAGCAGCGGGCGGACGAAGCCGTCGAGCTTGTCCTTCGGGCAGTGGTCGGTGTGCAGCGCGATGTTGACGGGGTAGCTCTTGGCGACCTCGGCGGCGTACGCGGCGAACGCGACGGAGCCAGTGACCATGTCCTTCACGGTCGGGCCGGAGAGGTACTCCGCACCACCGGTCGAGATCTGGATGATGCCGTCGGCCCCGGCGTCCGCGAAGCCCTTGAGGGCCGCGTTGAGCGTCTGGGACGAGGAGACGTTGATCGCGGGGAAGGCGAAGGCGCCGGCCTTGGCGGCGTCGAGCATCTCGGCGTACTTCTCGGGCGTGGCGATGGGCATGCTGGTGGGCTCCTGCGGCAGTGCGGGTGCGGGTCGACTTTTCTCAACCTACCGTGACAACCGTTCGGTGGTGGGCGGCGTATCCCCCGATGACGGACCATCGACCCAGACGCACCCGGAGGCGACCCGATGCAGGACCTCATCGAACGGCTCGACGCCGAGCTCGGCCGTGCCCCCGACCCCACCTTCGACGTCGCCGGCACGCTCGCCTCCGGCCGCCGCGCGGTACGACGCCGCCGGCTCGCCGTGGGCGCCGCCGGCCTCGCCGTGGCGGTGGTCGTGGGCGGCACCGCGGCGCTCGCCTTCGACAGCGGCGGCACCTCCCGCGGCCGCGACGGCCACACCGCCGACGGGCCGACGGGGAGCCCGTCGGCGACGGTGACCAGCGACACCGGGACGTCCGCCGGCGAGGACCAGGTGCCCCTGAGCATCGGCATGGACGGCGTGGTCGATGCGCCCGAGGGCGCCGACGTGATCGAGCGGGGGCACTTCACCGCGAGCACGGGCGCCGAGGCCGAGATCCTCCACTACTCCATCGACGGCTCGGAGTACTACGCCTACGCCGCGACGGCCGACAGCAGCGTGGGCTGGACCCGGCTCCCCGCCCAGGGCCTGAGCCTGCGCGAGTGGGCCGAGCAGCAGCTCACGCGCCGTGAGGACGACGGCTCCGCCGACCGCGCCTGGGTCCGCCTCGACGAGCGCTGGCGGGTCCGCGGGCTGCCCGGGGTCCGGGTCGTCGAGCAGGTCTCCGACCCCGGCCTCGGGGAGAACTTCGCCGGACCCGGGGAGCCGACGGCGGTGGCCGAGGTCGTTCGTGACGGCCTGACCTACTTCCTCGCGATCCGCAAGGCGCCGGACGGTGCGACGGAGGCGATCCCCTACCGCAAGGACACGAGGATCACGACGCTCGCCGCCTTCCTCTCCTACGCCCGCGACCAGTACGCCACCAACGAGCAGGGCGGCAGCGAGGGACTGCGGTGAGGCGCGCGGAGCGCGAGGCGGCGTACGTCGAGTTCGCGACCAGTCGCCGCGACCAGCTGCGGCGGATCGCCTACGGCATGTGCGGCGACTGGCACCAGGCCGACGACCTCACCCAGACCGCGCTGGTCAAGCTGTACGTCGCGTGGCCGCGGATCACCCGGCACGGCACCGAGGACGCCTACGCCCGCAAGGTCCTGCTGAACGCGGCGATCGACGCCTCCCGCCGCCCGGCCCGCCGCGAGGTCCCGACCGACCGCCTGCCGGACCTCGCGGCACCGGCGGGCGTGGGCGTCGAGGATCGCGGCTCGCTCGTCGCGGCGCTCCAGCAGCTGCCCGCCCAGCAGCGGGCGACGGTGCTGCTGCGTCACTGGCTGGGGCTGTCGGTCACGGAGACGGCGGCCGAGCTCGGCATCTCGGAGGGGACCGTGAAGAGCCACACCGCGTGGGCTCGGCGCGTTGCGGGAGGCGATGGCGGCCGCCGACGCGTGAGCCAGGCCGCGGCCAGGCCGACGGAGGCGCCGGCGAGCGTCTCGACGAAGCGCGACCCGAGCAGCTCGCCGAGCGGCTCCGGGTGGGCGAGGTCGGTGACGAGCAGGGCGAGCGGGGTGATGAGGACCAGCGCGAGCCCGTAGTGCCGGGTCACGACCAGCTCGGTGCCGGCCTGCAGCACGGCGACCACGAGGATCGTGGCGACCGCGGACAGCGGCAGCACCAGCAGGAGACCGGCGAGCACCAGTCCGAGCAGGGTGCCGACGACGCGGTGCACGCCACGGGCGACCTGCTGGCGCAGCGTCGTCGCCGCGAGCGGTACGACGGACGCCACCATCGCCCAGTACGGGTGGGCGATGCCCGTCGCGGTCATCAGCCCGCCGGACAGGAGCACGACCACCACGCAGCGGATCGCGTGCAGCCGCTGCCGGCCGGCCGGAAGCGGAGGCAGCGGCGGCGGGTGGTCCGGCACGTCGCCGCGGCGTACCTCCACGGCGGTCTCGACGACCGCGAGCCCGACGGCGAAGGCAGCGGTGGCCAGGCAGGTGCCGATCGCGAGCGGGACCCGGTGCGGCTCGATCGGGACCGACGCGCAGGTGGCCGCGGCGAAGACGAGGAAGACCGGTCCCGGCGGTCGCCACCGCCAACGGTCCGACGCGGCGGCACCGATCCCCGACCACACCGCCGCCGCCAGCACCGCCCACCAGGCGCGGTCCTCGCCGGTGGCGACGAGGGTGCCGCTGGCGACGGCACCGGTGAGCAGCCCGGCGAGCGCGACCTGTTGGCGCCAGCGCCGACGGTGGGGGACGGCGCCGCCGTAGATCGCCGCGAAGGCGCCGAAGGTGGCCGCGGCGCCCAGGTCCATCGCGTCGGCGGCGTGGAGGACGAGCAGCGCGACGAGCAGGGTGCCGCCGGCCCGGATCGCCGCCCACCGGGTGACGGGCGGTGGGCCGACGTGGCGCAGCTCGTCGGCCAGCTGGCCGCCGAGGTGGCGTGCCCGGGCGACGGCCGTCATCCCCGCCACGCCTCGTCACTGGTCAGGTCGGCGTGCTGGCGCACCCACGAGTGCATCGCGATCGCCGCGGCCGCCGAGGCGTTGATCGAGCGGGTCGACCCGAACTGGGCGATCGAGAAGGTGCCGTCGCATGCCGCGTGCGCCGCCTCGGAGAGCCCCGGACCCTCCTGCCCGAAGAGGAAGCAGACCCGCTCGGGGATCTCCATCGTCTCCAGGTGGGCGGACCCGGGGAGGTTGTCGATGCCGAGCAGCGGCACCTGCCGCTCGGCGAGATAGGCGTGCAGGTCATCGACGGTCGGGTGGTGCCGGACGTGCTGGTAGCGGTCGGTCACCATCGCCCCGCGCCGGTTCCAGCGGCGGTTGCCGACGATGTGGACCTCGGCCGCCAGGAAGGCGTTCGCCGAGCGGACGATCGTGCCGATGTTGAAGTCGTGCTGCCAGTTCTCGATCGCCACGTGGAAGCCGTGGCGCCGGGTGTCGAGGTCGGCGACGATGGCCTCCATCGACCAGTACCGGTAGCGGTCGACGACATTGCGCCGGTCGCCCTCACGGAGCAGCTGCTCGTCGTACACCTCGCTGCCGGGGCCCTCCGGCCACGGTCCCGGCCAGGGGCCGACGCCCACCTCGGGCTGCCCGTGGGGCATCGGGTCGTACGGCGCCCGTTGCTCCTCGTCCACGGGATCGACCCTATCGAGCACATTGCTGGGTACCGACAGGTAGCGTTGCCGCGTGAACTCGCTGGTCGCGACCCCGCTCGTCGTGCCGATGCTGCTGGGCATCAAGTGGCTCGATCCCCACTGGCTGCAGCAGGAATACGGAAGCGCGTTCATCTGGGTCGCGCTGGCCATCGTGTTCGTCGAGTGCGGCCTGTTCTTCCCGTTCCTGCCGGGCGACACGCTGCTGTTCGCGCTCGGCCTGCTGATCGCCGGGAGCAACAAGACCGGCTACTCCGTCATCGGCATCTCGAACGAGCCGGTGGAGCTGTTCATCGCGATCGCGCTGCTGATCGTGGCGGGCTTCGCGGGCAACGTGGCGGGCTACGAGATCGGTCGCAAGATCGGGCCCCCGTTGTACGAGCGCGACGGCCGGGTCCTGAAGAAGAAGTACTTCGACAACACCAGCGCCTTCTTCGACAAGCACGGCAACAAGGCGCTCGTGATCGGCCGGTTCGTGCCCTTCGTGCGGACCTACATCACCGTCGTCGCCGGCGTCACGCTGATGGAGCGCCGTCGCTTCTTCGTGTGGAGCGCGATCGGCGCGGTGCTCTGGGTCATCTCCATCACGCTGCTCGGCTACTTCCTGGGTGCGGCCTTCCCCAAGCTCGGCGAGAACATCGACTACGTCACCATCGCCATCCTCCTCTTCTCCGCCATCCCGCTCGCGTGGGAGTGGTGGCGCCACAAGCGCCCCGGCGCCAAGGGCCGCAAGGCGATCCCCCAGCCCGCGGAGGGGACGGTCGTCGAGGAGCGATGAGTCCTGCCGTCGGCGGGGGTCACTAGGTTCGGCAAGCACCTTCCACCCCGACCGACCAGGAGCGCACCGTGGCTATCAACCTCAACCCCTACATCAACTGGCGCGGCCAGGCCCGCGAGGCGATGGAGTTCTACCAGTCCGTCCTCGGCGGCGAGCTCAACGTGATGACCTTCGCCGACATGGGCGGCACCGCGGCGGAGGTCGCCGCGGCCGAGGGCGAGAGCGACTGGGTCATGCACGCGGCGCTGTCCGTGTCCGACTCCGTGCTCCTCATGGGCGCCGACCACCCCAAGCACGTGCCCGGCGAGCCGCAGACCCAGCAGGTCAGCATCAGCGGCCCGGCCGAGGACGGTGACACCCTCCGCAGCTGGTGGGAGGGCCTCTCCGACGGCGCCACCGTCATGCAGCCGCTCGAGCAGGCGGCGTGGGGCGACAGCTTCGGCATGCTGAGGGACAAGTACGGCGTCGACTGGCTGGTCAACATCGGCGGGGCTCAGGCGGGGTGAGCTGAGGGGCTGCATGAATCCCCGGTCGACCGGGGATTCCTGCACTTGTCAGGGGTTGCAACGCCCGACAAGTGCAGGCATTGCCCTCCCGGTGTGACAGGTGTGCTTCGTGTGACCTCGTCAGGCCTGGGCAGCCGCCCGCGCCGCGTCGAGCTCGGCCTTGGTCAGCACCGCGCGGACCTCGAGCTCCACGTCGGCGAGCGGGTTCTCCCCCGCCGGGCTGCGGTCGATGGCGCACACGACGGTCTCGACGATCGCGCCGGCGGAGCGCAGCGCGTTCGTCGCGTCGCGCACCGCGCCGCCGGTGGTGATGACGTCCTCGATCAGCACGATCCTCCTGCCGTCGAAGGCCGGGCCCTCGGCAAGCTTGGCGGTGCCGTACTCCTTGGCCTTCTTGCGCACGAAGACGACCGGGATGCCGACCAGCTGGCTGACGGCCGTCGCGATCGGGATGCCGCCCATCTCCAGGCCGCCGAGCAGCTCGGCGTCGCCGGGCAGCAGCTGGGCGACCTCGCGGGCCACGCGGGCGAGCAGCTGCGGGTCGGCCTCGAAGAGGTACTTGTCGAAGTACTCGTTGCTGACCTGGCCCGAGCGGAGCGTGAACTCGCCCGTCAGGCGGCAGGTGGCGTCGATGTCGGCGGCGAGGGCGGAGTCCGTGGTCGTCACACGCAGAGGCTATCGGGATCGGTAGGTTCGGACCGTGGCCCCTCCAGCAGCCCGTCCCGCAGCCCATCCCGCAGCCCGTGCCGCAGCCCGTCGCGTCGCCGGCATGGGCGAGACGATCTTCGCCGAGATGTCCGCCCTCGCGGTCCGCACCGGGTCCGTCAACCTCGGCCAGGGCTTCCCCGACACCGACGGTCCGCCGGCGCTGCTCGACGCCGCATCCGCGGCCCTGCACGGCGGCGCCAACCAGTACGCCCCGGGCATCGGCGTCCCCGTCCTCCGGCAGGCCATCGCTCGCCACCAGCAGCGCAACTACGGCATCGAGCTCGACCCCAACCGGCAGGTCGTGGTGACCACCGGCTGCACCGAGGCGATCGCGGGGGCGCTGCTCGGCCTGGTCGACCCCGGCGACGAGGTCGTCGTCCTCGAGCCGTACTACGACTCCTACACCGCCATGATCGACTTCGCCGGTGGGGTACGACGCCCGGTGACCCTCCGCGCGCCCGACTTCCGCCTCGACCCCGCCGAGCTCGAGGCCGCCGTGGGACCGCGGACCAAGCTGATCCTGCTCAACACCCCGCACAACCCGACCGGCCGCGTGCTCGACGCCGACGAGCTGGCCGCGGTCGCGCGGATCGCGCAGCAGCACGACGTGCTCGTGGTGACCGACGAGGTCTACGAGCACCTCACCTTCGACGACCACCGCCACGTGCCGATCTCGACCCTGCCGGGCATGGCGGAGCGGACGCTCACCCTGTCGAGCGCGGGGAAGTCGTTCTCGGTCACCGGTTGGAAGGTGGGCTGGGCGACCGGACCGGCCGAGCTGGTCGGCGCCGTGACGGCCGCGAAGCAGTGGCTGACCTTCACCTCCGGCGCCCCGCTGCAGCCCGCCGTGGCCGCCGCGCTGGACGAGCAGCACGAGTTCCCCGTCCGGCTCGCGGCCGACCTGCGCGACCGGCGCGACCAGCTGGTCGGCGGGCTGCGCGAGGCCGGCCTGACGTCGTACACGCCGGAGGGGACGTACTTCGCCACCACCGACGTCAGCGCGCTCGGTTGGCGCAGCGGGGGCGACTTCTGCCGGGCACTGCCCGAGCGGGCGGGGGTGGTCGCGATCCCGTCGGAGGTCTTCTACGACGACCCGAACGGTCCCGGCGCGGGGCGGCACCTGGTGCGCTGGGCGTTCTGCAAGCGCCCCGAGGTGATCGACGAGGCGGTACGCCGGCTCGCGGCCGCCGACCTCACGGCCTGAACCACCCCGCTGCGGGCAAGGACACGACGGAGACCTCTCGGGTGGAAGGCGGCAGCGGTGCAGCAGGTCGGCAGGTACACCCTCACGGCGACCCTCGGGGCCGGCGGCTTCGGGACGGTCTACCTCGCGACCGACCCCGCCACGGGTGAACAGGTCGCGGTCAAGGTCCTCGACTGGCCCGACCACGACGACCGGCGGGCGATGTTCCGCCAGGAGGTCGCCGCCCTGCTGTCCGTGGCCAGCCCGCACGTCGTCCGGGTGCGCGACGTCATCGACCAGCCGGGGCTCGCGGCGATCGTCACCGACTACGTCGAGGGCGCCTCGCTGCGGCAGGTGCTCGACCGGCAGGGTCCTCTGACCGGGCCGCAGGCGCTGTCGGTCCTCAGCGGGGCGCTGCGCGGGCTCGCGGCCGTCCACGCCGCCGGCCTGGTCCATGCCGACCTCAAGCCCGAGAACATCCTGCTCGACCGCTCCGGCAGCTCCCGGCTCATCGACTTCGGCATCGCCGGTCCGCCGCGGGTCCTCGGCGGACCGGACACGTGGATCGGCACGCCCGCCTACCTGGCGCCCGAGGTGGTGCTGGGCCAGCACATCGACCTGCGCTCGGACCTGTACGCCGTCGCGGCCACCCTCTTCGAGCTGCTCGCGGGCCGGCCGCCGTACGTCGGCCCGAACCCCGTCGCGACCGCACTCCTGCACGTGCAGGCCCCCGTGCCGGACCTGCGTGCCCTGCATGCCGGGGTGCACGAGCACCTGGCCGTGCTGTGCGCGCAGGACCTCGCCAAGGACCCGGTCTGGCGCCACCAGAACACCCCGGCCTTCCTGGCCAGCCTGGACCTCGCGGCAACGGCCGCGTTCGGTCCCGACTGGGCCACCGGTACCGCGATGGCGGGCGCGACCGCCTCGGTCGGTGCGCTCGTCGGCGCGACCCTGGCCCTGCTGCCGCACGCCGGCGTCGGCATCCT
>NZ_JBYCZV010000035.1:0-12656 GCF_057586415.1 Nocardioides sp. SRI_004
GGAGCCCGCTCAGGCGCTGATCGAGGGTGCCGGGTTCGCCCAGCTCGCCTCCGACGCCGACGGTGGCGTCTGCGGTGAGCAGACCCAGGACCCCACCACGAACTTCACCGTCAACGGTGAGGACGTGGTCGCGGTCGACACCACCGTGAACACCACGGCGACCAGCCCGGGCGCCCGCAAGGCCACGGTCAAGGCCGCCCTCGCCCCGAACGCCGCCGCCGGCACGGTGACCTTCCGCGACGGCAGCACCGTCGTCGCCTCGGGCGTCGCGGTCGTCGCCGGTGTGGCCACCAAGGCGCTCACCGGGGTCAAGCCGGGCTACCACAACTACACCGCGCAGTTCGTGCCGGCCGACCCGACGGCGTACAACGGGTCGACGGACGCCACCCCGGTGAAGCTGCTGGTCCGCACCACGGCCACGATCGCCGAGTCCTTCCCGACGTACGTCGCCAAGGGCGCCCGCGCGCGCGGCACGATCACGGTCGCGCTCGCCGGCACGACCACGAAGGCGACCGGCACCGTGGTCGTCACGTACGGCACCAAGGTCATCGGCAAGGGCACGCTCAGCGCCGGCAAGGTGACGCTGACGCTCGCCAGGCTCACCGTGGGCAGGAAGAAGCTCGTCGTCACCTGGAGCGGCAACACGCTCGCCCCGAAGGCGTCGAAGGTCTTCTACGTCACCCAGCGGTGACACGACAGCAGTGACCCGACAGCAGTGACACGACAGCAGTGACCAAGGAGCCCGGGCGGTCGCCGTACGACGGCCGCCCGGGCTCCCGCCTGACCCGAAGGACGCCCATGACCACGCCCATCGACGCCAACCCGATCGACGACTGGCCGATCGACGACACCACCGCGATCGCACCGGTGCCCCGCCTGGACCCCGCGCTCCCCGTGGACGTGGCTCCGGCAACGGCGCTCGCCGAGCTCGAGGCCCGCGAGATCACCGCCTGGTTCGGCAACCACAAGGTGCTGGACCGGGTGTCGCTGACCATGCCGGCGGGAGGCATCACCGCCCTGATCGGCCCGTCGGGCTGCGGCAAGTCCACCTTCCTGCGGATCCTCAACCGCATGCACGAGCTGGTGCCCTCGGCACGGCTGGCGGGCGAGGTCCTGCTGGACGGCGAGGACATCTACGACCCCGGCAAGCGGCTGATCGACGCGCGCCGGTCGATCGGGATGGTCTTCCAGAAGCCCAACCCGTTCCCGGCGATGTCGATCAGGGAGAACGTGCTGGCCGGCCTCAAGCTGACCGGGACGAAGATGCGCGGCTCCGACAAGGACCTCCTCGTCGAGTCCTGCCTGGTCAAGGGCGGCCTCTGGAACGAGGTCAAGGACCGCCTCGACGCCCCCGGTGGCGGCCTGTCGGGTGGCCAGCAGCAGCGGCTGTGCATCGCGCGGTCGCTGGCGATCCGGCCGCGGGTGCTGCTGATGGACGAGCCCTGCTCGGCCCTGGACCCCACGTCGACCCGTGTCATCGAGGAGACGATGCTCGACCTCGCCCGCGAGGTGACCATCGTGATCGTCACCCACAACATGCAGCAGGCCGCGCGCGTCTCCGACCAGTGCGCGTTCTTCCTGGCCGCGCAGGGCCAGCCCGGCGTCATCGTGGAGCACGGCGACACGACCGCGATGTTCCAGGGACCCCAGGACCCGCGGACCTACGACTACGTCAACGGCCGCTTCGGCTGAGTCCGGCCGGGAGGCGCGCTGAGGCACGTGCCGTCGGGGGTTGTCGATATCCTCCTCCGGTGAGCGACATCGAGATCGGCCGAGCGAAGCGGGCCCGCCGCGCGTACTCCTTCGACGACATCGCGATCGTGCCCTCCCGGCGCACGCGCGACCCGGAGGAGGTCAGCGTCGACTGGCAGATCGACGCCTACCGCTTCTCGCTGCCGATCCTCGCCGCGCCGATGGACTCCGTGATGTCGCCGGCGACCGCCATCGCGTTCGGGCAGTACGGCGGCCTCGGCGTGCTCAACCTCGAGGGCCTCTGGACCCGGTACGACGACCCGGAGCCGCTGCTCGAGGAGGTCGCCGGCCTGCAGGGCGTCGAGGCCACCCGCCGCCTGCAGCAGATCTACGACGAGCCGATCAAGGCCGAGCTGATCAGCGAGCGGCTGAAGGAGATGCGGGACGCCGGCGTGACCGTCGCCGGCTCGCTGTCGCCGCAGCGCACCAAGGAGTTCGCCAAGACGGTGACCGACGCGGGCGTCGACCTGTTCGTCATCCGCGGCACGACCGTGTCGGCCGAGCACGTGTCGAGCCAGGCCGAGCCGCTGAACCTCAAGGAGTTCATCTACGAGCTCGACGTCCCGGTCATCGTCGGAGGCTGCGCGACCCACCAGGCCGCCCTGCACCTGATGCGCACCGGCGCGGCCGGCGTCCTCGTCGGCTTCGGCGGCGGCGCGGCGCACACGACGCGCACCGTGCTCGGCATCGCGGTCCCGATGGCCAGTGCGGTGGCCGACGTCGCCGCCGCCCGCCGCGACTACCTCGACGAGTCGGGCGGGCGCTACGTCCACGTCATCGCGGACGGCTCGATCGGCACGTCCGGCGACCTCGCCAAGGCGATCGCCTGCGGCGCCGACGCCGTCATGGTCGGCTCGCCCTTCGCCCGGGCCACGGACGCGCCCGGCCGCGGCTTCCACTGGGGCGCCGAGGCCCACCACGCCGACCTCCCGCGCGGCCAGCGCGTGCAGCTCGACCAGGTCGGCACCATCGAGGAGATCCTCTTCGGTCCCTCCCGCGTCGCCGACGGCACGATGAACCTCGTCGGCGCCCTCAAGCGCTCGATGGCGACCACCGGCTACACCGAGCTCAAGGAGTTCCAGCGCGTCGAGGTCGTCTCCAGCTGAGCGGTCTCGTCGTCGCCGCCGCGCAGGCCGAGTCCCGCGCGGGCGACCTTGCGTCCAACGTCGCCACGGCCGCCCGACTCGTCCGGCAGGCCGGGGCGCGGGTCGTCGTGCTCCCCGAGGCCTTCCTGACCGGGTACGACGCCAGCGCGTTCGCCGGCGCCCTGCCGACCGTCGACGACCTGGCCGGCCCGGTGCTCGACCCGCTGCGGGAGGCCGCGGTCGCGGCCGGCGCCACCGTGGTGGCGTCGGCGGCGCTGGCCCGCCCGCACGGGCGGACCCTGTCGTCGGTGGTGGTCGGTCCCGACGGGACCACCACGGCGCCGTACGACAAGCAGCACCTGGACGGCGACGAGCCGAACTGGTTCGTCGCGGGGGAGTCGGGCGCCTCGATCGTCGTCGACGGGCACGTGCTCGCGCTGTCGATCTGCCGCGACGGCAGCGTCGCGGCGCATGCCGCGGAGGCGGCCGCGGCCGGTGCGGCGGCGTACCTCTGCTCGGTGGCGTACTTCCCCGGCGGTGCCCGGCGGATGGACGTCACCTACGCGGCGCGGGCCCTCGACCACCGGTTCCCGGTGGTCGTCGCGGGGCTGACCGGCCGCTGCGGCGCGCACACCTTCATCGGCGGCTCGGCCGTCTATGGACCCGACGCCGAGCCGCTGGCCCGGCTCGGCGACGAGGAGGGCGTCGCCCGCGCCGAGCTCGCGCTCAGCTGAGCGGGCGGAGGGCGCGCAGCACGCTCGCAGTGAGCCGGTCGACCCACGCGTCGTCGAGGGCGCCCGGCGTCAAGAGCACGCCCGCGATGACCGTCCCGACCACCAGCTGGACGAGGTCGTCGGCGCGGGCATCGGGGTGCGCCTCGCCCGCGTCGATCGCCTCGCCGAGCCGCTCGTCCATCGCCGCGAGCACGCCGGAGAAGCGGCGGATCATGCTGGCGTGGAGGTCGGGGTAGGTGCCGGCCTCGGCGAGCAGGCCGGGCAGTGCGGCCGCGGCGGCGGGCGTGCACAGGGCGTCGCGGGTCCCGCCGACCAGGCGGGCCACGACCTCGTCGAGGCCGGCCCGGAGGTTGGTGCCGAGCGCGAGCTCGCCCGGGAACACCGCCTCGTGGACGAGGTGGGGGAGCGCCGGCCAGCGGCGGTACAGCGCGGCCTTGGTCGTCCCCGCCCGCGCGGCGACGGCGGCGCCCGTGACGGCGGCGTACCCGCCCTCGGCGAGCAGGTCGCGGACGGCGGCGAGGGCGGCGTGCTCGATCCGCGGGTCGCGCGGCCGGCCGGTCGCCCGAGGAGCTTCGACATCGGTCCCCATGAACCTCTTCCCCTCTTTCGATACCAAGAGTACCGTAACCGCATCGTCCTGTAGAACGTGTTCTAGCGATGGTGCGAGCACGGGGACGCCGACCCGAGGAGGGGCCATGACGGAGGCATCGGTGCCGCCGGACTTCACCATGCAGCGCTCGAGCCGCGACCAGACCGAGGTGCACGACCGCCTCGAGGCCTGGCTCGCCGAGGTGCTGCCGCCCGGCGCGGATCCGGTCGTGACGCTCCATGCGGGCGTCGACACCAACGGCATGTCGAGCGAGACGGTCATCCTCGACGTCACCTGGACCGAGGACGGCGCGCGCCGCACGGGGGAGTACGTCGCCCGGGTGGCTCCCGCGCAGGCCGACGTCCCGGTGTTCCGGGAGTACCGCCTCCAGGACCAGTACGACGCCATGCGGCTCGCCGGCGAGCTGACCGACGTGCCCGTGCCGGCCGTGCGCTGGTTCGAGCAGACCGGCGCCGTGCTCGGGACGCCCTTCTTCCTGATGGACCGCGTCGAGGGCATCGTCCCGCCCGACGTGATGCCCTACCCGTTCGGCGACAACTGGCTCTACGACGCGGACCCCGCCGACCAGGACCGGCTCGCCCGCAGCAGCGTCGAGGCCATCGTGAAGCTGCACGCCATCGCGGACCCGACGACCACCTTCGGCTTCCTCGACCCGGCCGTGACCGGCAACGAGGGCGCGACGCCGCTCGCCCGCAACCTCGCGAAGACCCGGGCGTGGTACGAGTGGGCCGCCCTCGACCTGACCCGCTCACCGCTCGTCGACCGGGCGCTCGCGTGGCTCGAGGCGAACCTTCCCGCGACCGGCGATGCCGTGCTGTGCTGGGGCGATGCCCGGATCGGCAACATGATGTACCGCGACTTCGAGCCCGTCGCCGTCCTCGACTGGGAGATGGCGTCGATCGGCCCGCGCGAGCTCGACGCCTCGTGGATCGTCTTCGCCCACCAGGTCTTCCAGACGATCGCGCAGGTCTTCGAGCTGCCCGGCATGCCGGAGTTCCTCTCGGAGGAGTCGGTCAAGGCGACGTACAGGGAGCTCAGCGGCGTCGAGCTCGGCGACCTCACCTGGTACCACCTCTACAACGCGGTCATCTGGTGCGTGGTGTTCATGCGCACCGGGCTGCGGCAGGTGCGCTTCGGTGAGATCGAGCAGCCGGACGACATCGAGACCCTGTTCCACTGCAAGCCGCTCGTCGAGCGGCTCCTGGCCGAGGTGGGTGCCTGATGGCCGGACCGGATGGACACGACGCAGTGGCGGGGCAGGGCAGCCTGCACGGCGAGTACGTCGGCGTCGGGCCCCTCGACGAGTTCCCCATCCACCAGCTCCCGCGCCCCGCGGCATGGGCCGGCAGCAGCGACCGCAACTTCTACGACCGCTGCTACCTCAACGCCCACGACCGCACCGGCGACCTGTTCCTCATCACCGGCCTCGGCTTCTACCCGAACCTCGGCACCAAGGACGCCTACGTCCTGCTGCGCCGCGGCGACGAGCAGACCGGCCTCCACCTCGGCGACGCCGCCGACCCGCGGGGGGCGGACCGGATGGCCCAGCAGGTCGGCAACTACCGGATCGAGGTCCTCGAGCCGCTGCGCAGGCTGCGCCTGGTGCTGGAGGACACCGAGGGCATCGCGATGGACCTCATCTGGGAGGGCTCCTTCCCGGTCGTCCAGGAGCTGCCGCACGTGATGCGCCAGGGCAGCGGTACGACGCTCGACGCGCAGCGCTTCGCCCAGGTCGGCACCTGGGAGGGCGTCCTCAGCGTCGACGGCACCGACATCGCGGTCACCCCCGACCGGTGGGTCGGCACCCGCGACCGCTCCTGGGGCATCCGCCCGGTCGGCGAGGCGGCGCCCGCGGGCAAGCCGGCGGACCCGTCCTTCGACGGCATGTGGTGGCTCTACCTGCCGCTGCGCTTCGAGGACTTCTGCATCGTGATGATCATCCAGGAGACGCCGGACGGCTATCGCACCGTCAACGACTGCACCCGGACCTGGCGCGACGGCCGGGTCGAGCAGCTCGGCTGGCCGCGGGTGGAGATCCGCTACGGCGCCGGCACCCGCGTCCCGACGGGCGCCACCGTCACCTGCACGACGCCCGACGGCAAGGAGGTCGTGCTCGAGGTCGCCTCGCACCTGCCGGTGCCGATCCACGTCGGCGGCGGCTACGGCGGCGACTCGGACTGGACCCACGGGGTCTGGAAGGGCGCCGGCTTCACGGAGCGGCTGACCTACGACATGAACGACCCGGCCGTCGCCGGCCGGGTGATGTTCGGGGTGATCGACCACGTCGGCTCCGCGACCGTGCACGGGCCGGGCGCCGGCGTACCCGACGGGACCGAGGGGTGGGGCCTGTTCGAGCACGGCTCCCTCGGCCGCCACGACCCCAGCGGCTTCGCCGACTGGTTCGACCTCGCTCCCTGACCGGTGGTCGAGGAGGTTGCGCAGCAACCGTCTCGAGACCTGTCGACCCGCTACGAAAGGCAACTGACATGACGCTGGACCGCGACGCCCTCTTCATCGGCGGCACCTGGGCGAAGCCCGCCACCGACGCCCTGCTGGAGGTGGTCTCGCCGCACTCCGAGGAGGTCGTCGCGCGGGTCCCCGAGGGCTCCGCCGCCGACATCGACGCCGCGGTCGCGGCCGCCCGCCGGGCGTTCGACGAGGGGCCCTGGCCCCGGATGAGCCCGGCCGAGCGGATCGAGGTCGTGCAGAGCCTCTCGGGCCTGTACGCCGCGAAGCTGGAGGAGATGGCCACCATCATCTCCACCGAGATGGGCTCGCCGATCTCGTTCAGCTCGCTCGCGCAGGCGCCGGCGCCGTGGATGCAGATCGAGGCCTTCCTGGCCATCGCCCGGGAGTTCCCGTGGGAGTCGACCCGGCCCGGCGCACTCGGCGCGGACGTCGTCGTACGGCACGAGCCGGTGGGCGTCGTCGCGGCCATCCCGCCGTGGAACGTCCCGCAGTTCACCATCCTGTCGAAGCTGGTGCCGGCCCTGCTCGCCGGCTGCACGGTCGTCGTGAAGCCGGCGCCGGAGACGCCGCTCGACGGCTACCTGCTGGCCGAGCTGCTCGTCGAGGCGGGCGTGCCGGAGGGGGTCGTGTCGATCGTCGCCGGCGGCCGCGAGGTCGGCGAGCACCTGGTGCGCCACCCCGGCGTCGACAAGGTCGCCTTCACCGGGTCCACCGCGGCAGGCCGCAAGATCGGCGCCATCTGCGGCGAGCAGCTCAAGCGGGTCTCGCTCGAGCTCGGCGGCAAGTCGGCGGCGATCATCCTCGACGACGCCGACGAGGCCGCCGCGATCGAGGGCCTGAAGTTCCTCGGCGTGATGAACTCCGGGCAGGCCTGCGTCGCGCAGACCCGCGTGCTCGTCTCGCGCGAGCGGCACGACGCCTTCGCCGCCGCCCTGGCCGCCGCGATCGGCGGGATGAAGGTCGGCGACCCGCTCGACCCGGCCACCGAGATCGGCCCGATGGTCGCGCAGCGCCAGCAGGAGCGGGTGGAGAAGTACATCGCGCTCGGCCAGGAGGAGGGCGCCCAGCTGCTCACCGGCGGCAACGGGCGGCCGGACGGCCTGGACACGGGCTGGTACGTCCGGCCGACCGTCTTCGCCGGCGTCGACAACCGGATGCGGATCGCGCAGGAGGAGATCTTCGGTCCCGTCCTGTCGGTGATCCCGTACGTCGACGTGGCCGACGCCGTGCGGATCGCGAACGACTCGGAGTACGGCCTCGCCGGCACCGTGTGGACGGCCGATCCCGAGGCCGGGCTGGAGGTCGCGCGCGGCGTGCGGACCGGGACCTACGGGATCAACACCTACACGATGGACTTCGCGGCGCCCTTCGGCGGCTTCAAGGCCTCCGGGCTGGGGCGGGAGTTCGGGCCGGAGGGGCTGGCGCAGTACACCGAGGCGAAGTCGGTGTACCTGGCGGCGCCGCCGCTGTAGACCTGCCTGCAAGCCGGCTGCAAGGCTGGCCCCGCACGCTCGGGACGACAGAAGGTCCCCAGCCGAGGAGCCCCCGATGCCCGACCTGCCCGACCTGCCCGACGTCCTCGACTCCGTCGACCAGCTGCTCGCCGGCGTCACGGACCGGGAGGTCCTGGAGGCGCCCGGCAAGTCGGGTGCGGTGCTCGAGCGGGTGCGCATCGACGGCGAGCCGTACGTCGTGAAGTACCTCGACCACGACAACGACTGGTCGCTGCGCGCGGCCGGCGTGCCCGGCAGCGCGACCGTCGAGCTGTGGCGCCGCGGCATCCTGCACGACCTGCCGGACGAGATCGCCCAGCCCATCGTCGCGGTCGCCCACGACGCCCGCCGGCCCGCGCTCTCCGCGCTGCTGATGCACGACGTCGGCGCCTGGCTCGTCCCGGCCGTCGACGACCCGATCCCGGTCGAGCAGAACGCGCGCTTCCTCGACCACCTGGCCGCGCTGCACGCGGCCTTCTGGGAGACCGGCCGCGACATCGACGTGGTCAGTCCCGAGGACCGCTACCTCGAGCTCTCGCCCCGCATGGCCGCCGCGGAGGCCGCCCTCGGGCAGGACCACCTCGTGCCGCGGCTGGTGGCGCAGGGATGGCCGCTGCTGGAGTCGGTCGCGCCGAAGGCGGCCGCGGTCGTCGTACCACTGGTGCACGAGCCGGGGCCGCTGCTCGCCGCGCTGGCCACCACCCCGCAGACCTTGGTGCACGGGAATTGGAAGCTCGACAACCTCGGCACGGACCCAGCGGGCCGGACCATCCTGCTCGACTGGGAGACCCCCGGTCGGGGCGCGGGCACGGCCGACCTCGCCTGGTACCTCGCGATCAACTGCCGCCGGCTCCCGGTCTCCAAGGAGGAGACGATCGACCTCTACCGCGCGGCCCTCGAGCGCCGCGGCGTCGCCACCGACCCGTGGTGGGACCGGCAGCTCGACCTGGCCCTGCTCGGAGCGATGGTGCAGTTCGGCTGGGAGAAGGCCCTCGGCGGGTACGACGACGAGCTGGCCTGGTGGGAGGAGCGGGTCGTCCGCGGGGCGGCGCGGCTCGGCGGCGTGGGCTAGAGGCGTGGGACGGATGGACAGGGCCTCGATCGGCGACGCCTACGACCGGTCGGCCTCCGCCTGGAGGAGCGGGCCGGCGGCGCTTTACGCCGTGCTCGCCGAGGCCCTGCTCGACCGGGCTCCGGTCGCCGTCGCCGGGGGAGTCGTGCTCGACGCGGGCGCCGGGTCCGGCGTGGCCGGTGACGCGGCCCGTGCTCGCGGGGCCGCGCGGGTCGTGGGCGTCGACCTCGCTCCGGCGATGCTCGGGCGCGGCGGCTCCGCGGTGGCGGGCGACCTCGTCCGGCTGCCCTTCCGCGACCGCGCCTTCGACCTGGCGGTCGCCGCCTTCAGCATCGGCCACGCGGAGCCGGCAGCCGCGATGGCCGAGCTGCACCGGGTGGCGCCGGCGCTGCTCGCCTCGGCCTTCGCGGAGGGCTGGACCCACCCCGCCAAGGAGGTCGTCGAGCGGGTGCTGGCGGAGCGCGGCCACGTCCTGCCGGCCTGGTACCAGGCCTTCAAGGACGGCACCGAGCGCCAGGTCGGCGATCCCGACCGGCTGGCGGCCCTCGCGACGACCGCCGGCTGGACCGATGCCCGGGTCGGGCGGGTCGAGGTCGCGACCGGCCTCACCGATCCGCGTGTGATGGCCGCGTGGCGGCTGGGCATGGCGCACCACGCCGCCTTCGTCGCGGGCCTCCCCTCGCAGGTCCGGGCGGAGGTCGCCGCGGAGGCGGAGGCGCTGCTCGCCGGCGCACCGCCCGTGGTGGTGCCGATGCTGGTCCTCACCGCGACCTGACGGCTCCGGGGCGGCGTGCCGCCGACCGCCAGCCGTCGAGGGACCGGCCGGCCTCCGCCCGCAGCACGTCCCCGTGGGCGCCGGCCCGGGACGCGAGACCGGCCGCCAGCTCCTCCGCCCGGGCCAGCCACCGCGGGTCGCCGAGTGCGGCGCCGGTGCTGCCCGCCCACCACCACGCCTCGACCCCGACCGCGGTCTCGACCGCCCGGAGGTCCCGCCACGCCGCCGCGGCGTCGACCGGCTCGCCGAGCGCGTGGGTGGCTCGGTGGACCAGCAGGCGGGCGCAGGCGTCGTACCGGGGGACGCCGGTGGCTGCCGCGGCGGCGGCCAGGTCGCCGGCCACGGTCAGCGCCGAGGCCGCCTCGTCGCGCAGCAGGTGCAGCTGCGCCTGCAGGAGCTGCAGCTTCATCGCGAGGCGCCAGCCGAAGACCAGGTCGCCGACGAGCGTGTCCCGGGCCCGGTCGAGCAGTGCGGCCGCGGCGTCCGGGTCACCGGCCCGCAGTCGCTCCTCCGCGAGGTCCTCGAGCGCGGCCACCAGCACCTCGGGGATCACCACGCCGTCGACCGCGTCCTCGGCGGCCTGCTGGTGCGCGTCGACCCCCGCCGAGGTCGCGCCCAGGTTGCGGAGGACCCAGCCGGAGAAGTTCACGCCCCGGCCCGCGAAGCGCGGTACGTCGCGCCGCTCGACCTCGGTCGTGTAGTCGGCGAAGCACGCCAGCGCCTCCTGCGCGCGACCGGCCACCGCGAGCGTGTGCCCGGTGAAGAGCAGCGCGTGCAGCGACGCCGGGGTGTGCGCGACCCCGACACCCGGGCGGGTGGCGGGCCGGAGCAGGGCGAGGGCCTGGTCGACCTCGCTGCGGTGGGCGTGCAGGACCCCCCGCCACGCGGCGGCCTCCAGCCGGTCCTCGCCGCTGGCGTCGAGCAGCGCGGCGTCCAGCCGCTCACCCGCGGGCCCGAGCTCGCCGCGGGCGTGCAGGATCCGCCCCGACGCCACCAGGCAGCGGGTGCGGGAAGCCGGGTCGTCGGCGGACAGCGCGCCGTCGTCGGCGTACGACGCCGCCTCGTCGAAGCGCCGGTCGAAGTACGCCGCCCACGCGGCCGCCTCCCAGCGCAGCGGGCCGGCGCCGGTGGCGGCGAGGGCGTCCGCCTCCGCCTCCCGGTAGCGCCGCCGGCGGATCCGGACCCGCGCGCGGGCGAGCAGGACGGTGTCGTCGGGCGCGAGCGCGAGCGACTGGTCGAGCAGGTCCTCGGCGGTCGCGTGGTCGAAGCGCTCGGCCGCACGTGCGGCGGCGGTCCGCAGCCACTGGGCGGCGAGCGCCCGGTCGCCGCCGAGACGGGCGTGCTCGGCGACCGTGGCGGGGTCGGCGTCGCTGCGCCGCGCGAGCGCCCGCCCGGCCTCGCGGTGCAGCAGCGCGGCGCGGCCGGCGGTGGTGCCGGAGACCAGCGCGGTCCGGACCAGGTCGTGCCGGAAGCGCAGGTGCCCCGAGGCCTCGACCAGCAGGCCGCTGCGGACCGCGCGCTCGGCGTCGGTGAGCACGTCGAGCGTGCTGCGACCGAGCACGCCGGCGAGCAGGTCGATGTCCAGGTCGCCGCCGAGGACGGCGGCCGTCCGGACCAGGTCGCCGGCCGACCCGAGGTCGTCGCAGCGGGCGGTCACCGCCGCCACCAGGCTCTCGGGCAGCTCCCCGGACGGCACCGACGCGAGCTCGGCGAGGAAGAGGGGGTGCCCGCCGGAGCGGGCGTGCAGCTCGTCGGCCCGGCGCTCGCCCACCAGCGCCGCGACGTGGGCGCGGTCGAGCGGGCCGAGGCCCACGTGGTCGGTCGCGGGGAAGGCCGGGCCCTCGTCGGGCCGGGCGCCCAGCACGACCACCACCGGGAGCGGGCGGCGGGCCAGATAGGCCAGCCAGTCGACGAGGGTCGGCCCGGCGAGGTGCGCGTCATCGACGACGACCACGACCACCCGGTCGCCGGCGATCCGGCCGAGCAGCCGGGTGACGGCGCCGTAGAGCACGGACGGCCCGAGCGCGGGGTCCACACTGTGCGTGCCGGGCACGGCCGAGCCGAGCAGGGGAGCGAGCACTGCGGCGTCGCCGGCGAGCAGGCGGTCACCGTCCCCGTCCTTCAGGTGGGCAGCGATCGCGGACAGCACGACGTCCAGCGGGGCCGCCCGGTCCAGCGGGCGGCAGGTCCCCACGAGCACCCGGTCGCCCGTCGCGCGTCGTGCCGCGGCCCAGGTCGCGAGCAGGGTGGTCTTGCCGATGCCGGCCTCGCCCGACACGAGTGCGACCCGCGGAGCCCGCTCCGCCGCCGCCCGTCCCACGAGGGAGTCGAGGTGGGCGGACTGGCTGTCGCGCCCGACCAGCGCGGGCACCCGCGCCGCGGCCCGGACCACCGGGAGGTCGCCGCGCAGGATCGCCGTGTGCAGCGCGGCCGTCTCGCCCGCCGGGTCGGTGCCGAGCTCGTCGGCGAGCGTGGCCCGCAGGTCGGCGTACACGGTGAGGGCCTGGGCGGGGCGGCCCGCGGCCGCGTGGGCGCGCATGGCGGTGCGGGCCGCCTGCTCGTCCAGGGGGTCGGCGACCAGGTCGGCCGAGGCCAGCTCGAGGGCGTCGCGCCACTCGCCGGCCTCGAGGAGGGCGGCCGCGGCGACCCGCCGCGCGCGCTGCACG
>NZ_JBYCZV010000036.1:0-3439 GCF_057586415.1 Nocardioides sp. SRI_004
TGTCCGGCGGCGTCCTACTCTCCCACATCCTCTCGGTTGCAGTACCATCGGCGCTGGCAGGCTTAACTTCCGGGTTCGGGATGGGACCGGGTGTTTCCCTGCCGCTATGGCCGCCGTAACTCTATGAACCGCCAGGTGTACCCCGTCTCAGGGGTGGTCGGACCTGGGGTTGGTCTCTTGTAGTGGACGCGCGCACCCCGATTGGTGGGGTGGTGTTGTTCCCGTAACACTTGATTTGTTGATGTGTGTTGGGGGTTTGTTGTGGCAAGTCTTCGGCCTATTAGTACCGGTCGGCTGGGCATTGCTGCTGTACACCTCCGGCCTATCAACCCAGTGTTCTGCTGGGGGCCTTAACCCACAAGGGGTGGGAAACCTCATCTTGAAACGTGCTTCCCGCTTAGATGCGTTCAGCGGTTATCACTTCCGAACGTAGCCAACCAGCCCTGCACCTGGCGGTACAACTGGCACACCAGAGGTTCGTCCATCCCGGTCCTCTCGTACTAGGGACAGCCTTTCTCAAGTTTCCTACGCGCGCGGCGGATAGGGACCGAACTGTCTCACGACGTTCTAAACCCAGCTCGCGTGCCGCTTTAATGGGCGAACAGCCCAACCCTTGGGACCTACTCCAGCCCCAGGATGCGACGAGCCGACATCGAGGTGCCAAACCATCCCGTCGATATGGACTCTTGGGGAAGATCAGCCTGTTATCCCCGGGGTACCTTTTATCCGTTGAGCGACGACCCTTCCACTCGGAGTCGCCGGATCACTAGTTCCGACTTTCGTCCCTGCTCGACATGTCTGTCTCACAGTCAAGCTCCCTTGTGCACTTACACTCGAAACCTGATTGCCAACCAGGCTGAGGGAACCTTTGAGCGCCTCCGTTACATTTTGGGAGGCAACCGCCCCAGTTAAACTACCCATCAGGCACTGTCCCTGAACCAGATCATGGCCCTAGGTTAGACATCTAGTACGACCAGAGTGGTATTTCAACGATGACTCCACCCCAACTGGCGTCGAGGCTTCACAGTCTCCCACCTATCCTACACAAGCCGAACCAAACACCAATGCCAAACTATAGTAAAGGTCCCGGGGTCTTTCCGTCCTGCCGCGCGTAACGAGCATCTTTACTCGTAGTGCAATTTCGCCGAGTCCATGGTTGAGACAGTAGGAAAGTCGTTACTCCATTCGTGCAGGTCGGAACTTACCCGACAAGGAATTTCGCTACCTTAGGATGGTTATAGTTACCACCGCCGTTTACTGGGGCTTAAATTCTGAGCTTCGACTTGCGTCTAACCCGTCCTCTTAACCTTCCAGCACCGGGCAGGAGTCAGTCCGTATACATCGTCTTACAACTTCGCACGGACCTGTGTTTTTAGTAAACAGTCGCTTTCCCCTGGTCTCTGCGGCCCTTCACGCTCACCCAGCAAGTGGGGTCACGATCCGGGCCCCCCTTCTCCCGAAGTTACGGGGGCATTTTGCCGAGTTCCTTAACCATGGTTGTCTCGATCGCCTCGGTATTCTCTACCTGATCACCTGAGTCGGTTTCGGGTACGGGCGGCTCGTGGCTCGCTAGAGGTTTTTCTCGGCAGCATAGGATCACCCACTTCCCCCCTACGGGGTCGGCATCACATCTCAGGGTCACCGACCAAACGGCTACGTGGCGGATTTGCCTACCACGTCCCCTACATGCTTACCCGCCGTCTACCATCGCGGCGGTTGGGCTACCTTCCTGCGTCACCCCATCGCTTGCCTACTACCGGGTCGGATCCCACGCTCCACACCAAGCTCTCACCCCGAAGGGATCGATACGAGGTGCTTCGGGTGGTTAGCATCACCGGGTTCAGCATGGGCGCCACTTCGCCGGTACGGGAATATCAACCCGTTGTCCATCGACTACGCCTGTCGGCCTCGCCTTAGGTCCCGACTTACCCAGGGCAGATTAGCTTGACCCTGGAACCCTTGATCAATCGGCGCACGGGTTTCTCACCCGTGATTCGCTACTCATGCCTGCATTCTCACTCGTGTCACATCCAGCCCTGGATCACTCCGGACCTTCACCCGTGACACGACGCTCCCCTACCCACCAGTACCCCTGAACCAAGATCAAGTCCGGCTTGGGTTACGTACTAGTGCCATGGCTTCGGCGGACGGCTTGAGCCCCGCTACATTGTCGGCGCGGAATCACTTGACCAGTGAGCTATTACGCACTCTTTCAAGGGTGGCTGCTTCCAAGCCAACCTCCTGGTTGTCACTGCGACTCCACATCCTTTTCCACTTAGCCGCCTCTTAGGGGCCTTAGCCGATGGTCTGGGCTGTTTCCCTCTCGACTACGAAGCTTATCCCCCGCAGTCTCACTGCCACGCTCTCACTTACCGGCATTCGGAGTTTGGCTAACGTCAGTAACCTGGTAGGGCCCATCGGCTATCCAGTGCTCTACCTCCGGCAAGAAACACGCAACGCTGCACCTAAATGCATTTCGGGGAGAACCAGCTATCACGGAGTTTGATTGGCCTTTCACCCCTATCCACAGGTCATCCCCTCCATTTTCAACTGAAGTGGGTTCGGTCCTCCACGCCGTCTTACCGGCGCTTCAACCTGCCCATGGATAGATCACTCCGCTTCGGGTCTAGAACACGCGACTCAAACGCCCTATTCGGACTCGCTTTCGCTACGGCTTCCCCACACGGGTTAACCTCGCCACGTATCGCTAACTCGCAGGCTCATTCTTCAAAAGGCACGCCATCACCCTATGACAGGCTTTGACGGATTGTAGGCACATGGTTTCAGGTACTATTTCACTCCCCGCCAGGGGTACTTTTCACCTTTCCCTCACGGTACTGGTCCGCTATCGGTCATCGAGAAGTATTTAGGCTTAACGGGTGGTCCCGCCAGATTCACACACCATTCCAGGAGTGGCGTGTTACTTGGGAAATGCTGAACACAGCCTGACACTATCGTCTACGGGGCTATCACCCGCTACGGCACCGCTTTCCAACGGTCTTCGACCTCGTCTCAGGTTTCTGACTGCGCGCCACCCCGGCAGAGACGGCAACAACACTCCCACAACCCCCCGACTGCAACGCCTGCCGGCTATCACACAATCGAGGTTTGGCCTCATCCGATTTCGCTCGCCACTACTCTCGGAATCACTTTTGTTTTCTCTTCCTGCGGGTACTGAGATGTTTCACTTCCCCGCGTTCCCTCCACACACCCTATTTCATTCAGGTGCAGGTAACACGACATGACTCGTGCTGGGTTTCCCCATTCGGACATCCCCGGATCAACGCTCGGTTGCCAACTCCCCAGGGCATTTCGCAGGCTCCCACGTCCTTCATCGGCTCTCGATGCCAAGGCATCCACCATGTGCCCTTAACAACTTGCCCACAACAAACCACCAACACACACAAACAAACCACCCACCCCAAAGGAACAAACCCCC
>NZ_JBYCZV010000037.1:0-2699 GCF_057586415.1 Nocardioides sp. SRI_004
AGCCCGGTGACGAGCCCGGTGACGAGCCCGGTGACGAGCCCGGTGACGAGCCCGGCGACGAGCCCGGCGACGAGCCCGGCGACGAGCCCGCTGGCGGTCTCCCGATCCTGGGCGACCTCCTCGGCGGCGGTTCCTCGCCCGTTGCGGGCCTGCCGATCGTCGGCGACCTGCTGGGCGGAGCCCCGTCCGACAACCCCGGCGACAACCCCGGCGACAACCCCGGCGACAACCCCGGTGACGACGACCCGTCCGACAACCCCGGCGACAACCCCGGCGACGACCCCGGTGACGACGACCCGTCCGACAACCCCGGCGACAACCCCGGTGGTTCCGGCGGTCACGCGACCGGCACCGTCACCGTGGGCGGCGTGACCTACCAGGTCCGCGGCGGCACCGTGACCATCAACGGCGTCCAGTACCCGGTCCGCAACGGCACCGTGACCGTCAACGGCGTCGCCTACCCGGTCACGCCGAGGACGCCGGGCAGCCCGCCCGTCGACACCCCGCAGGGCACGGTGACGTTCAGCCTCGGCTCGCCCAAGGTGAACGGCCAGAGCTCGCCGAACGCTCCCGGAGCCGTGATCCCGGTGGGCGGGCAGGTGACCTACACGGTCCCGGTGACCAACACCGGCACCCTCCCGATCACCACGCTGACCGCCAAGGCGTCGGACGGCGGCACGCTGACCGGCGGCCGGCTCCCGCTCCGGCCGGGACAGACCACGACGCTCACCTACACGACGACGGCCAAGCCCGGCGCGCAGGCGGTGACCTTCTCGATCGTGGCCTCGAACCCGAACGGGCAGCAGCAGGGCAAGACGTGCTCGGCGGTCTACACCGGCACCGTCCAGCACGGTCAGCTCGCGTCGACCGACGGCCTGATGGTCGACGGGAAGGCCACCAGTGACGCCGTTCGCTACACCTTCCACTCGACCGACCCCGCCAAGGTGTCCTTCCAGGTCACCAACTCCGGGGACGCCCCGCTGCGCAACGTCAGCGCGTCGTCGCCGGCCGGCCAGGTCACCGGGGGCAAGGCCACGCTGCAGCCCGGCGAGTCCGCCTGGTACACGGTCGTCGTCCAGCCGCGGTCCGGCCTGAACTCGGTGCCGGTCAGCTTCAGCGGCACCGACGCGAGCGGCAAGACCACCACCGTGAAGGAGTCGTTCGACTACACGCTCTGCACCTGCGCGTCGCCGGCGACCCCCGAGGCCTGAGGAATGTCGATGACAACGAAACCCTGGATGAGGCGGTCCGTCGTGACCGGCTTGGCCGTGGGAGGGTTTCTCCTCCTCGGCGTGGGCTCCGCCCACGCCGAGGACGGGGACAGTCCCACACCGGTCGAGTCGCTCACCGGGACCGTCACCATGCTGCTCGGCGCGGACGGGCCACTCGGAGGAGACACCTCCGGCCACTCCGCTCCGACGGACCTGCGTCCGACGCACGGGACCCCGGTCTTCCCCGAGACGAATGTCGAGGCGGAGATCGCCGAGCCCGACCCGATGCCCCTGCCGGAGCCGGTGGAGCTGACGGAGCCGGAGCAGATCTACACGATCCAGCCGGTGGACGAGGCGACTGACGGGAGTGCTCCCTCGGAGAGCACCTCCGACTCCGACCTCGCCGCCACGTCGGATCCCGTGCCGGCGACCGTCGCCGACACCGCGTCGGAGGCAGCCCCGCGGCCGGCCGACGGCTGCGCGTGCAACCTCACGATGGGTACGCCGACCGTCAACGGCCGGACGGCAGGGGCACCGGGCACCGCCCAGGTCCCCGCCGATCGGGCCGCGACGATCGCCGTACCGGTCTCCAACACGGGCAACGTCACCGTGACCAACCTGGCCGTCTCCGGCCCGGGCGGGAGGATGACGTGCGGCAGCACCACGCTCGCCGTCGACGCATCGACGACGTGCACCGGGTCGTGGACGCCGGGTGCCGGCAGCCGGAGCGCCCCGATCCGTGCCACCGCGTCCACGCCCGGGGGCAGGGTGACGGGCTCGGCACTGCTGTTCGCCACCGGTCTCGCGACCGGCGGTGGTGTGCCGGGCGACCCGGGCAGCGGTACGCCGGACAAGGGTTGCTCCTGCGACCTGACCTCCGGTACCCCCAGCGTCGGCGGCAAGGCTGCTGGCGGCGCCGGGACGGCAGAGGTGCCCGTGGGTACGACCACCACGGTGTCGATCCCGGTGTCGAACACGGGCAGCAGGACCGTGTCGAACCTGTCGGCCACCAGCCCGGAGGGCCCGCTCACGTGTGCCGACACCGAGCTGGCGCCGACCGAGTCGACGACCTGCTCCCGCCAGGTGCGGGCCGAGGCCGGCGACCAGGTCGTGCCCATCACCATCTACGGCACGACCTCCGACGGTCGCCGGACGACTGCCCAGGGCATCGCCCACGTGACCGGTGTGCCGGACGATGACGACGGATCGGACAACCCGGGAGGATCGGACGACCCGGGCGACACCACCGACGGCACCATCAAGGTCGGCGGCGTCACCTACCCCGTCAAGAACGGCACCGTCACCGTCAACGGAGTGAAGTACCCCGTCAAGAACGGCACCGTCACCATCGGCGGCGTGGCCTACCCGGTCACCCCCACCCACGGGACCGACAACCCGGGCGACACCACCAACGGCACCATCAAGGTCGGCGGCGTCACCTACCCCGTCAAGAACGGCACCGTCACCATCGACGGCGTCAGGTACCCC
>NZ_JBYCZV010000039.1:0-1281 GCF_057586415.1 Nocardioides sp. SRI_004
CCGGCACGCCCGGCGGGGTGCCGACGTACTTGCAGACCACGACCTTCTTCTCGTCGTCGTCCTTGGCGGCGGCGATCCGGCGCGACCGGATCTGCTGGGCACCGTCCTCGGCGCCGTCACCCGCGGGAACCGCGTCGGCCGGGACGTCCTGCGGAGCGGGAGCGTCGGCGGGCTGGTCGTCCTGCGCGGGCGCCGGGTCGGGAGCGGGCTCGGGCTCGGGGGCGGGCTCCGGCTTCGGCGCGGGCTCCGGCGCGGGCTCGGGCTCGGGAGCCGGCTTCGGCTCCGGCGCGGGCTTCGGCTCAGGTGCCGGCTCGGGCGCGGGCGCCGGGGTGTCCTCCTGGACGGCGGACGGCGCGTCCGCCCCGTCCGCGTCGTCGGCGAAACCGGGAGAGGTGAAGGCGGAGACCGCCAGCAGTGCGGCAGCCGGGATCGTCAGTGCGGCGCGGCCTGCGAGGCCGGTGCGTCGGGCCTGGGCCCGGCGGAAGAGGCGGCGCGAATGCCGCGAAGAGGTGTTCATCTCGTTGTCCCCATGTAGGTCTTCGGCCGCGCCCCCCGCACGACCGTCAGCAGTTTCCGGACCACGGGACCGGCCGAGAACCGGCGAGGGAGTGCTGGACGGAGGCTCACGATCAAGACCGCGAGTCCCCGTCCGGCACCCCCCACTGCTGGCTTCGTCCCCACCCGCCGCCAGACCCGTTTCGAGGCTAGGCACACCGGGCAGCCACCGGAATGGGAATCGATGGAATCCATCGCTTCCGATAGCCGTCGCGCGACGTCGCGAAAACGTGGTTCGCCCCGCCGCAGTAGCTTGCTGCGACGGGGCGAACACCCGACCGTGTGGCCGTCCGTGGCCCGACCGGGCTGATGGTCAGGCGGAGTGGGGACGCCTGACCATGACCAGACCTGCACCCACGAGCACCAGGAGGGCGCCGAGCGGGAGGAGGATCCCCGCGGGACCGCCGGTGTTCGGCAGGGCGTCGGGGTCGTCCGTGTCGACGATGCCGCCGGTCTCGCCGCCGTCGGGGTTGCACGGCTCACCGTTGGCGTCGACCGCGTCCGGGTTGGTCGCGGCGTCGAGGCAGTCCTCGTCGACGACCTCGCCGCCGGCGCACTGCGTCTCCACGCTGAAGTCGTCAGCGGTCTGACCGGGCTCGGCCACCGCGAACACGGTGTACTCCTTGCCGTCCAGGATGAAGGTGAAGGGCAGCGTGCCGAGGAAGCCGTTCGCCTCCGCCAGCAGCTCGTCGACGATCTCGATGACGACGCCGTCGGCCTTCGCCG
>NZ_JBYCZV010000040.1:0-756 GCF_057586415.1 Nocardioides sp. SRI_004
TGGAAGGTCAATCGGTGTAAGCAACGGTCATGCTGCTGCCGGGTTTGACAGCAGTGCGTCCAGCGCTTGGGCTGGGGTTCGCATGTCCAGCGTAGGGCGTGGTCGGGCGTTGAGGGTCGCAGCGATCCGGCGTAGGTCGGCTGCGGTGAACCGGGACAGGTCGGTGCCCTTGGTCAGCCAGTGCCGCAGGAGCCGGTTGGTGTTCTCGTTGGTCCCGCGTTGCCACGGCGAGTGGGGATCGCAGAAGTAGACCGGCATGTCGAGCTCGACCTGGATCTTGTCGTAGCGAGCCAGCTCGGTGCCACGGTCCCAGGTCAGCGAGCGGCGCAGGTGCTCGGGCAACTCGCCCATCTCGCGGATCATCACCGCCGCGACGGACTCCGCGTCGTGACGTCCGGGCAGGTGCAACAGGATCGTGAACCGGGTCGAGCGCTCCACCAGGGTCCCGACCGCGGGAGTGCCAGGAGGGCCCATGATCAGGTCGCCTTCCCAGTGGCCTGGCACGGCACGGTCGGTGACCTCGGCAGGACGCTGACTGATCTTGAACGCTTCCTTGTACGGCGAGGGACCACGCCGGCCGGTGCCCCGGGCCTGCCGGTGGGGCCGTTTGGTCGACAGCTGTCGGTAGAGGTCCTTGCGCAACGACCCGCGGGTCTGGACGTAGAGCGCCTGGTAGATCGTCTCGTGCGACACCCGGCCCATGATCATGTGTGGTGACTCCTCGCGCAGCACCCGGGCGATCAGTTTCGGTGACCA
>NZ_JBYCZV010000041.1:0-473 GCF_057586415.1 Nocardioides sp. SRI_004
GCGGTACCAGATGTAGGCCTCGGGGTTGATCGGCTCGCCGACCGAGCCGAGGATCCGCAGCGACGACATGTCGAACTTGTCGGGCACCTCGTGGCCCTGCTTCATGAACGACCGGATCGCGGTCGGGGCCGTGTAGAAGAGCGTGACGCCGTAGTCCTGGATGATCTTCCACCAGCGGCCCGGCTCGGGGGAGTCGGGCGTGCCCTCGTAGAGCACCTGCGTGACGCCGTTGGCGAGCGGTCCGTAGACGATGTAGGAGTGGCCGGTGACCCAGCCGATGTCGGCGGTGCACCAGTAGACGTCGGTGTCCGGCTTGAGGTCGAAGACCGCGTTGTGCGTGTACGACGCCCCGGTCAGGTAGCCCCCGGTGGTGTGCAGGATGCCCTTGGGCTTGCCGGTCGTGCCGGAGGTGTACATGACGTAGAGCGGGTGCTCGGCGTCGAAGGCCTCGGGGGTGTGCTCGGTGGAGGCGC
>NZ_JBYCZV010000042.1:0-425 GCF_057586415.1 Nocardioides sp. SRI_004
ACCGCCAAGGACGGTTGGGCCTTCGAGGGGCCGTCGGCGACGTACGAGCTGGCGGCGCCGGTCGACTCGGGCGAGGAGTGCCCGGTCGACGGGAAGAAGGTCGTGGTCTGCAAGTACGTCGGGACCCCGCCGGGCGTGCCGGACCACATCATCGTGGTCAGCGACGCGACCCTGTTCAACAAGGGCTGGGACGGGGTGACCTTCCCGTGGGTCTTCCCGGACGCGCAGGACTCGGTCGCGATCCGCTATGCCGTCGGCAACGAGCAGCCGGGCGACGAGGAGCTCGTCAACTGCCCGCTGGCCGAGATCACTCCTCCGTCGGTCGAGCCGGTCGACCCGTGCGGCCCGGACAACATCGCCTTCCCGGAGGTTCCCGGGACCGACGAGTACTCGGTCGAGGTCGTCGACGGCGACGTCGTGCTGAC
>NZ_JBYCZV010000043.1:0-337 GCF_057586415.1 Nocardioides sp. SRI_004
CGGGTACTTCACTCCGTTGACGGTGACGGTGCCGTTCTTGACGGGGTAGGTGACGCCGCCGACCTTGATGGTGCCGTTGGTGGTGTCGCCCGGGTTGTCGGTCCCGCCGTGGGTGGGGGTGACCGGGTAGGCCACTCCGCCGATGGTGACGGTGCCGTTCTTGACCGGGTACTTCACTCCGTTGACGGTGACGGTGCCGTTCTTGACGGGGTAGGTGACGCCGCCGACCTTGATGGTGCCGTCGGTGGTGTCGCCCGGGTTGTCGGTCCCGCCGTCGGTGGGGGTGACCGGGTAGGCCACGCCGCCGATGGTGACGGTGCCGTTCTTGACGGGGTAC
>NZ_JBYCZV010000044.1:0-319 GCF_057586415.1 Nocardioides sp. SRI_004
AGGGTGGACTCTCCGCCCGGGAACTCGTAGCCCGGCTTGGCGGTCAGCACGACGTCACCGTCGACGACCTCGACCGTGTACTCGTCGGTCTCGGGAACCTCCGGGAACGCGATGTTGTCCGGGCCGCACGGATCGACCGGCTCGATCGTCGGAGGAGTGATCTGGGCGAGCGGGCAGTTGACGAGCTCCTCGTCGCCCGGCTGCTCGTTGCCGACGGCGTAGCGGATCGCGACGGAGTCCTGGGCGTCGGCGAACGTCCACGGGAAGGTCACCCCGTCCCAGTCCTTGATGGCGTTCTTGCTGACCACGATGATGTGGT
>NZ_JBYCZV010000045.1:0-275 GCF_057586415.1 Nocardioides sp. SRI_004
GAGATCAACTACGTCTTCGATGTCTCCAACACCGGCAACGTCACCTTGTCCGGGATCGCCGTCGATGACCCGCTGTTGGCGGGTCTGGGGATCACGGTCACGTGTGACCCGACGACGCTGGCGCCGGGTGCGTCGGTGACGTGCACGGCTGATGAGCCGTACGTGATCACGCAGGCCGATGTGGATGCCGGCACGGTCGAGAACGTCGCGACCGCGACGGGCACGCCCCCGTCGGGTCCGGTGGTCGAGACCCCGGAGAGCCCCACGGTCACGCC
>NZ_JBYCZV010000046.1:0-255 GCF_057586415.1 Nocardioides sp. SRI_004
ACCCCAGATGGTGCGCAGCATGGAGGGCCACGGCGAGGTGATGACGAGGTAGCCGCCGGAGCCGTTGGGCACGGAGTTGCCCTCGTCGTCGACGACGTCGGCCTCGATACCGGGGATCGCGGTCATCGCGGAGCCGGGCTTGCCGGCGGTCACGCCCGGCAGCGGGGAGATCATCACGGCACCGGTCTCGGTCTGCCACCAGGTGTCGACGATCGGAGTCTCGCGCCCGCCGATGCCACTTCCACCAATCACAGT
>NZ_JBYCZV010000047.1:0-243 GCF_057586415.1 Nocardioides sp. SRI_004
ACCGACACGGACGATCGGCGATCCCCGCCTGGCCGACCGCAGACGACGCTCGTTGTCGAGCGAGGACCGCTCAGTCATCGCGGTCGGGCTGCGGATGGAGCTGTCCTACGGCCAGATCGGCGCCCTGATCGGCCGGAACAAGTCGGTGGTGAGTCGCGAGGTCGCCCGCAACCGCGGACCGGATGGCACCTACTGGGCGCCTGTCGCACATCGTGCAGCCCACGAGCGTCGGCGGCGGCCCAA
>NZ_JBYCZV010000048.1:0-240 GCF_057586415.1 Nocardioides sp. SRI_004
GCCCCAGATGGTGCGCAGCATGGAGGGCCACGGCGAGGTGATGACGAGGTAGCCGCCGGAGCCGTTGGGCACGGAGTTGCCCTCGTCGTCGACGACGTCGGCCTCGATGCCGGGGATTGCGGTCATCGCGGAGCCGGGCTTGCCGGCGGTCACGCCCGGCAGCGGGGAGATCATCACGGCACCGGTCTCGGTCTGCCACCAGGTGTCGACGATCGGGGTGCGGTCGCCGCCGATGACGTG
>NZ_JBYCZV010000049.1:0-212 GCF_057586415.1 Nocardioides sp. SRI_004
ACGACGGCGGACTCGGCGACCTTGGGGTGCGAGACGAGCGCGGACTCGATCTCGGTGGTGGACAGGCGGTGGCCGGAGACGTTCATGACGTCGTCGACGCGACCGAGGACCCAGATGTCGCCGTCCTCGTCCTTCTTCGCACCGTCGCCGGCGAAGTAGTAGCCCTGCGCCTTGAAGCGCGACCAGTAGGTGTCGGCGTACCGGTCGTCGTC
>NZ_JBYCZV010000050.1:0-210 GCF_057586415.1 Nocardioides sp. SRI_004
CGACACCCGCGACATCACCTACGCCCAGCTCAAGGACGAGGTCTCCCAGGCCGCCAACGCGCTCACCGCGCTGGGCGTCGGCAAGGGCGACCGGGTCGCGATCTACATGCCGATGATCCCCGAGGCCATCGTCGCGATGCTCGCCTGCGCCCGCATCGGCGCCCCGCACACGGTCGTGTTCGGCGGCTTCTCCGCCGACGCCCTCGCCTC
>NZ_JBYCZV010000051.1:0-205 GCF_057586415.1 Nocardioides sp. SRI_004
CCCGGGACCGTCACGTCGTCCTCATCGGTGACCTTCGGACCCGACGGCGGCGTACCCGTGGTCGTCGCAGCGTTGTCCACCTGACCGGCATCCACATCGGCCTGCGTCACCACATACGTCGCAGTGCACTCCATCGACTCACCCGGCGCAAGAACCGCCGGCGCGGTCGGGTCACAGTCGATCGCCGACACCGTCCCCGAACCCG